>JAZNUD010000041.1:0-41883 GCA_045592085.1 Acutalibacteraceae bacterium | reverse complement strand
TTGCTATCAGATCTGGCCCCGTTCATTCTGTGACGGTAACGGCGACGGTATCGGTGACCTTGAGGGCGTGCTCTCAAAGCTCGATTACCTCAAAGAGCTCGGCGTAACCTGCATCTGGTTTTCACCCCTTTATTGCTCACCCAATGCCGATTTCGGCTACGATATCTCCGATTACAGAAACATTTCCCCCGATTACGGCAACAACGAGCTTTTCAAGAAGGTGCTTGACGAAGCTCACGCAAGAGGAATGAAGGTCATTATGGACCTTGTTGTCAACCACAGCTCCGATGAGCACGAATGGTTCAGGCAGGGCATTGACAAAAACAGCAAATATCACGATTACTATATCTGGAGAGACGGTAAGGACGGTAAGCTCCCCAATAACTGGTCATCCCTTTTCGAAGGCAAGGCTTGGGAATATAATCAGGAAAACGGCCAGTATTATCTCCACCTTTTCTCAAAGAAACAGCCCGACCTCAATATGGATAACCCCGAGCTCCGTCAGGAAGTCAAGGATATTATGAAATTCTGGCTCGATATGGGCGTTGACGGCTTCCGTGAGGACGTTATTACCTTCGTATCAAAGCGTGAGGGTCTGCCCAACGGCTTCCCGATTCCTCAGGCATGCGGTATGGAGCATTATGCAGACGGTCCCCACATTCACGAATATCTCACTGAATTCCGTGAAGTACTTAACGAATATGACTGCTTCGTAGTCGGTGAAGCTCCGATGATGACGGTCAACAAGGCTCTCAAATATATCAAGGAAGGCCCTGCACAGGAGCTTGATATGATGTTCCATTTCCAGCATATGGAGGCTGACTGCCTCTTTATGGATTGCCTGAATTTCCCCTTCAGCCTCAAGAAGCTCAAGAAAGCTTTCTCAACCTGGCAGGAGGGTCTTTACGGCAAGGGCTGGAACGCACTTTATATGGAAAACCATGACCATCCCAGAATCATCAACCGCTTCGGAAGCATTAAATACAGAGTTGAAAGCGCAAAAACAATCGCGAACTCATATATGCTTCAGTGCGGCACACCCTTTATTTATCAGGGTCAGGAGCTCGGTATGACAAATATCGACCTTCCCAATGTTGAGGATTATCAGGATATATTTGCGGTCAATAACTATAAAACGCTCCGTCTTTTCGGCTTCTCGGATGAAAAGGCAAAGCAGCGTCTCAAGACCTCAAGCCGCGGCAATGCAAGAACTCCCGTTCAGTGGGATTCAAGCGACAATGCAGGCTTCACAACGGGCACACCCTGGATGCCTGTCAACCCCAACTATAAGGACGGCATCAACGCCGAGGCTGAAATGGCAGACCCCAACTCCATTTTCAACCATTACAAGGCACTCATCAAGTTCCGCAAGGAGAATCCCGTTGCGGTTTACGGCTCATACAAAGAATATAACAAGATGAGCAGTGACCTTTACGTTTATGAGAGAGTATATAACGGCGTAAGTATGCTCGTTATCTGCTCATATACAGATAAGTGTGTCAGCTTCAGAGCACCTGCAGGCTATGACCTGACAAAGGGTAAGGCAATGCTCTGCAACTATGATGATGCTCCCACGGGCAAAAACGGCTTTACAACCAGACCCTACGAAACCAGAGTTTATCTTTTTGATTGATTAAAAAATTAATTAATCTTAAAAAACGTGTAGGGCGGCTTGCCCGCAAGCTGCCGAAAAACATATGTGCAAAGTTAACGGCGGGATGTGGGCATCCCGCCCTGCTTGCTTTATAAACGGAAACAGAGAGGCAAATATGTCTGTTAAAACCATAAATCAATACGGCGAAAAATATTCTCTGCCGCCGAAGCATTCACGCATCGGGTGCAGGGCGATTATCGTTCAAAACGGTAAAATCCTGCTCTCCCACGAAGTCAACACGGGCGTTTATCTTTCGCCCGGCGGCGGACTTGAAAGCGGAGAAGCTCCCGAGGAATGCGTTGTCCGTGAGGTGCGTGAGGAAACGGGATACGTTGTCAGGGTTTTGCATCCGTTTGTCAACGTCAACGAATATTTTTATGATAAGGTTTTTGTAAGCAATTATTTTGTGTGTGAAATTGTCGGCAACGATAAGCAGAGCCTTACCGAAACCGAGATTCTCCACGGCGTTGAGCCCGAATGGATTGATTTTGAAAAGGCTCTTGCAGTTTTCGCCGCTTACGAAAGCATTGCTGATGAAGAATTGGCGGCACAGTATAAAAGAGAATTTACGGTGCTTAACAAATTTTTGGAGGGTTAAATGGATCCTTATTACTTTCGTGTTATATATTTCATCATTCTTGCGGTACTTTCGTCATTGGCGCAGAAATGGATTTGGGACATCATTTATTCATTGTCTGATAAAAAAAGAAAGGATGTTTACGAATTCGGCTCGGAGCATCAGGGCAGATTCAGAAGCCGCCGTTTCGGTTGGTGGCTTGTTGAGTCATCGTCAGACCGCCGAAAAAGTCGGATTCTCATTTTTATCTGCTCAATTCTGATGGTGCTGCCACTTATGGGCACTTTCCTTGCTTTTGTTTCTTTGTTTGAGAGAGCTCTTGATAAATTTGTTGATTATGCGGCTGTTGCTCTGCTTGCGGTAGCCGTTTTAACCTTTGTAATCGGTATCATATATAAACACAGAAACAACGTTGTTTCTGCCAAAATCAGTGAAGAAATCAGCGAATATAAGTCGGCTGTGAAAAAGCACTTTAAAGAACAGAGCGAAATATATGAACGGGGAAGAAAAGGCAGCAAGGCACAGATTTATACTTTCGGATTCATCAAGCTTTTTGCCGTTATTGCTTTGATGATAGGTTTGTTTTTTCTGATTCTTGACCCTGCAAAGCCGAAAACTGCAGAAGAAGTTACGCAATCTGTTTCAAAATACGGTATCGAGCTTGTGAATCTGACTTCAATGTACCATGTTAGTTGGGAAGATAAAAACAATCAGCTCGAAACGGGAATGAAGGGCGAAAAAGACGATATCAGCATTGAGTTTTTTGTTTTTGACAGTTATGACAGTTCAATAAATATTCTGAATCAGTATGCTGCAAACATCAAAAGGCAGGCTGATGAACTTGATACCGAATATAAGGACCAAAAGACCAATTATTTTGTTTATACGGCAAGGGTTGCAGGAAAATATTATGTTTTATCAAATATAAAAAACACACTTATGTGTGCTCAATGTGACGTTGAAAACGATGAGCTCTTGCTTGAGATAGTCCGCTCGGCAGGCTATTTTGATTCATAAAGGATATGGTAAAATGAAGGTAATGACTTTCAATATCCAGCACTGTCTGGATTATATGAATGATAAAATTGATATTGATTTGTTCGTTGATGCGATAAAGGAGATTTCTCCCGATATCTGCGGACTTAACGAGGTCAGGGGAGAAGGCCCGATTGAAGGCTACACCGACCAGACGAATGCGCTGGCTGACGGCCTCGGCTATAACCGTTATTTTGCAAAGGCAATCGACGTCGGCGGCACAAGTCCCTACGGCAATGCGTTTGTTACAAGGCATCCGATTAATTCAGCCGAAACAGTTGCGGTGCCTGACCCGATTTTCAAATACGAAATCGGCAAATACGAATCAAGATGCATTCTCAAAGCGGTTGTTGATATCGGAGGCAGGGAAGTGCTCGTGCTTGTCTGCCATATGGGTCTTGCACTCGGTGAGAGAAAAAATGCGGTAAAGGAAATCTGCTCAATCGTCGATTCAACCGATATGCCGCTTGTGCTGATGGGTGACTTCAACGCTCTGCCCGAGAGCAATGAGCTCAAACCGCTTTTTGAAAGGCTTGAGGATACGGATTTCTATGCAGACGAAAAAGGAAAATTCACTTTTCCGTCCTATAAGCCGAATATCAAAATCGACTACATATTTTTCAGGGGACTGAAATGTACGGGTGTTAAAACAATCGAAAAGGTTGTTTCCGACCATTTCCCGATTGTTGCGGAGTTTGAATTCTGATTGCGAAAGGAGAATGACGATGGAGCCTTTGTTTATCAATAATTTCACGCATTCGAAAGAGATGTATATTGAAATGAATAAGGCGTATTCATTTGTGTCACGTCTTATTTTTCAGATTGCGGTTGCCGTGATTTACGGCTTTCTTGCCGTTTTGCTTTTCTTTTATTACGGCAATTATTTCAGCGGTGCGGCGATTGTTCTTGTCGGCGTTTTTCTTTACTTCTATCCGCTAATCAATACACGCATCCACGCAAAAAAGAGAGAAAAACAGCTTGTCGAGCTTTTCGGTGAGCTGCCTTCAGCGCAGAATCTGTTTTTTGACGATTATCTGCTCTCAATAAGCTCTGCCGATAAATCCGAGCTGAAGATTGAATACGACAAAATCATAAAGGTAAGGCAGAGCAAGAATCTCTATCTGCTGATTATGAAGCAGAAGCTTGTGATTATGGTTGATAAAAACAGATTTGAAAAGGGCAGCTGCGAAGAATTCGAGCAGTTTATTAAATCAAAAGCTGTCAATGCGAAGATTAAATTATAGATCATTTCATAGGCTCCCTTTGAAGGGAGCTGCCCGAAGGGCTGAGGGTTGCGAATGCGAAGCATTCAGGCGTTCAAAGAACGCCCCTACGCAGAAATTCTATTATAAATATTAATTCCGAATTAAAAATCGGGTGTGGGCAACGCCCACCCTTAACTCTTCACTTTTCACTATTCATTATTCACTAAAAAAGGATGTGCCGCAAAAGCACATCCTTTTTCTTATGCAAGCTTCATTATCATTTCAAGAATTCGTTTTGCGCAAAGCTCAAGCTCCGCCCTTGTCAGCTTGCCCTTCTTATATGCCTTCATAAGGTCCTCGGGGTAGCCGCAGTGCATCTTCATATCGTTGCCTGCCTGCACCTCCTTGACGGGGTTATTCTTAACTCCCCAGTCGGTGACAACCATTCCCTTGAAGCCCCATTCGTTGCGGAGAATTTCGGTCAGAAGCTCGTAGCTTTCGCTGGTGTGCTGACCGTTGATTCTGTTATAGGAGGACATCAGTGTCCAGGGGTCGCCCTCTTTGACGGCAATCTCGAAGCCCTTGAGATAGATTTCACGAAGCGCTCTTTCGGAAATTCTCGCATCGATATCGTAGCGGTTAGCCTCCTTGTTGTTGCAGGCGAAATGCTTGATTGATACCGCCGCCTTCTGCGACTGCACGCCTCTTGTCATTGCGGCGGCATTTTTACCTGCTACAAGCGGATCTTCCGAATAATATTCAAAGTTTCTGCCGCAGAGGGGATCTCTGTGAATGTTGAGTGCAGGTGCAAGCCAGATGCCGAGGTTGTTTTCTCTGATTTCCTTACCTGCCGCAACGCCGATTCTGTAAACGAGGTCGGTATTCCAGCAACAGGCAAGCAGAGTTGCGCAGGGCCATGCCGTTGTGTAAATGCCCGTATTCGTTTCAATTCTTACGCCTGCAGGGCCGTCGGCTGTGGGAGCGTAGGGTATTGAAAGTCTGTCAATTCCGCCGAATGAGCCCGTGTTGCAAACGCCTGTGGGCTTCTGACCGCCGACGATATACATCAGCTCGTCAAGCGTCATCTGGGCAACGAATTCGTCGAGGGTGCATTTTTCACCCACGTCGTCGAATTTCACGAGTGTATCGGGAGCCTTTGCGCCGGAGGGTGCAACCTCGCCGTAATAATAGCTTTCCTTGCCCGTCGGAAGCTGCTCGAATTTGCCGTTTGAAAGCATTCTTCTTCTGAGCCTGAAGGGTCTGCACCAGCTTCTGAGCTGCTCCGTTACGGTGTTTTCTTTGACGGTATAAACAAAATCAAGCTGCTCGGTATCTCTGACCGACGTGCCGAGATGGAAGGAGTATTCGCCTTCTTCAAGCACGTATGCGAATTTCTGAATCTTACCGAGGTCATCGAAGGATGCCATATCTTTAATCTCAAAGGTGAGGGTTAATTCTTCGCTTTCATCGGGAGCAAGAAGCTTTGTTTTTGCGAATGCGCAAAGCTCCTTTGCAGGCTTGCCGAGCTTGCCCTGCGGTGCTGAATAATAAAGCTGGAGCACCTCTTTGCCCGAATACTTTCCGATATTCTTAACGGTTGCCTTTGCTGTGATTTTGCCGTCCTTTTCGGAGCATTCTGCGCCGCTTATTTCAAATTCGGTATAGGAGAGACCGAAACCGAAGGGGTAGCGAACAAGCTTCTGCTTTTTGGGAACGGTTTCGAAATATCTGTAGCCGACGTAGATATCGTCGGAATAATTGATATACTTGAAGCCCTTCCAGAAATCCTCCTTGCAGGGGTAGCTGTCATAGGAATTAACGATTGTATCGGCAAGCTTGCCCGAGGGGTTAACGTCGCCGCAGATGATATCCGCAATTGCCGATGCACCCTCCATACCGCCCTGCCATCCGAAAAGAATCGCCTTGACGTTACTGTCGGTTGCGAGGATTTCGCAGTCGATGATTCCGCCGGAATTGATAACGACAATCAGCTTTTTGAAGAGGATGCCTGCATTCAGAATGAGCTCCTTCTCCTCTTTTGAAAGATAATAGTCGCCGTCCTTTGCTCTGCGGTCAACGCCCTCTGCGGAGAATCGGCTGAGCGTGAGAATTGCGGTATCGGCAAAATCGGATGCCTTTGAAAGCTCGCTTGCCATGATTCTCGGCTCCTTGACGTGCATTGAAGCGAAGGTGTCGTAGGTCATTTCGTCACGCTTTGTGCAGAATTCCATTGCGTTGACAATATCCCACGTTGCGTTAATCTGCTCCTGAGTGGGGATGTGCACGCTTTCCTTTTCAACGTAATCCTTATAGAAATCAACAAGGGGCATATAGATTTCAACCTTGCCCTCTTTTTCTTTTTCTCTGAAAGCCTCGTAAATGTTGCGCACATATGGGCTGTGTACGTCGCCGCTTCCTCCGCCGCCTTTGATGTATTCAATCGTAGCCTTACCGAGAAGGACTATTTTCTGACCCTTTTTGAGGGGAAGCGTATTTTTTTTGTTTTTGAGAAGCACCATACCCTCCGTTGCCGCTTCTCTTGAGAGTGCGATATGCTCCTCGGAGGCGGTTGCGTGCTTGCCGTTTTCGCCGAGAGGTACGCTCGGGAAATATCTGAATCTTGCGTATTTTTCCATATTTATCAGTCCTTTCATTCCGCTTCAACAGTGAAGGTGTATTCAAGCGGATTTGAATATCCGAAATTAATCGTGTGCTCCTTTGCAGGTCCCGGGCCGCAGCTTCCCGTGCCCGTGCCTCTGACGAAGCCGTCGATGGCGGCGAATACCGTTTCGGTATCGGGCAAATCCTCGATATGCTTTGCTTTTTTGAGCTGCTCAAGCGTAAAGGGGTTGGCGTTGAATGAGAAAGCCCTGCCGTCCGCCTTGAAAACTATTTTTACCGAATCGGAAATCAGAGCGCATTCCCTGACGTCGCCTCTGTTGCCCGAATCCTGCGGCTTTATGTATTTGTGAGCCATATCGCAAACGGCGCATTCATATCTGCCGATGGGGGAGTGCTCTCTGAAATCGCTGTAATTTTCAATCGGGCCTCTGCCGAAATATTCCGTTTTTGCAAATTCGGGTGAGAATTCGCAGTGCACGCCGAATCTCGGGAGCATGGCGGTCATCGGAAATACCTTTTTGAGCTTTGCGGTGATTCTGATTTTGCCGTTTTCGTCGATGCGGTAATCAACGTAAGCCTTTGCGAGAAGAAGCACGCTTTTGCCGATGAATCTGTATTTTGTTCTGACATATTCGCCTTCGGAATCGCTCTTGACCTTGCAATCGTAAAGAATTGTTTTCGCATTTTCAAGACCGATGAGATTCCAGAAAATGACGGTATACATATCGTTATCGAGCCTGCCTCTGTAGATATGCGGCACGAAGCCGGGCAGACCGTCAAGGGGCTTTGCTTTGAGAAGCTCCTTACCGTCTTTTTTATAGCTGATAAGACCGACGGATTTGTCAAAAACAAGCTCGCCGCCGTTGAAGGTTGCGGTGATGATGTTGCCGTTTTCGATTTCGCAGTATTTGCCGATTGAGCTTTCGGGAGCTTTTTCGCTGATGATAACCTGCTCGGCTGCGATTTCGAAGCCGTCGGATTTTCTCGTGTATACGAAATTAATGAAAATATCTTCTCCTGATTTTGCAAAGGAATCGGATTTTATCGTAATTTCTTTTTCGGTCTGCGGAGCAATAATTTCATCAATAACGCCGCTGTCGGTTTCATAGCCGTTTTTCGTTACGGTATAAGCGATTGCGATATCTGACGTGTCTGTGAAATATCTTGTATTTTTAAGGGCGAATTTGCCGCCGCCGAGGTACGATGCTCTGACGGGTCTGTAGCAGACCTTCATCTCAAGCGCACCGCTTGAAGGCTTTCTGTCGGGGAAGAAGAGACCGTCAACGCAGAAGTTGCCGTCGTGAATCGGCTCGTTGTGGTCGCCGCCGTAGGTCCATTTATACTCTGCTTTTTCGTCATAGACGCTGTGGTCTGCCCACTCCCAGATGCATCCGCCGAGGAATTGCTCCGAGGAGAGGAAAAGCTGCATATATTTCTCGATTTTGCCCGGTCCGTTGCCCATTGCGTGGGCGTATTCACACTGGAAGAAGGGCTTGCCCTTATATTTTTTTCCTGCTTTACCGTCACGGATTTTCGCCATCAGCTCGGGTGAGGCGTACATCCTTGAAACAACGTCGTATGCCCAGCGTGTTGAGCGGTTGACACCCTCGTAATGTACGGGCACTTCGGGATTGTTTTTGCGCAGGAAACCGTAGCAGACGTCCTGACATTTATAGCCGCCCGATTCGTTGCCGAGACTCCACATCGTGACAGACGGGTGATTCTTGTCTCTTTCATACATTGCGCTGACACGGTCAAGATAACGGTCTGCCCATTTGAGATTGTTCGAGAGCTTGTTGGGGTTATATGCACCGGGCATCGAATAGAAGCCGTGGGTTTCGATATCAGCCTCGTCAACAACGTAGAGACCGTAGAAATCGCACATCGTGATGAAAACGGGGTCGGGGGGATAGTGCGAGGTGCGCACGCAGTTGCAGTTATAATCCTTCATCAGCCTGACGTCAAGCTCAAGGTCGTCGAGAGACATTGCGTAGCCCTTGGTCATATGGGTATCGTGATGGTTTGCGCCGACAAGCTTTATTGGCTTCGAATTGAAGCGGAAAACCTCGCCCTCAATTCGGATATCCCTGAAGCCGATATAGCTTCGGATAACCTCGCAGACCTTGCCGTCACCGTCGCAAACGGTGATGAAAGCCTTGTAAAGAATCGGCTTTTCCGCCGACCATTCCTCGGCAGGGAGATTTTTTATAACGGTTTTATCCTTGATTTCTGTTTTGCCGAAAAGACCCTCGCATTCAAGCGTTGCCTTGCTTCCGTCGGGAATGTTTCCTTTGATTTCGGCGGTGAGATTATAAGTGCCGTCAGCGTTTTTGTTGGGTCGGAGAAGATAATCGTCAACGTGAATATCATTCTGTTTTATGATGAAAACGTCTCTGAAAATTCCGTTTTCCCTGAACATATCCTGGCATTCGAGGTAAGTGCCGTTGCTCCATTTATAGTTGACAACAACCGCTTCGTTTTCGCCGTCTGTGAGAAAATCGGTGATGTCGAATTCGGCTGTGTTATGCGAGCCTTCGCTGTAGCCGACGTATCTGCCGTTGATATAAAGCGCAAACGCACCTGCAACGCCGAGGAAGCTGATAATGCTTCTGTCGGCATCCTGACGGTCAAAGCGCTTTCTGTAAATGCCCACGGCAACGTCCTCGGGAATGTGCGGAGGCTTCTTGGGGAAGGGGTAACGGGTGTTGATATAAGCAATCCGGTCATAGCCCGTCCTCTGCCACGTTGAGGGCACGTTAACCTTGTCGAAAGCGGTTTTTTCGGTATCGAATTCGTCGGGAATATCACTCAGCTTCGGGAAATATGCAAAATCCCATTCGCCGCTGAGCATCTGAATTCTGTCGGAAACGTATCTTTCGTTTTTGTAATCGGATTTCTCCGCTTCTTCAACGCTTGAAAAGGGGATAAACCAGCTTCTCGCATCGAGACGGTTTTGTCTGTAAACGGAAAAATCGGTGTGAAGGCTTCTGCTGATGGTGTAAATCATATCGTCAGCTCCTTACAAATTTTACAAAGGATATTATATTATTATTTTATTATAATGTCAACAATTCTCAATTCTTGACACGTTGAATTTACTGTGATAAAATTTTTCTGATATACTTACATTCTCCTGTAATTTTCCGCTTGCAACGGTAAACTTGCAGGAGATTCGGGAAACGTTAACGAAAGGTGATTTTTTATGTCTGATTTAAACAGTTCAATCTGCATCAGTTCCGTTTATGCAACCGCGCTTGAGCTTGCAGGTATTGATAAGCCTGACGGAATCGACGGCGCAAACCCCGTTGTGACGGCACTTGCAAAGAAAAAACTCGGCGGTAAAAAGACCGACAGAACGGTTATTTACAACCCCGATGCGGTTGCGCTCTGGGTTTATCAGAAATACACAGATAAATTCATTCCTGCCCAGCTTTGCACCGATTTTTCTCTCCCGATGCTTTCGGTTATGCCGAGCGTCACGCCCGTTTGCTTTGCTTCAATGTATACGGGTGTCAGCCCCGAAATCCACGGCATCAGAAAATATGAAAAGCCCGTTCTTAAATGCAAAACAGTCTTCGATTCCTTCATCGAAAACGGTAAGAAATGCGCCATTGTTTCAACTGCAGGGGACAGCATTTCAATGATTTTCCTTGAGAGAAATATGGATTATTTCATCTATGAAACCGTTGATGAGGTCAATGCAAAGGCTCTTGAATTAATCGGAAATGACGAATATGATTTAATAGTTATTTATAACGGCAACTATGACGGCACGATGCACCGCCACGGCCCCGAAGCGGAGGAATCGCTCTCTGCGCTTGACGGCAACGTTGCGTTTTTTGCCGAGCTTTGCGCAAAAATCGAATCAGAATGGAAGAATCACAACGTATTCCTCGGCTTCTGCCCCGACCACGGCTGCCACGAAATCGACGGCGGCTGCGGCTCCCACGGTCTTGATATGGAAGAGGATATGAACGTCATCCATTTCTATGGCGTTAAAGAGTTATAAAAAAAGAGCACCCGATGAGGGTGCTTTTTTAGTGAAGAATGAAGAGTAAATAGTGAAGAGTTAAGGGCGGATTTTGTCCGCTTTATCACTTGATTTTGCAATAGTATCTGTTCTTGCCCTGGCTCTTGTTGCCGTATTCAATCGCCTCGGCAGGGCATCTGCAGATGCACGCCATACAGTGCGTGCAATCCTTGCCCCAAACGGGCTTTCCGTCTGTCACCGTGATGTTTGCAAGGGGACAGAGCTTTTCGCATTTACCGCAGGAAACGCATTTTTCCGTTGCGTAGAATTTATCCGCTTTTACGCATAACGCATAGAAAGCGGTGTTGACGATTCCGCTTTTGAGCCTGCCGACGGTGTTGACCGCAACCCTCGGAAGCTTTTCGCCCCTTGCGACGGCTTCGGCGGTTTCGGTTATTTTCTTTTCCGATTTCGCAATGATTCTCTCTGCCTGCCCGTCATTCGGTGCGGTGAACATTGCAATATAGTTTTCGGGCATTCTGAAATATGCACAGCCCATATATTCCTTATCAATCTGACCGCAGAGCTTTCTGAGATATTTTTCTGCATTGCCGATATCGTCTCCGCAGGTCATCAGAAAATAAATGCCCCTGCAGTTTTCAATCGGTGTTTTTTTCAGATAATCGGTCAGTATATGCGGAATTCTCCACGCATAGGTCGGTGCACAAACGGTAAGATTTTCGCCGTTTGTGTCAATCGGGGTATAGTCCTTGTTGCGGATTCTCTCAAACAAATCAACAGCTTCAGCGCCGATAATCTGAGCCGTTCTTTTCGCAATATATCCGCTGTTTCCCGTGCCCGAAAAATATATAATCATATCGTCAACTCCTTTATGTCAATTCATTATATCATTCTTACGGTTCCCTTGCAATATATTCTCATATTCCGTTGACACAAACGGTATGTGTTGGTATACTTTAAAAGTGAATAATGAATGGTGAACAGTGAAAAGTTAAGGGTCTGCGACGCAAATAAAATATTGCTCCGCAAAAGCTGAATTATATCGGGTTAGGGCGAAGCCCTTCCGAAACTGTTCACTCTTCACTTTCAATTTTTCTTTAAAATCTGAATTATAACATTAAAACGGAGGATTTTTTATGTACGAAAACAATTGGGAATCCCTTAATAAACGTCCCGTTCCCGAGTGGTTTGCCGATGCTAAATTCGGCATTTTCATCCATTGGGGTCTTTACAGCGTGCCCGCATATGCTCCCAAGGGCAAGTATGCCGAGTGGTACGGCTATCACTGCGACGAAATCGTTGAAAGAAGCGAAAACGACAGAGAATACTATTATTATCACCAGCAGAAATACGGTCCCGATTTTAAATATAACGATTTTGCAGGCGAATTCAGGGCGGAGCTTTTCGATGCCGATAAATGGGCGGAGCTCTTTCAGAAAAGCGGTGCAAAATACATAAACTTCGTTTCCAAGCATCACGACGGCTACTGTATGTATAAATCCGATTATGCATGGAACTGGAACAGCGTTGATATCGGACCTCACAGGGATTTCCTTATGGAATTAAAAGAAGCTCTCGCAAAAACCGACGTGCGCTTCGGCGTTTACCATTCTGTTTACGAGTGGTTCAATCCCGTATATCTTCGCAATCCCGAGGAATATTCCGTTGAGCATCTGATTCCGATGCTCAAGGAGCTTGTTGAAAAATATCAGCCTGCAACCCTTTTTACCGACGGCGAATGGGAGCATACCTCCGACGTCTGGCATTCAACCGAATTCCTGCAGTGGCTCTATAACGAATCAAGCGTAAAGGATTTCGTTGTACCCAATGACCGCTGGGGCAAGGAAACAAGAGGCAGAGTCGGCGGCAATTTCACCACCGAATACGGCTACATCGAGGAAGGCAGAAAGATTGAGGACGTTGAGCTTGACAGACCCTTTGAGGAATGCAGAGGCATCGGCAGGAGCTTCGGCTTCAATAAAAACGAGGACGTTGCCGATTATCTGAGCGCAAAGGAGCTCATCGAAATGCTCTGCGACCTTGTTTCAAAGGGCGGCAACTTCCTGCTCAATATCGGCCCTGCCGCAGACGGCACGATTCCCGTTATTATGGAGGAAAGACTTCTCCAGATGGGCGATTGGCTGCGTGTCAACGGCGATGCAATCTACGGCACGAGAATTTATTCAAAGCAGCTCCAGGAGGGCGTATACTACACAAAGAAGGGTGATGACGTTTATGCTGTCATCAACCGTTTCCCCTTCGGCACGCAGCTTCTTGAACTCGTTGACTATGACCCTGAAATGAAGGCAGAGCTTCTCGGCAGCGATGCAGTGCTTGAAATCAGGGATAACGGCGGCAAGGCTGAAATCGTTTTCCCCGCAATCAATCCCGATGAGCTTGACAGCGACTGGCTCTATACCGTTAAGCTTACGAAATAATTTAATAAAATTGTAATAATTATATTACCGAATTGTGCCTTCCGACTGATATATTTATTCTGTCGGGAGGCGTTATTTATGACTGATTTTGCAAAGACAAAAAGAAAATATATCCTGCTCGGTGCTGGCGTTATCATCGTTGCGGCGTTACTGATTCTGCTGATTGCAAACGATAATATATGGAACTCCGTTTCAGGCGGTTCATCGGCTTCGGACGCAAGAAAAACCGTTCGTGCCTTTGCGCATTCAAACGGTTTGTCGCTGAGGGATTATCCCGAAAGCCTTATTGAATTGCTTGAGCGTAACCCCGAAACGAAGGATTTCGTGCTTTCCTATCCGCTTGAAAAGGATGCGATTCACGGCATCAACCTTTCGGAATATGAGGACAGCGAAGCGGTGCCGCTTTTTCTTCAATGGGACAAGCGCTGGGGCTATAAGCAATACGGCAGCGACGTTGCAGGTCTTACCGCCTGCGGTCCCGTCTGCCTTTCAATGTGCGCATACTACCTGACGGGTGATGAAACGATGTCGCCCGATAAGATAATTGATTTCGCCATTGAGAATAATTATTACGTCAAGGGAAGCGGCTCGCTCTGGACACTCATCAGCGAAGGCGGCGAAAAGCTCGGACTTGAGGTCGATGAGCTTCCGCTCGATAAAAACACAATCGTGCGTAATCTTGAAAACGGCAACCCCGTAATCTGCGTTATGGGCAAGGGGCATTTCACAACAACGGGGCATTTCATCGTGCTCACGGGTGTTGATGAAAACGGCAATTTCACCGTCAATGACCCCAACAGTATCTCGAATTCTTCAAAAAGCTGGTCATACGAAACAATCAGCGGAGAAATCAAGAATCTCTGGGCGGTCAGCAAATAATCATAAGCGGATTTTTGTTATGATTAATTCATTTCAAATTTCCGCTTTATTTTTTTGTTGCGATTTGTTATTATATTTTCGGTTATAAAATCATATAATATTCCTGCAATTAAAACGGAGGTATTTTCAATGTATAAAACTCTTGATATTCTCTCTCCAGAGCATTCTCAGGCAGGCGGATGGCTTGCAGGCTTCGAATATCCCTGGGAGGCTCTCTGCCGAATCAAAAGCTTCATTCTTGAATTGTGCAAAAGCATTGATAAATCGGAATATAATGAGATTTCCGAAAACGTTTTTGTTCATAAAACTGCCGTTGTTGCTCCGACGGCCCATATCGGTGCGCCCTGCATCATCGGAGCAAATACCGAGGTGCGTCATTGCGCATTCATCCGTGAAAGCGCACTCATCGGCAACAACTGCGTTGTCGGCAACTCCGTTGAAATCAAGAATGCCATTCTTTTCGACGGCGTGCAGGTGCCTCATTTCAACTACGTCGGCGACAGTATTCTCGGCTACAAATCCCATATGGGTGCAGGTGCCGTGACCTCAAACGTCAAATCTGACCAGACCTGTGTTGTTGTTAAAAACGGCGATGAAAAATTTGAAACGGGTCTCAAAAAATTCGGTGCAATTCTCGGTGACAACGTCGAGGTGGGTTGCAATTCCGTGCTCAATCCGGGCACGATTATCGGCAACAATTCCAATATCTATCCGCTTTCGTGTGTCAGGGGCACCGTCCCTGCAAATTCGATTTATAAAACGGGCGGAATCATAGTTGATAAACAATAAGGAGGGCGTTTTTGGGCAGATACTTCGGCACAGACGGCTTCAGAGGAGAGGCAAACGTTGACCTTACCGCCGACCACGCATATAAAATCGGCAGATTCCTCGGCTGTTATTTCGGAGAATTAAAAAGTCAAAAAGGAAACGGAGAAAAACCAAGAATTTTAATCGGCAAGGATACCCGACGTTCAAGCTATATGTTTGAATATTCGCTTGTCGCAGGTCTGACGGCATCGGGTGCGGATGCATATCTTCTTCACGTTACGACAACTCCGTCGGTGTCTTATCTGACAAAGCTTGACGGCTTCGACTGCGGAATTATGATTTCCGCAAGCCACAATCCTTTTTACGATAACGGAATCAAAATTCTGAATTGCAACGGCGAAAAGGCTGACGAATCACTGACCGACCTTATCGAGGATTATCTTGACGGCGTTTATTCCGAAAAAATTCCGTTTGCAACGGGCGTTGATATCGGCAAAACCGTTGACTATATTTCGGGCAGAAACCGTTATATCGGCTATCTGATTTCGCTGGGAGTGCATTCCTTCAGGGGGCTTAAAATCGGTCTCGACTGTGCAAACGGCAGTGCGTGGAGCATTGCGAAGGCGGTTTTCGATGCTCTCGGAGCGCAGACCTTCGTCATCAATGCGCGTCCCGACGGCTTGAATATCAACGTCGATTCAGGCTCGACTCATATTGACGGACTTTGCCGTTTCGTTAAGGAAAATACGCTTGATATCGGCTTTGCCTATGACGGCGACGCAGACCGTTGCCTTGCCGTTGACGAAAAGGGCAACGTGCTCACGGGCGACCACATTCTCTATATCTGCGGAAGGTATCTCAAGGAAAAAGGGGAGCTTCTCAACAATACGGTTGTCACAACGGTGATGTCCAATATAGGGCTTTACAAGGCTTTTGACCGACTCGGCATCGGCTATGCCAAAACCGCCGTCGGTGACAGATTTGTTTATGAATATATGCGCGAAAACGGCAACCGTCTGGGCGGAGAGGAATCGGGTCACATAATTTTCTCAAAATACGCATCAACGGGTGACGGTATACTCACGAGCCTCAAGCTTACCGAGGTTATGCTTTCGCTTCGCAAAAAAGCCTCGGAGCTTTCCGAGGGACTTGTAATTTTTCCGCAGAAGCTCGTTAACGTCAGGGTTGCCGATAAAAAGTCGGTGATAAATGATGCCGACGTTATGAATTCGGTTAAGGAAGCGGAAAAAGAGCTTGGCAATAACGGCAGAATCCTTGTGCGTGAATCGGGTACGGAGCCCGTTATCCGCGTTATGGTCGAGGCGCAGAGCGATGAAATCTGCAACCGCCTGACCGAAAAAGTGGTTTCGGTTATCAAAGAAAAAGGATACTGTGTTTAATTTTCTGAGGCTGATTCGTCAGCCTCTTTTCATTTTGCTCTTGAAATAATCCGCCGTATATAGTATTATAAATTAAATATGAGTTTAAAGGAATGTTTTGATGCAATTTGTTATCCTTGACCTTGAATGGAATAATACTTATGCAAAAAAAGCAAACGGATTTATAAACGAAATCATCGAAATCGGTGCGGTCAAGCTTGATTCCGAGCTTGAAACCGTTGACACCTTCTCCTGCATAATCCGTTCCCAGATCGGAAAAAAATTAAGGGGAAGCGTCAAAAGGCTTACCCACCTTACAAACGACGATATCAACTCGGGTATGCCCTTCACAAAGGCTTTTTCGATGTTCAGAAAGTGGATAGGTACGGAGGAAACCGTTATTTTCACCTGGGGTGACGGCGATATCAGAGTGCTTCTTGAGAATTTCCGCTATCTCAACGGCATCAAGATTATCCCGTTTCTTGATAAATACTGCGATTTGCAGAGGGTTTTCCAGAGAATTCATAATTGCCCCAAGGGTCAGCAGACCGGTCTCCTGACCGCTGCACAGATGCTCGGCATCGACCCCGAAATGTATATCCACCACCGTGCACTCGGTGACAGTATGCTCACCGCCGATATTCTCAAAAAGATTATGCCCGGCAACGAGCCTTTTCCCGAAATTTCGGGCTGCGGAGAGGAATTCTATTCAAAGCTTGCTTTTAAAGCGAAGGTTATCAGAAACATCGATAACCCGCTTGTTGATAAAAAAAGAATGTGCCACGTGTGCGAAACCTGCGGCACGTCCTGCATCCAGCTTACGGCGTGGAAATTCCATTGCCAGTTTTTCAGGGCGAATTTCCATTGCCCCGAATGTGACCTTGATTATTCCGTCGGCGTGCGCTTCAAAAAGCATTTCGACCACGTTGAATTCAGAAAAATTGTTTCCCTGATTGAGCCGAATGTAACGGCAGAGGAGGAATCCGAATGAAAATTCTTGTAACGGGCGGCGCAGGTTTCATCGGCGTCAATTTCGTTTATTATATGCTTGAAAAGCATCCCGATTATGAAATCGTCTGCCTTGATGCGCTGACCTATGCAGGCAACCTCAAGAGCCTTGATGAGGCGATGAAAAACGAAAAATTCACCTTTGTCAAGGGCAGCATTTCCGATAAGGATTTCGTTGATTCGCTTTTTGCAAAGGAAAAGTTTGATATTGTTGTCAACTTTGCCGCAGAGAGCCACGTTGACCGTTCAATCGAGAATCCTTTTATCTTCCTTGAAACAAACATTATGGGCACAGCCTGCCTTCTTGAAGCGAGTAAGAAATACGGTGTAACCCGTTTCCATCAGGTTTCAACCGACGAGGTTTACGGCGATTTGCCGCTTGACAGACCCGACCTCTTCTTCACCGAGGAAACCCCGATTCATACCTCAAGCCCGTATTCGTCCTCAAAGGCATCGGCGGATTTGCTCTGCCTTGCATTTCACCGCACCTACGGTCTGCCCGTAACGATTTCACGCTGCTCCAATAACTACGGCCCTTATCAGTTTCCCGAGAAGCTGATTCCGCTGATGATTGTCAGAGCGCAGGAAAATCAGAGCCTTCCCGTTTACGGCGAGGGACTCAACGTGCGTGACTGGCTCTACGTTGAGGACCACTGCAAGGCGATTGATATGATTATTCATAACGGCAGAGTCGGTGAGGTTTATAACGTCGGCGGACATAATGAAAAGCAGAATATCGAGGTTGTCAGAACGCTTCTCAAGGCGCTTGACAAGCCCGAAAGCCTTATCACCTACGTCAAGGACAGAGCAGGTCACGATTTGCGTTACGCAATCGACCCGACGAAGATTTCAACCGAGCTCGGCTGGCTCCCCGAAACAAAATTCGAGGACGGTATGGCAAGAACAATCCGCTGGTATCTTGATAATAAAGCGTGGACGGATGATATCAAAAGCGGCGAATATGCCGAATACAGCCGCAGAGTTTACGGCGATTAAAAAAATTAAGGATGTGCGTTGTTGCACATCCTTTTTTAGTGAATAATTAATAGTGAAGAGTGAAGAGTTAAGGGTGGGCGTTGCCCACACCCGATTGAAAGTGATTTAAGTGAATGGTGAAGAGTGAAAAGTTTAGGGTGGGCGTTGCCTACCCCCGATTTTAATTCGGAATTATGAATACGGTTTATAGAATTAATTTACTGATTTGCGGTGTAGGGGCGGATATCATCCGACCGACATTCATCGGATTTTCAATTCGGGACGTCGGGTCGCCGTCCCCTACAATTTTGATTTATAGGCTCCCTTTGAAGGGAGCTGCCCGAAGGGCTGAGGGTTGTGAATGCGAAGCATTCAATTTGGAATTATTTATGTTTTGCGGTGTAGGGGCGGATATTATCCGCCCGAAAATCAATTGATTTCAACAACCTCAATAACCGTCAATACCTCGTCTGCAATTCTGAATCGCACGTCAAATCCTGCGAATTCCAGCCCGTAAATGCGTTCGGGGTCATTCTGATATTGCGGTCTGGGGTCTTGCTTTAAAACTGCTCTGAGGGCGTCCTGCTTGTTTTCAGGGATAACCGAGAGCAACTCCTCGGGGAAAACAACCTCGAGCGACCCTTCCTTTTCCTGCAGGGCGAAACCGCCCGTCGCATCGGGATGCGAATCAACGTAGGGCAGGTAGGGTTTTATATCGATTATCGGCGTGCCGTCAAGCAGGTCTGCACCGCTGACTTTAAGCACAACTCCGTATTCCTCCGTTTCCTCAACCGAAATCAGCTTCACGCAGGAAAGACCTATGGAATTCGGTCTGAAAGGGGAGCGTGAAGCGAAAACGCCCATACGCTTGTTACCGCCGAGCCTCGGAGGGCGCACTGTCGGAGACCATTCCTTATCGGCGCATTCGGAAAACTGCCAGAGAATCCAGATATGCGAATATCCCTCAAGACCCCTGAATGCATCTGGGACGGAGTATTCTTTTTCAAAAATGATTTCCGCTTCAAGTTCGTCAACAAGTCCGCTCTGACGGGGTATGCCGAATTTCGATGAAAAATCGGATTTGATATGGGCAATGGGGGTGATTTCGTTTTTCATAATAACACTTCTTATTGGTGAAATATTTTCTTGAAAGAAAATGTGAAATAATGATTATTCAATCATTGTGAAATTTTCTGCCGAGGCAGAAAGTGAAATGAAATAAATCCACCAATGCCCACAGGCATTTCATATTGCGGAGCAATATTTCACATCCGAAGGATATTTCACAAATCACGAAGGGATTTATTTCATTGAAAAAACCCCTTTTGCATTGCAAAAGAGGTTTTTTCTGGAGCTGCTAGGCGGACTTGAACCGCCGACCTCATCCTTACCAAGGATGCGCTCTACCGCCTGAGCCATAGCAGCATATTGCGTTCTACCGAACGCAAATTATATTAACACATTGTTTATGATTTTGCAAGTCTTTTTTTAAAAATATTTAAATTAATTATATATTTTTAATGTCTGCAACGGTTTCAATCTGAAATTCATCCTTGAGGGCAAGAATTTTTTTCAGATGAGGCTGTGCTTTGTGGCTTTCAAGGCATTCTTCGTTTTCCCAGAGCTCGTGAAGATAAACCTCGTCCTTATCAGCCGAAATCTCAAAATCATATTTAAGGCAGCCTTTTTCGCTTCTTGTTGCCTGAGGAATTCCGAGCGATTCAACTGTTTTCATAAACTTATGCTTCATTTCAGGCTGCAGTTTATAGATGATTTTAATTTCAATCATTTCCGATAACTCCTTCGTCAACCGCTTTTTCAACGAATTCCGCAAAAAGGGCACAGCTCCAGCTGAACCAGCTTCTTGTGAATGTGTCGGGATTGTTTGCATCAAAGCCTTCGTGCATATAGCCCGTACCGCCGTCGGTTGTTTCAAGATAGCGGAGAATTTCGAGCGTTTCGTCGGTGTTGATGCTCGTCAGACCCTGCATAGAAAGGGCAATGTGCCAGATATATCCCTCGGGAGTGTGAGGACTGCCGACACCCTTTGCGAATTTGCCTTCATAATAATAGGGGTTATCCTTGCTGAGAATGAAGCGTCTTGTGTTTGCGTAGATTTCATCGTCAGCAGAGCAGAAGCCGAGATAGGGCGCAGAGAGCAGACTGGGCACGTTTGCATCGTCAAAGAGGAAATAATCGCCCTTGCCGTTGACCTCGCAGGCATAGATTCTGCCGTATTTTTCGTGCTCAACGATTGCGAATTCCTCAATGCCCTTTCTGATTTCCGTTTTGAGTTTATCACACTTTGCAAGAAGCTCTTTCTCTTCGGGATAAGCCGCTTCAAGCATCTCCTTCATATATCCGAGCACGACAACCGCAAACATATTTGAAGCAACGAGATAGCCGTAGCGGCAGGCATCGTCGCTCGGTCTGAAGCCCGACCACGTCATACCCGTATAGTCAACGGGCTCACCCATACCGTCATTGTGGAGAGTGTCCTGATAGGGGCAGTTGTTTCTTGTGAAGCGGTAGGGGGATTTTTCAAAGTGATTCTGCTCCGTAATCCATAAGTCAACGGTTGTTTTTGCGCTTTCAAGGAAGGTCTCGTCAAGAATCGAGCCGTCACCCGTTGCTTTCCAATAAAGATAGGTCAGGCGCAGGGGATAGCAGAGGGAGTCGATTTCATATTTTCTTTCCCAAACGATGGGATGATTTTCGGGATAATCGTCGAATTCTCTGTGGTCGTTTTCTTCTTTTTTATATGCGTTTGCGTAGGGCTCAAGGGAAATGTATTCTCTCTGCTTTCTGATAACTCCGCCGATGATGTCCCTGATATCGGCATTGTCCTTTGCAAGGGGAATATAGTGCGAAACCTCGGCAGTGGAGTCACGCAGCCACATTGCGGGGATGTCGCCCGTAAGCACGAAAACCTTGCCGTCAGGCAGAATTTCCGTTGCGGTTTCAAGCGTGTTGGGGTAGCAGTTTCTGTAAAGCGAAGCGAGCTTCGGTGAATATTTTTCAATTTTTTTGCAGTATTCGTCAATTCTATTTTTAACGCAGAGAGGAAGCTTCATTGTGATTCTCCTTAAATTTTGATGATTAAATGATAAATCATCGTCGGGTCAATGTCAACACTTATAATTGTTATAAATATTGAATTGTTCATATTTATGTGGTAATATTTAGACAGTAAAATAATTACGGAGGAATCGTTTTGGATAAATACGGTCTTGTGCTTGCAGGCGGCGGTGCGAAGGGAATATATCAGCTCGGTGCGTGGCAGGCGCTTCGCGAAATCGGAGTTGAGTTTTCGATTGTTGTCGGCGTTTCAATCGGCTCGATTAACGGTGCGCTTATTGCCTCGGACAGCTTCAGCGAGGCAAAGCAGCTCTGGGAGGAGGCTTCGCTTGACAGAGGTGTCAGCGTTGCCCGTGATTTGCGTAACCCCGAGAAGCTTTTTTCGCTGAAAAATATTCCCGTACTTCTGCGTGAAGTATGGAAAAACGGCGGCATCGATGCTTCACCGACGAAGGATTTGCTCGCAGAATTCATTGACGAAAAAAAGGTAAGGGAATCAGGCATTGACCTTGGTCTTATTACCTTTTCGCTTACCGAATACGAGCCGAAGGAGATTTTCCTGAGGGATATTCCCGAAGGACAGCTTCTTGATTATCTGCTTGCCTCGTCAAAGGTGCCGGGTGTGAGCAAAATCGGTCCTGATGACGATAAGTATCTCGACGGCGGAGTTTACGATAATACGCCCGTTGAAATGCTTCTCAAAAACGGCTATAACCGTATGATAGTTATTGATATTTCCAATATGAAGGGGCTTGCTCATAAATCGGTTTTCAACAATTCGCAGATAATTTATATCAGACCCAACGACATTGACGACCTCGGTGCGGCGTTTGATTTCAGCGAAGAGATGTTTGAAAAGCGCTTTAATATGGGTTATCTTGATGCGAGAAAGGCTTTCGGGCTTGTTTCGGGCAGACTTTTTTGCTTCGGCAAGGAAGTTTTCAGGGATATGATTTCGGAATACGGTGCTGATGCCTGCAAGGAGCTTGAGGAGATGGCTCTTGAGCTTGGTATGGAAAAGGTGAAGATTTACACCGCCGACGAATTCCTTAAGGAGCTGAAAGCGCTTTATGCAGCGCACCTTGACGAATATAACGCACGCCGTGAAGAAGCGGAGGATAAGAAGATTTACGGGCATATTATCAAGCTGCTTCCTCTTTTCCGCTCGGGCGAAGAATATACCGAAGCCATCGCCGTGCTGGACAATATAATTGAATGATAAAAAATCAAATCCTCTCTGCTTTTTCGGCGGAGAGGATTTTTTATGATGTTTCTTATGATTTTCGTTTATAATAAAAAGGTTTTCATAATAAGATGAAGAAGCAGTTGTTATTGCATCTTTTCCTGCTTAACCTTGTGGTCAACGATGTGACGCTTTGCAAGCTCGGCAGTAACCTCGTCGATGCTGATGCCCATTTCAATCATCATAACGGTAACGTGATAGATAAGGTCAGCAATTTCATAAACGGTTTCTGCCTTGTCGCCACCCTTTGCACCGATGATGACCTCTGTGCACTCTTCACCGACCTTTTTGAGAATCTTATCAATTCCTTTTTCGAAAAGGTAGGTTGTGTATGAGCCTTCTTTTTTGTTGATTTTTCTGCCGACAAGCATTTCGTAAAGACCCTCGTATGAGAAAGCTTCTTCGCCCTCTGCGATTTCATTGAAGAAGCAGGTTTCGCTGCCCGTGTGGCAGGCAGGGCCTTCCTTGATAACGTCGATGAGGAGAGTATCCTTGTCGCAGTCGGTGCGGATGCTGACAACTCTCTGGAAGTTGCCCGAGGTTTCGCCCTTTCTCCAGAGCTCCTGACGGCTTCTGCTCCAGAAGCAGGTCTTGCTTTCTTTGATAGTGATTTCAAGGCTTTCGGCATTCATATATGCAAGCATAAGCACCTTTTTGGTATGGTGGTCCTGAATAATTGCAGGGATAAGTCCGTTTGCATCAAATTTAAGGTCGGTCATTTTTATATCCTCATTTCTATGTCGTTATTGTTAAGATACTGCTTAAGGTCTGCGATGCTCAATTCCTTGAAATGGAAGATTGAAGCGGCAAGACCTGCGTCTGCACAGCCTGCTCTGAAAAGCTCAAGGAAATCCTCCTTTTTGCCAGCGCCGCCGCTTGCGATAACGGGGATTGAAACAAGCTCGCTGATTGCCTGAAGCATTTCGATATCAAAGCCCTGCTTTACGCCGTCGGTGTCAATGCTGTTGACAACAAGCTCACCTGCGCCGCTGTTTTCTCCGTTTTTTGCCCATTCAAGAGCATCAATGCCCGTGTCAACTCTGCCGCCCTTGCTGAAAATGCGGAATTTGCCGTCAACACGTTTTATATCCATTGAAAGAACAACGCACTGGTCGCCGTATTTCTTGGCAGCCTTTTCGATAAGTGAGGGGTCCTTGATTGCACCCGAGTTAACGGAAACCTTGTCTGCGCCGCATTTGAGCACACGGTCAAAATCCTCAAGGGTGTTGATGCCGCCGCCGACGGTCAGGGGAATGAAAATCTCCCTTGCGACCTGCGTGAGAGCATCGGTGAAAAGACCTCTGTTTTCATAGGAAGCGGTAATGTCATAGAATACAAGCTCGTCAGCACCGCTGTCATTATAGAAATGAGCAAGCTCAACGGGGGATGCAACGTCCTGAATGCCTTCAAAGTTAACGCCCTTGACGACTCTTCCGTTTCGCACGTCAAGGCAGGGAATTATTCTTTTCGTAATCATAAAGCACCTCCTGCCGCATCAATGGCTTCTTTAAGGTTGAGTTTGCCTTCGTAAATTGCTTTGCCGAGAATTGCACCGTAGATATTCATATCTTTCAGTGCCCTGATTTCATCGATAAAGGTGATGCCGCCCGAAGCAACGATATCAAGACCCTCAATTGCGGAAAGCTCTCTGTAAATCTCAAGATTTGTGCCCGAGAGCATACCGTCCTTTGAAATATCGGTGTAAATAACCGTTTTAACGCCCGTATCACGGAGCTTTTTGCAGAATGCAACCGAATCAACGGTTGTTGTTTCCTGCCAGCCGTTGACGGCAACGAGACCGTTTTTTGCATCAACTCCGACAGCAACAGCATCACCGAATTCCCTGACCGCTTCTTCAACGAAGGGGTAATTCCTGACTGCCGCGGTGCCGAGAATAACTCTTTTAACGCCGAGGTTGAGATAATCCTCAATGCGTTTCATATCGCGGATTCCGCCGCCTACCTCAATGAAAAGACCCTTGATCTGCGCCGCCTCACGGATGCATTCAAAGTTAACGGGTGAGCCGTGCTTTGCACCGTCAAGGTCAACCATATGCAGGTTGGTTGCTCCCGATTTCATAAATTCAAGAGCCATTTCGGCAGGGGAATCGGCATATATTTTAACCTCGTTGTAGTCGCCCTTTGTAAGGCGCACAACCTTGCCGCCGATAATATCGGTAGCGGGAAAAATCTGTATCATATCAATCACCTAATTCTGAAAATGCCTTGAGAAGCGCAAGACCCTTTGCACCGCTCTTTTCGGGGTGGAACTGCATTCCGTAAACGTTGCCGTTTTTGACTATTGCAGGTACGGCGACACCGTATTCCGCAAAAGCAAGCGTATTTTCAACGCAGTTTCTGGCGTAGAAGGAGTGAACGAAATACATATAATCGCCGGGCTGTGTGTATTTGAAAATCGGGTCGCCCTTTGCGAGATTGAGTTTATTCCAGCCCATATGGGGTATCTTGAGACCTGCGGGGAGCTGACCCTCAAGAGGTCCGACGTAGCCTTTGATAAGACCGAGACCCATATGTGCGCCGTATTCGAAGCTCTTTTCAAAAAGCATCTGCATACCGAGGCAGATGCCGAGAATCGGCTTGCCCTTTGCCGCAAGCTCGCAGACGAGCTCGCCCAGACCGCTTTCACGCAGTTTCTTTGCGGCATCCGCAAACGCACCGACACCCGGGAGAATAATCTTGTCGGCATTTTCAATTTCGGTTTTGTCGCTTGTAATTTTGCACTCTATGCCGAGAGATTCAAGCGAAGAGGAGAGCGAAAAAAGGTTTCCGCATCCGTAATCTATAATTGCAATCATCACAGAAGTCCTTTCGTTGAGGGGATTTCGCCGCCGAGAGTCAGGTCCTCAAACACCGCCTTGCAGAGTGCTCTGCCGACCGCCTTGAAGATGCCCTCGATGATGTGGTGGCTGTTTTTGCCGTAAAACTGCTTGATGTGGAGAGTAACGTCGCTGTTGCGCACGAAGGAGATGAAGAATTCCTCAACAAGCTCGGTATCCATACCGCCGACGGCAGGAGTGGGGATTTTTACGTCATAGTTGAGATAAGCTCTGCCGCTGATATCAACGGATGCGAGGATGAGAGTTTCATCCATTGGAAGAACGATGCTTCCGTATCGAGAAATGCCTCTCTTTTCGCCGACTGCCTTTGCAAAAGCCTGACCGAGCACGATGCCGACGTCCTCAACGGTGTGGTGATAGTCAACGTGAGTATCGCCGACGCACTTTACCTTTAAATCCATTCTGCCGTGTCTCGCAAAAAGCTCAAGCATATGGTCAAGGAATCCGCAGCCCGTATCGATTTCGTTTTTGCCTGAGCCTTCAAGCGAAAGCCATAAATCTATATCGGTTTCGTTTGTTTTTCTTTTGATTGAAGCTTCTCTCATGCTTTTTCCTCCAGAATTTCCCTGACGGCATCAACGAGAGTCTGCATATCCTCCTCGGAGCCGACGGTAATTCTCAAATAATTATCGATTTTTGCCTTGTTGAAATATCTGATAAGAATGTTTCTCTTTCTGAGTTCCGAAGCAAGCTCTGCTGCGCCGATTTTGTCGCTTGAAGCGAAAATGAAATTGGATTTTGAATCGGTGCAGGTGAAGCCGAGCTCACGAAGCTGCGCGGTAACCTTTTCTCTTGTGGCAACGATTCTTGCGATTTTGTCATCGTAATATTCGTTATCGGCAATTGCCGCTGCAGCCGCTTTGATTGAAAGAGTGTTGAGATTATAAGGGTTGAATGAGAATTTGAGCTTATTCATATCCTCAATGATTTCTTTTTGTGCAATGCCGAAGCCGACACGCAGACCTGCAAGCGAATGGCTCTTTGAGAAGGTTCTTGTAACAAGCAGGTTGGGATATTTCTTCACAAGCTCCATGCAACTGTCACCGCAGAATGCCATATATGCTTCGTCCATAATCACGAGGTTATCGGGGTTTGATGAAACGATTCTCTCAACCTCATCGAAGGTGAGAGCAAGACCCGTCGGTGCGTTGGGGTTTGCGATGACGATATTTTTGTTTTTGCCTATGTAATCGTTTACGTCGATTGAAAAATCGTCTTTGAGCGGAATCTGCTCAAGCTCAACGCCGAAAATATCAGCATATACGGGATAGAAACCGTACGAAATTTCGGGGCAGCAGAGCTTTCCGCCCTTGCCGCAAAATCCCATAATTGCGAATGCGAGAACGTCATCCGAGCCGTTGCCGCAGAAAACCATATCGGGAGTTACGCCGAATTGCTCTGCGATAGCGGCGGTAAGCTCTTTTAATTCGGGGTCGGAATAGAGGTTGAGCTTGTCGATAACCTCTTCGGAAATAACCTCTTTAACCCTCGGTGACGGGGGGAAGGGTGACTCGTTTGTGTTGAGCTTTATGACTTTAACGTTAACCTGTTCACCCGGTACGTAGGGAACAAGGCTTCTATAATTATCGGAAAGAAATCTGCTCATGGCATTTCCTCATTTCTCAAATCTTATTGCGGCGCTTCTGCCGTGAGCCTGCAGACCTTCACGGTTTGCAAAAAGAACGATGCTGTCCTTAACCTCTCCGAGAGCCTCCTCGGTGTAGTAGATATACTGTGACTTCTTGACGTAATCGTCAACCGAAAGGGGAGAAGAGAATCTCGCCGTGCCCGAGGTGGGGAGAGTGTGGTTTGTTCCTGCAAGGTAATCTCCGAGTGCTTCTGGAGTATTTTTTCCCAGGAAAATCGAGCCTGCATTCTTGATTTTGTCAAGGTATCTGAAAGGCTCGTCAACGCATACCTCAAGATGCTCGGGAGCGATTTCGTTGGCGATTTCGATTCCCTGCTCAAGGTCCTTTGCGATAATGATTTTGCCGTTTGCTTCGATTGAAGCTCTTGCGATTTCTTCTCTGGGCAGAGTCTTGAGCTGAGCCTCGATTTCATCTCTGACCGCAAAAGCAAGCTCCTCGCTGTCGGTTACAAGCACTGCGCTTGCAAGTCTGTCGTGCTCTGCCTGCGAAAGAAGGTCGGCAGCGACGTATTTCGGGTTGCAGGTGCCGTCTGCAAGAACGAGAATTTCGCTCGGACCTGCAATCATATCAATATCTACAAGACCGTAAAGCATTCTCTTTGCGGTTGCAACAAAAACGTTGCCGGGGCCGACCACTTTGTCAGCCTTCGGTACGCTTTCAGTGCCGTATGCGAGAGCCGCTACAGCCTGAGCACCGCCCGTTTTGATAATTGTATCAACGCCTGCAATCTTTGCCGCGCAGAGAATTGCAGAGGGGATGTTGCCGTTTTTATCGGGGGGAGTGACCATAATGATTTCGCTGACTCCTGCGATTTTAGCGGGAATTGCGTTCATCAGTACGGTTGAGGGGTAGCTTGCAGTGCCGCCGGGTACGTAGATACCGACCTTTTCAATCGGAGTAATCTTCTGACCCGAAACAATACCGTTTTCACCCTTGATTTCAAAGCCCTTGCGAAGCTGTTTTTCGTGGAAATTCCAGATATTTTTCTTTGCGGTTTCAAGAGTGTCAATGAGTGCGGGGTCCTCGGAAGCATAGGCTTCTTCGATTTCCTCGGCAGTTACACGCAGATTCTTAATATCTGCCTTGTCGAATTTAAGAGAATATTCTCTGAGTGCGGCATCGCCGTTTTCACGCACGTTTGCAATGATTCCGGAAACGATTGATTCAACGCCGCTTTCAAGCTTGATATCACGGGTGAGGATTTCGTCCTTCGCCGCATTTTCAATTCTGATTATTTTTATCATTTTTTAAGCTCCTTTTTAAGCTTCTGCATAAGCTCGTCAATAACCTCGCCCTTGAATTTATAAGACGATTTGTTTGCAATGAGTCTTGCGCTGATGGGCATAATCTTCTCGTAAACACGAAGATTGTTTTCTTCAAGGGTTTTACCCGATTCAACAATATCAACGATTACGTCGGAAAGTCCGAGAATAGGAGCGATTTCGATTGAGCCGTTGAGCTTGATGATTTCGATTTCACGGTTGATTGAAATATAATAATTCTTTGCGATGTTGACGAATTTTGTTGCAACTCTTAAGGGACGGTCAAAATCCTCAACGTAGTCATTCGGAGCGGCAACGCACATATTGCATTTGCCGAGATTCAGGTCGAGAAGCTCATAGATATCGAAATTGCCTTCTTCAAGAATATCCTTGCCGACAACGCCGATATCCGCCGCACCGTGAGCGATGTAAATCGCAACGTCGGAGGGTTTTACGAGCAGGTAACGCACGCCGTTTTCTTTGTTTTCAAAAACGAGCTTTCTGTTATCGCTGTAAATCTCACTGCAGTCATAGCCGATTGAGGCAAAAAGCTCATAGACCTTGTCACCGAGTCTGCCCTTGGGTAAAGCTATATTCAGCATGATTCTACCTCCCTGAGTGCACCGTTATCATAGGAATAAACGGTTTTTGCCTTGTATCCGTCGGGTACGGTATGCTCGACCCTGACGGAGAAGCCCTTTTCAACGAAGCTCTCAACAACCGAAAGAAGCGAGGTGCTTTCATTCTCTGAATCGAAAAGAATGAGAATGTCGCTGTCGAATTCACGGGCTTTTCTGTAATAAAGATTAAGATTGTCAAGATAAACGGCAAAGCCGATAGCCTGAGTGTTTTCTCTGAGCTTTGCGGCAAGCTTATCGTATCTGCCGCCCGAAAGCACCGCCTTGGGAGCCTTTTCAACGTAGCCCTGGAAGATGATGCCGTTATAGTATTCGGTGTTGTTGAGCACCGAAAGGTCGATATAAAGCTTATCCGCAAAAGGACTTTTTGCGAGCGAAGCGGCGATGAATTCAAGCTCCTTGCAGGCCTTTTTCATTTCGTCGTTTGATGCGAGCTCCGAAAGCTCGGGGAGTGTTTCGGAGAGCTTGCCGTTGATTCTTGCGAGCCTGACGAGAAGCTTTGTCATATCCTCGCTGACACCGTTTGCGGCGCAGATAGTTTTCAGATCGTGGGAATTCTTGCCCTTGATGCAGGTGATTATATCCTTCTTTGCGTTTTCGCTGATTTTCAATTCAGCAAGCAGAGAGGGGATAAAAGCCATATGCGAAACGGAGAGGATGAAATTGGAATCAATCGTTTCAAGGCTCTTTGCGGCAAGTGAAAGCACCTCGGCAACAAGGTAATTGTCAACCTTGCCGAGCACCTCAACGCCCGTCTGCTTGATTTCCTTGAAATCGTTGGAGCTTTCGGTGATTCTGAATACGCTTTCATTATAGAAAAGCTTTGTCAACGCAGAATCGAGTTTGGCATTCTTGACGATTGAAAGGGTAATATCGGGCTTGAGAGCCATAAGCCTGCCGTCGGAATTGTTGAAGGCAAGGATGCTGGTGCTTGAGAGGAAATCTCTGTTGTCGCTGTAGAAGCTGTATTCCTCAAATTTCGCCATTCTGTATTCTTTATAGCCCCACTGTCTGTAGAGCATTGAAAGCTCGTAGGTGAGCCTGTCCTCTTTAGTTAAAGTTGAAAGAAATTCGTTCATTTTATCACCTGTAATAATTTTATGCTGAAAGTATATCACACTTTATCGCATTAGTCAATTAGCGATTTACCACGCTAAATTATTTGTGTGCGGAAAATATTTATGAATGTTGAACAATTATTTGTTTTCAGCCTTGAATTTCTCTTCGTTTTTACGAAGGCACTCAAAGCTTTCGTGGCTGATAACGTGCTCGATTCTGCAGGCATCGATTGCCGCCTGATCTGCGCTGACACCGATTCTGATAAGCCAGCTTGTGATGGCCTCGTGGCGCTGAAAAACCTTTTCGGCAATTTCTTTGCCGCTTTCGGTGAGTGATATCAGACCGTCGCCGTCGGTAAGAATGTAGCCTTTTTCGCGAAGATTTCGCATTGCAACGCATACGCTGGGCTTTGAATAGCCGAGCTCAGCCGCAACATCAACCGAGCGCACGTTGGGCTTTTTCATTGAAAGCATATATATAGTTTCGAGGTAGTTTTCTGCGGATTCTCCGATAATCATCTTCTGAACATCTCCTCAATTAATATAATTTGTTACTTATTTATGCGGATTAATATATTATCATATATATTAATTATTTGCAATATAAAACTTGACTTTTTTCTCCGTAATGTGATATCGTTTATTATAATAAATGCCGAAAAGGAGACAGCCATGAAAGTGAAGAAAGACAAGAAAAAGATTTTCAAAAAAATTCTTATCGGATTTCTGATTACGGTTGCCGCGCTTGTTGCACTGACCGCAATCGTCAACACCGTGCTCTACAATCTGAATATGAAAAGGGTCAACGAATATTCAGCGGTAGTCAACCCCGATGCGGTTTTGCCCGTTCTTGAGGAAAACGGCGAATACGCTTTCGTTACCGACAGAGAGGTGAAAATCGTTACTCTCACTGACGTACATATCGGCGGCGGCTGGATGTCCTTCAATAAAGACCGTATGGCGTTCAATACCGTTGCATCGCTTGTTACCACCGAGAAGCCTGATCTTGTTGTTATTACGGGCGACCTTGCTTATCCCGTACCGTTCCAATCCGGCACATTTAACAATAAACTTTCGGCAAAACTCATTATTGCTCTGATGGAAAATCTCGGCGTTCCTTACACCGTAACCTTCGGTAATCACGATACGGAATCCTACAGTTTTTTCAGCAGAAAAACAATCGGTGAACTCTATTCCGACCCTTCGCTTGAGCACAGTCTTTTCTCCGTCGGCCCCGAAGAAATTGACGGCGTAGGCAATCACGTTATCCACGTCAAGAACACAAAGGGCGAATTTGTTCAGGAGCTTGTTTTCATTGATTCTCATTCCTATACCGACGGCGATATTTTCGGTATTTTCTGGAAATACGATAACGTTCAACAGAGTCAGGTTGACTGGTATGAGCAGAAAATCAAGGCTGCCCAGGCGGTTACTCCCGACGTCAAATCCCTTGTATTTCTTCATATTCCGCTTGTTGAGTACAGAGATGCTTATTATGAATATCTTGAAAACGGATGCAAGGATACCGAAAATACAAAGTATGTTTCGGGCATTATCGGTGAAAAAGATCCTTACGTTTATTGCGGTATGCACGAGGATAATCTTTTTGAAAAAATTCTTGAGCTCGGCTCAACAAAGGCAGTTTTCTGCGGTCACGACCATCTGAATAATATGGTGCTCAATTACAAGGGCGTTGACCTTACTTACAACTACAGCATCGACTATCTTGCATATATCGGCATCAGCAAAAAGGGTGACCAGAGAGGCTGCACCGTCGTCACGGTAAACCCTGACGGCTCGTATGAGCAGGTTCACGAGAACTATTATCAGGATAAGTATGTTTCGCTTTATCCCAAAGAAAATGTGACGTTTGTCAACAAATAATAAGCTAAAAAATGGGGCTGTAAAATACAGCCCCAAAAATTTTGTAAAAGTATAAATAAACAGAAAAGGTTCGTAAAACATTTGCCTCCCTCTGACGAGGGAGGTGGATTTTGCGAAGCAAAAGACGGAGGGAGAGAACTGCAAAAACCCTTATATATCAATGGGTTTACGCAAAATCAATCTCTCCCTCAGGGTCTATGACCCAGCTCCCTCGTCAGAGGGAGCCTTTATTTGTATAATTATTTCTAATAGTAAAAATTGTGTATGCAAGAAAAATGGGGCTGTTTTTTACAGCCCCTTCTTTATTATTTTGTGTGCTTTGCGATGAAATCCGAAACAGTTGACCAATATAAATCGGGGCTGACAAGCTCCGAAATTGCGTGGGGAGAATCGGGGACAACGAGCATTTCCTTTTCGCAGGCAGCGGCATCGTAAAGCTGTTTATGCATCGGAAACGGTACAAACGTATCCTTGTCACCGTGAATAAAAAGGGTGGGTGTTTTTGATTTCGCAACAAAATCAACGGGTGAAGCCTTTTTGAAGTCAAAGCTCAGTTTAATCTGCGAAACGGTGTTTGCACAGTTGAGAAGTGCTTTGCCGAGAATGTTATCTCCGAACATATGATTATAAAGCTCTGTAAGACGGGTGTAACCGCAGTCAGCAATGCAGCATCTGACGTTTTCGGGCAGGTTTTCACCCGTAGCCATCATAACCGTTGCAGAGCCCATTGAAACGCCGTGAAGAACGATTTTTGCATCGGGATTGATGCCTGCGATTTTCTCGCACCAGCGCAGAATATCAAGTCTTTCGCTGTAACCCATCGTGCAGTAATCGTGCTCGCTTTTACCGTGAGCCCTTGAATAGGGGAGGATTACGTTGAAGCCCATATCATAATAACGCTTTGCAAAAACGTTGTCCGTGTTGGGGTCGCCCGTAAATCCGTGGCAGAAAATAACGTAAATATCCGAGGAATTTTCGTAATGCAGAGCGTAAAGTGTTTTGCCGTCGATGCTTTTTGCGGTTATTTCTCTGTGTCTTGTTTGGCGGTAAAATTCAACGCTTTCAAGGGATTCCTCGCTTGAATGAAGGACTTTCAGCGATTCCTCATCGAGCATTCCCGGTCCCTTCTGGAGCTTTCTGATGCCCTTTTTGCTGAGCATTCCTTTAATGAAAAGGTTACCGATTGCTCCGCAGATGCCTGCGGCGGCAGCGGTTGAAATAAGAGCGGTTTTTACAAACTTATTCATATTGACCCTCCAAAATATCAAGCCGCCCAATGCGTTTGGACGGCTGATTTTTTAGTCTTTGTATTCGTGTCTCTTGATTTTCTGGGTTGTTGTTTTCTTGAATTCTGTTCTTCTGATTTTGAATCTGCTGATTTTCTTGTATGAAGGAAGCTTCTCGTTAACGGCGCTGACAGTTCTTGAGAAGATATCGTAAAGCTCGTCATCGGAGAAGTCATCGGGTGATTTGCCTGTCTGCTCCTTGAGTTCCTCGAAGTTGGGGAAAATTCTTGCGCCGACAACGTCCTCACCCTTCTTATCCTTGTCCGCAAGAACAAGGCATTCGCCAACGAGAATATCCTCTGAAAGGTGATATTCAAGCTCTTCGGGGTAGATGTTTTTGCCGTTGCTTGTAACGATAACGTTCTTGCTTCTGCCCGATATGAAGAAGTGTCCCTTCTTATCAACGTAGCCGAGGTCGCCCGTGTGGAAGAAGCCGTCGGAATCAATAACCTTTGCGGTTTCTTCGGGGTTGTTATAATAACCGAGCATAACCATATCGCCCTTGACCGCGATTTCGCCAACACCCGTTACGGGGTCGGGGTCGAGAATCTTTGCTTCGCTGCCGGGAATCGGTACGCCGACGGATTCAGCCATATGGAGTCTGTCGTGGTTGATGATTGCAAGGGGAGCGCACTCGGTAAGACCGTAGCCGAAGATAATCTGAATGCCGATTGCGTCGAAGTCTTTGAGAATCTGGGGATTGATGGGTGCGGCACCGCAGATGATAAGACGCATATTGCCGCCGAAGGTTTCGATGATTTCCTTGAAGAAAAGATTCTTGAGGTCAAGACCGACCTTTTTGCCTGCCTTAACGAGAACTTTACCGAGCTTGAAAAGGAATTCGCCGTTTTTCTTTTGCTTGATTGCCTTCATAAGACGTCTGTGAACGGTTTCAAGAAGCAGGGGAACTGCAACGAAAACGGAAGGATTGAATTCCTTCATATTCTTGAGGACGTACTTGAAGCCGTCGCAGAAGGTAACCTTTGCGCCGCAGTAGGGTGCAAAGAAAAGAATGATTGAGCTTTCGAAGGTATGGTGAAGAGGAAGAAGAGAAATTCCGCAATCCTCGGGGTTGATTTTGATAACGCTCATTGCAGACATAACCTCGAAAACGAAGTTTCTCTGGCAGAGCATAACACCCTTTGACATACCCGTTGTACCGGAAGTGAAAAGAAGGGAGCACATTGCATCGGGATCGATTTCGGCATCAAGAAAACGTCTGTCACCCTCGGCAAGAAGCTTTCTGCCTCTTTCGATGAGGTCTTCGATAACCGTGATGCCTTCACTCTTGGGTGTGCGTATTCTGACAAGCTGAAGGTCCTTCTTGAGCTCGTCCTTTCTTTCCTCAAGCTTTTCCGCAATCTTCTTGTCGCAGAAGAAAAGCTTTACGTCGGCAATGTTGAGAATATCGTTGATATCGTTGAAAAGGAGTTCTTTATCAATAGGAACAATTACGCCGACTCCCATAACGGTTGCCATATAAGAAAGGCACCATTCATAGCAGTTATCGCCCGAAACGGCAATTTTTTCGCCCTTGAGTCCCATATCAATAAGAGCTGTGCCCAGAGCGTTTATCTGTTCGTAATATTCGTTATAGCTGATGTTGTAATGATTTTTATTAAAATCCTTGACCTCGAATGCAGGTCTGTCACCGTAAAGTTCAACACTCTGAGTGATAAGGTCTCTTAAATCGCGAAGCTGTCGTACTTCATAAAACGGTTTAGTCAAAGCCTTTAACTCTCCTTAAAACAAATTCCATTGTATTTTAACATAGTTTTTTCTTAAAATCAATAATTCAATTATTAATAATTTTCTAAATATCGGACAGTTTTTATTAATTTTTACTAAATATTGTGTTTTCTTAACAATTTATTAACTTTTCGCTAACGTTTCCCGAAAAGAAAAAAGACCTGCGCCGAATTGACGCAGGTCAACATATTTTTTTTAGAGCATTTCTATCATTTTTTTAAGATTTTCAAAGCCGACGGAGATACCGTCAAGGCAGTTTTCCATTCCTTCAAATTCGATGCTCACGAATCCGTCATAGCCCGAGTTTTTGAGGATTGAAAGGCACTGAAAAACGGGAATATCGCCGTGGCCGATAATCGAGCCGCGCAGATAATTTCCGCCTCTGGATTTGAAGAAGCCTTTGCCCGGATTGAGGGCGTTGCCGCTTTTGATATGGAAATCCTTTGCGTGAACGTGCTTTGCGTAGGGAGCAAGATTGCCGACGGCAACCGCACTGTTTTCATCTGCACAGCTGAAGTTGCCCATATCGATAAGAGCACCGAAATTGGGATTTGAGGTTTCAGTGATTATCTTTGCGACCCTTGCGCTGTCCTGACAGAAAAAGCCGTGATTTTCAATCATTGTTGTGATGCCCTTTGAAGCGGCATATTCGGTGATTGCACGGCATCCGTAGCCGAGAATCGGAAGAATTTCGTCGAATCCGACGTATGATTTCTTATCCTCGGGGACAGACCACGCCGCATCGTGGCGGAGCTTGTCGGCACCGAGAATCTGAGCAATATCAACCTTTTTGCAAACTCTTTCGATTTCCTCGTCAAGGCTTCTTTCACCGAGCAGATTTGCTCCGACAGTGTAAGCTATAACGGGGAGCGAAAGCTTTTCGCTTTCCTCTCTGATGAGTGATGCGTAATCAGCCTCCGACATACCGTCGGGTGCTGAAAGGTCAATGAATTCAATGCCGTCGAAGCCTGCTTCTTTAGCAAGTTTCATAACGGAAAGCTGCGTTTCCTTACCTTCGTTTATAAGCTGCTGATAGCTGTAACTGCTGACGCCGATTTTCATAATTAATCAGCCTCCTCAGCAGCCGTGACCCTTAAGGAATTCAACTGCTTTTCTGATATCCTTTTCGGGGTCGTCACCGACTTCTCTTTCAATTGTCAGGAAGCCCTTGTAGCCGATATCCTCAAGCGCAGCAAGGTATTTGGTCCAGTCAACGCTGCCTTCGCCGAGGGGTACTTCAATGAATGAATCGCCCGTAACGAGGGGGTCTTTTTTGATGCCGTAAACGATTTCGGGGTCTCTGTAGCAGAGCATTTTGCCGTCCTTTGCGTGGGTGTGAACGATGTATTTCTGAAGGTTATAAACTGCGCCTGCAGGGTCATCGCCGGTAACCATAACAAGGTTTGCGGGGTCAAGGTTTACGCCGACACCCGTTGAATTGAGACCGTCGAGGAATTCCTTGAGCATAGCGGAGGTTTCGGGGCCTGTTTCAACTGCAAAATGTGCATCAATGCTGTCTGCGTAGGATGCAAGCTCGAAGCAGGCTTCCTGCATTACCTTGTATCTGTCGTGATTCTTGTCAGCGGGAACAACGCCGATGTGGGTTGTTACAACGTCTGTGCCGAGCTCCTTTGCAAGGTCAAGAATTCTCTTTGATTTTTCAACTCTGGCAGGGTTTTCGTCTTTGCGGCCGAAGCCGCCGCCGAGGTCACCGCAGAGTGCGGAAATAACAAGACCGTTATCCTCAACGAGTGCTTTGAATTCGGCTCTCTTTGCCGCATTCATATTTTCGGGAGCCATTTCGCCGCTTGTGGCATAAACCTGAATGCCCTGTGCACCGACTGCCGCCGCTTTTTTGACTGCGGTGGGGATATCCGTTCTGAAACTGTTGATAATTACGCCGATAGGGAATCTGCTCATATTGATACTCTCCTTTGAGTAAAATTTTTCAACATAATCATATCAAAGTTTTAACTGTTTGGCAAGAATTTTTTCAATATATCTTTACATTTTTTGAAATTTATATTAATATATATTAAATATTGAATCATTAATATTTATGGAGGTTTCGATATGTCAAAAATGAAGGTTGCGGTTATCGGCTGCGGCACAATAGCCAACTCCGCCCATATTCCCGCATATATGAAAAATGAAGAAGTTGAAATTAAATATTTCTGCGACATAATTCCCGAGAAGGCACAGGCCTGCGTTGAAAAATACGGCTGCGGCACTGCAGTTGCTGATTATCACGATTTTCTCAACGACCCCGAGATAGAAGCAGTTTCCGTCTGCACACACAATGACTTCCATTCGATCATTTCAATTGATTTTCTCCGTGCAGGCAAAAACGTTCTTTGCGAAAAGCCTGCCGCAAGAATTCTCAGCGAAGCTCTTGAGATGCAGAAGGTCTGCCACGAAACTGGAAAAATCCTCAATATCGGCGTTTGCAACCGCTTCAACACCTACGTTCATAAAATCAGAGAGCTGATTGACGCAGGCGAGCTCGGTGAGGTTTATCACGCATATGCATCCTTCAGAGCACACCGTTCAATTCCCGGTCTCGGCGGCGACTTCACCACCAAAGCAAAGTCGGGCGGCGGAGCATTGATTGACTGGGGCGTTCATTATCTTGACCTTATTATGTATTGCTGCGGCGACCCCAAGCCCGTTACTGCATCGGGCGAAGCCTTCTGCAAGCTGGGCAAGGATATGAAAAACTACGTTTACACCGGTATGTGGGCAGAGGATACCGCTGATTTTGACGGTACCTATGACGTTGACGATTCCGTTGTCGGCGTAATCAGAACAAGCGGCCCCGTCATCAGCTTCAACGGTGCGTGGGCACAGAATATCGGTGTCAGCGAAACCTTCATTGATTTTATGGGTGACAAGGGCGGCATCCGCCTTAAATATTGCGGTGATTTCACCATCTATTCAACAAAAGACGGTATGCTCACCGAAACAAAGGTTGAGGCCAAAACAACCAATATGTATGAGAACGAAATCAACGATTTCATCAGATGCGTCAGAACGGGCGAAAAGAACCGTCAGCACATAGATTACGCCGTTGAAACCTCAAAGATTCTTCAGGCAATCTATGATTCATCAGACAGCCACAGAGAAATTGTAATTAAGTAATTATTTGATTCAGGAGGAATTTATAATGGATATCAGAATTTTTAAGAACGAACAGGAAATCGGTGTTGCTGCAGGTCAGCTTTTCTGCGATTTTGTCAAGGAAAAGCCTGAATGCGTTCTCGGTCTCGCAACGGGTGCAACTCCCGTTCCCACTTATAACTATATGGCTGCACAGTATGCAGAGGGCAACGTATCCTTCAAGGACATCACAACCTTTAACCTTGATGAATACTGCGACCTTCCCAAGGAGCATAAGAACAGCTACTATTCATTTATGTTTGAGAATCTTTTCTCAAAGATTGACGTTAACCCCGAAAACGTTAATTTCCTTGACGGTAACACAACCGACCCCGAAGCAGAAAGCGCAAGATACGCCGAAGCAATCGCTTCAAAGGGCGGTATCGACGTTCAGCTTCTCGGCATCGGCAGAAACGGTCACATCGCATTCAACGAGCCTGCAGACGCATTCACTGGCGAAAGCTTCAAGATTGCTCTTACCCAGAGCACAATCGATGCAAACTCCATTTATTTCGACGATATTCCCATGCCCCGTTACGCTATGACAATGGGTATCGGCTCAATTATGAAGGCAAAGAAAATCGTTCTCATTGCAACGGGCGCATCAAAGGCAGAGGCAGTCAAGGGTATGATTAAGGGTGAGGTTACTCCTCAGCTTCCCGCATCAATCCTTCAGCAGCACGATGACGTTGTAATTTTCCTTGACGAGGCTGCAGCCGCTCTTCTTTAATTCAACGAAACGGAGTTTAAAATAATGGATAAGAAAACTTTTTATATTTCCACGCCGATATATTATCCTTCGGATAAGCTTCATATCGGCCATACCTACTCAACCGTAGCGGCTGATACAATGGCTCGTTACAAGAGATTCAGAGGCTTTGAAACCTTCTTCCTCACAGGTACCGACGAACACGGTCAGAAAATCGAGGATAAGGCAAAGGAAGCGGGCGTAACTCCCAAGGAGTACGTTGACAAGATAGTTGCAGGCATCAAGGACCTCTGGACTCTGATGAATATTTCAAATGATAAATTTATCAGAACGACCGACGAATATCACGAAAAGGCAGTTCAGAAGATTTTTGCCAAAATGTATGAAAAGGGCGATATTTATAAAGGCTATTACGAAGGTCTTTACTGCAAGCCCTGCGAATCCTTCTGGACAGAAACTCAGGCTGTTGACGGCAAATGCCCCGACTGCGGCAGACCCGTTACAAACGAGCGTGAGGAGGCTTATTTCTTCAAGCTTTCCGCATATGCAGATAAGCTTCTTGAATATTACGAAGCACATCCCGGCTTCATCGAGCCTCAGAGCAGACAGAATGAAATGGTCAACAATTTCATCAAGCCCGGTCTGCAGGATTTGTGCGTATCCCGTTCATCCTTCAAGTGGGGCATTCCCGTGCCCGTCAACGAGGAGCACGTTATCTACGTCTGGCTCGATGCTCTGACAAACTATATCACCGCCCTCGGCTACGGCTCGGACGATGAAACTCTTTATAATAAATTCTGGCCCTGCGACGTTCATCTCATCGGTAAGGATATCATCAGATTCCATACCATTTACTGGCCTGCATTCCTTATGTCCCTCGATCTTCCTCTTCCCGAAAAGGTTTACGGTCACGGCTGGGTGCTTCTTGAAGGCGGTAAGATGAGCAAGTCCAAGGGCAACGTTGTTGACCCCGTAATTCTTGCCGAAAGATACGGCGTTGATGCTCTGCGTTATTATCTTCTTCGCGAAATTGCATTCGGCTCGGACGGCGTTTTCTCGAATGAAAACCTCATCAACAGAATCAATTCCGACCTTGCAAACGACCTCGGAAACCTTGTTTCAAGAACCGTTGCAATGGTTGATAAATATTTCGGCGGAACGATTCCCGCAGAGCGCGAGGCAGGGGATTTTGATGCTGACCTCAAGGCACTTGCATCAGAGACCGTCAAGGCTGCCGAAGCTAACCTTGATAAGCTCAATTTCTCCGTTGCACTTGCAGATATCTGGAAGTTTGTTTCAAGAACAAACAAATATATCGACGAAACCGCTCCCTGGGCACTTGCAAAGGACGAGAGCAAGAAGGCACGTCTTGCCGAGGTTATGTATAATCTGTGCGAAAGCATCAGAATCATTTCCGTTCTGATTGCTCCCTTTATGCCCTCAACGGCACCTGAAATCCGCAAGCAGCTCGGTCTTTCCGAGAATCTTGAATGGAGCGAATGCGAAGTTTTCGGCAAGGAAGCAACCTTTACCGTTTGCAAGGGCGCAATCATCTTCCCGAGAATCGACCTTGAAAAGGAGCTTGCAGAGCTTGAAGCCGCAAAGGCTGCGGCACAGCCCGTAAATCCTCTTAAGGAAGAAATCGAAGGCGTTGCAAAAATCGGCATCGATGATTTCGCAAAGGTTGACCTTCGTGTTGCAAAAATCGTTGAATGCGAGCCCGTCAAGAAGGCGAAGAAGCTTCTCAAGCTCACTCTTGATGACGGTACCGGCACACCCAGAACGGTTGCTTCGGGCATTGCAAAATGGTATAAGCCCGAGGAACTCATCGGCAAGAGCGTTATCGTTGTATCAAACCTTAAGCCTGCCGTACTCTGCGGCGTTGAAAGCTGCGGAATGATTCTTGCCGCCGACTGCGGTGAAGATGACGTTAAGGTTATCTTTGTTGACGGCATTCCTGCAGGAATCAAGGTAAGATAATTTATGAATAATATCTTTGACAGCCACGCTCACTATGACAGCGAAGCGTTTGATGCTGACCGCAAAGAGCTTCTCGGCACCCTGAAAAATCAGGGTGTCGTCGGCGTTGTGAATTGCGGAAGCGATATGGCATCTTCACTCAAAAGCCTTGAGCTTGCCGATGAATTTGATTTCATCTATGCCGCCTGCGGTGTTCATCCGCACGAAGCGGAGACCTGCAAGCAGGGTTATCTGCCCGTGCTCAAAAAGCTCTGCCTTGAGGATAAATGCGTCGCCGTTGGTGAAATCGGGCTTGATTATCACTATGATTTTTCTCCCCGTGAAATTCAGAAGCAGGTTTTCGAGCAGCAGCTTGTTCTTGCAAAGGAGCTTGATTTGCCCGTAATCGTGCACGACAGAGAGGCTCACGAGGATACTTTTGAGTTGCTTAAGCGTTATAAGCCGAAAGGCGTTGTGCATTGCTTCTCGGGTTCTGCCGAAATGGCGAAGGAAATCGTGAAGCTCGGTATGTATATCGGTCTCGGCGGTGCGGTTACCTTCAAAAACGCAAGGAAACCCCGTGAGGTTGCGGCTGTTGTGCCGTCGGACAGGCTTCTTATCGAAACCGACTGTCCTTATATGACACCCGTGCCGCACAGAGGAAAGCGCTGCGATTCAACCTATATTCCTTTTACGGCAGAGGTTATTGCCGAGGTCAGAGGCACAACTGCGCAGGAAATTCTTGATTTGACAAGAGTTAATGCGAATTCACTTTTCGGATTGGAGCTCTGATAAATGTTTTTTCACGAAAAAACCTATGATAT
>JAZNUD010000040.1:0-14896 GCA_045592085.1 Acutalibacteraceae bacterium | reverse complement strand
CAACGGGTGCAGCAAAAATTCCGTACCTTATCGGTAAATTCTTCGGATTTATCGCAGATTTGTTCACCACAATCTTTATTGCTCCAATCTCGGAACTTATTTCAATGATTATTTAAAATTTTACTGCAGGCAGCGTCTTTTTGACGTTGTCTGTATTTTTTTTATATTTTTTCAATTTTCATTAGACCAAACTGCCGTTTCAATCGTAATAGTATTGAAAGGACTGAAACGGAGGTGTGAAATGAGCAATGATGTAAAAATTTCAAGAGTCAATCTTGACGGCGTGCATTCGCTTGATATTTCGGTAAACGAAAAGGCGAAAACCGTTGTTGCCGAGCTCGTTTTCGGCGATGAATCAACCTTTATTTATGCCGAGAAATTCGATGCACCGTGTAATTATCTTCGGACAGCCATAAAAAAGAGCATCCTCTATCTCAACGGCGGTCCGCCCGAAGAAAAGCCCGTCAGCGAAAAGAAAAAAGGCAAAAACTGTATTTGCTTGAATACGGAAAGATATGTGATATAATGGAAACAGAAAATATTGCTGTGATTGAGGTGAGAGGATGAAAGACGAAAACAGAAAAATCGCCCGATTGGTTAAGCAGATACAGCGCGGAAAGCAATCCGCCTTTGAAGAATTCTATAAGCTGACAAGCCCCAAGGCATATTTCATTGCGCTTAAAATAACGCAGAATGAACACGATGCAGAGGATATTCTGCAGGAAAGCTACATAAAAGCTCTTGAGAAAATCGGCGAAATCGATACCTCACAAAATATAACCTCGTGGTTTCTGAAAATCGTTGCCAACAAAAGCAAGGATTTGCTCAAAAGCAGAAACCGACTTGTTTTTGACGGTGATGAGGAATGTGTTTTCGATGATATTCCCGAAGAAAAAACCGAATTCCGTCCCGAAGAAAACCTCGACCAGGAGGAATTGCGGCTTGAAGTTATGGCGGCAATCGATGAGCTGACCGAAGAAAAAAGAGCCTGCATCATGATGATGTATTTCGGTGATATGAGCGTTAAGGAAATTGCCGAAAGCATCGAGGTACCTGAAAGTACGGTCAAAAACCGACTTTATACAGCGAGAAAAGACCTGAAAAGCAAGTTTGAAAAGAGCGGAAACGTTCTTCACGGCATTGCTCTGGGCGGCGTGCTTATATGGGCGCTCAATAAAACGTCGCTTACCGCTTCGGCAGGCTTTCTTGCAAGTGCGGCATCGGCACAGATTGCCGCAGGCATAACGGCGGCGTATTCATCGGGTGCAACGGCAGCAACTGCTGCCGCGGCATCGGGAGCAGCAGCTTCAACCGCAGCGTCCGCAGCATCGGCAGGTACGGGAATTGCTGCAAAGGTTGCGGTGCTTTCCGTGGCGCAGAAGGTAGCGGCAGGCGTTGCGGCAACGGCGATTATCGGCGGATCGTCCGCAGGTGTTGCAACCGTTGTCAAGCACGTGGTAAACAATGAGCCGACAACCGTACCGTATACCGAAGAGGTTACAACGTCGGTAGCTCCGTCAAAGGAGTTTGCGTTCAATTGGTTTACTTTTCCTGATTCAACGAAGGAATCAACAAGCAGAACCCGTCCTGAGAGGACAAGCAGAGCTCCGAAACCGACAAAACCCACACCCTCGGAGAGAATGACGGAAACCAAACCGACAACCACGGTGAAGGCAACAACCACCAAGCCGACAACAACGCAAAAAGAAACTACAACCCAAGCGGAAACAACCACTCTCCGTCCGACAACAACACATCCGACAACCGCTAAGCCTACAACAACTCGTCCGACCACAACAACGCCCACAACGCAGGCGAGGGCGACTGTAAAAATCGATATAATCGACTTTGACGGCTCTGTTATCGACACGATCAGCCTTGAGGTTGAGGCAGGCACAACGCTTTCGAGAGAATATATCGTAACTGCAGTTCAGGCAAAGGGATATGAGCCGATGGCAGGCGTTTACGGCGATATCGGCTCGGTTGCTCAAAGCGGAAACACATATAATTTTGAAGCCGAGCTTTAATCGGCAGAACCCCATAAAGGAGGTAAACATATGAAAAAAGCATTATCTTTTTTTCTTGCGATTCTTATGATTTTCGGCTCGTTTGCAGGAGCAATCCACGTTATTGCCACGGCAGACGGCACAGCTTTGACGGAAAACGGCTTCGTTTACGAAATCGTTGACGGCAATGCGGTTATTACGGATTATCTTGACCTTTCGTTTACGGGTCAGATTGAAATTCCCGTAAAGCTCGGCGGTTATCCCGTAACGGAAATCGGCAGGGAGGCTTTCAGAGGCAGCCTTTGCACGTCTGTTATGATTTCTGCAGGGCTTGAGAAAATCCACCCCGAAGCCTTTGCCTACGATATGCCCAATCTTGAGGCATATTACACCAACCCCTTGGCAAACAGCTCAAATTCTGTATACCACGCCAAAAACGGCATTTTATATAAGAATATTTACGGCTACAGTATGCTTTTTGCATATCCAAAGAATTCACCCGAAAAAACGTATAAAACCAACGGCGGCTTAGTTTTCGGTGTTTCTGCATTTGCTTTTTGCGAGGTTAATAATCTCGAGGAATTCGCAATTACGGGTATTCAGTATACGGCAATCGATAATTACGCCTTCTACGGTGCAAAAAATCTTAAGAAGATAACGGTTGAAAACTGCCTTGCCATCGGCGAAAAAGCTTTTGCAAACTGCGAAAAGCTCGACGATATCGGCCTTGAGCTTGGCAGCGGTTTTATGTCATTCGGCTCCGATGCATTTGAAAACACCGCTTTCACAAACGATTTATCCAATTATGACTTGGACGGCGTTCTATACCATAACAATTACCTTATCACTTCTCTGCCCGAATATGACCGTGAATATTATGCAATCAAAGAGGGCACAAACGTTGTTGCGGGCGGCGCATTCGATTGGGATTCGCTTGAAGAGGTATATATCCCGAGCGATGTTTTCAATATGTCGGTCAACCCTTTTTATCGCTGTGCAAACCTCAAAAATTTTGACGTTGGCAGTACCGGTATATTTACAACGGATGCTTACGGTGTTCTCAAACAAGGCAACATTCTTGTCAGCTATCCCAACGGCAGATTCCTGACCTGCTACGTTTTAAATCAGGTGAACGAAGTTGCTTCTTACGCATTCTACGGCAGTCCCGTCAGAAACTTCTATGTTCCTACTGACGTTGAGCTTGGCAACTACGCTCTCGGCGGCGATACCGTAACCGATATTCATTATCAAGGTGAAAAAAGAAACTGGGATTCGGTCAATCACCTTGACCCCGGCTACGGTGATACACCCAATGCAATTCATTCAGCCAACGTCAGATTCAATTCGTATTCCGATGAGCCTCATACCGTTCTCACCAAGACAGATATAAAGGCGACCTGCACCTGCGGATATGAAGTTGATTTTGAAAAAACCAACGGTGAATATTCCGAAAACGGCTTCACCTACAGAATCGTTGACGGCAAGGCGGAAATCGTAATATGCCCCTCGTTTGTAACGGGTGATCTTTCTATCCCCGAAACAATCGGCGGCTTTGTTGTTGCATCAATTGCAGAGGGTGCGTTTGACCTTTGCAAATGCACAAGCATTCACATTCCTGCAACTGTTGAAAAAATTGACAGCAACTCGGGTCTCGGAGATATTAATACGCTCAATACAATTTATGTTGCATCAGCTAACGCAAACTACAGCTCCTTTGAAGGCGTTCTTTATAACAAAGACCTGTCCGTTCTTCTTGTTTATCCCAACGCAAAGACAGCAACTGAATTTGTTGTTCCCATTTCCGTTGAAACTATTGTTTCAAGAGCTTTCTCGGGTAACTACTATCTTAAAAAGCTTTCAATTATCGAAAATCTTAAAACGATTGAAGCTGATGCCTTCAGCAGTTGCAGCAAGCTTGAAACACTTGAAATCTTAACCGATGTTGAATATATCGGTGACCGTGCTTTCCGTTATTGTTATAAACTCCATGATGTTGAGCTTAACAGCGGTATAGGTTATATCGGCAAGGACGTTTTCCAGTATTCACGATTGGTTGAAAACGATGCGAGCTATAATGATACAAAACTTATTATCCGCAATGGTTGTTTGCTAGCATCAAAAGATGTCGGCGGCAACGGATTTATGATTCCTGAAGGTGTAACCGTTATTGCAGAAGGCGTGTTCTCTTGGAAAAACATTGAATCGGTTGAGCTCCCCTCAACTCTTGTAACTGTTGGCGACGGTGCTTTCAATGCCTGCCCGAAGCTTGAAGAATTCTATGTGGTCTCAGGTAATAAGCATTTCAGCACCGATGAATACGGCGCACTCTATAAGGATAACACCAAACTTGTGGCTTACCCTGCAGGCAACAAGCAGGCTTGCTATGTTGTGCCTGACGGCGTTACCGAAATTGCTGCCTATGCGCTCGATTATGACGATATGCTTTCAAATAAGTATATTCCTTTGTCCGTCAAGAAAATCGGCAAAAACGGTCTCGGCACAAGCTCCGATATGACTATCAACTACGGCGGCGGTATGGCTGATTTTGTTCAGATTGATTTTGCAGGTGAAAATGACTATAAAACGTTCCTGATTAACAACGTTGAGAAGAAATTCGGCGTTGTTGCCGAAGGTACACATTATAATTCCGAAATCACCGTAACCGATCCCGCCTGCACCGAAAAGGGTGCAGAAACAATCACTTGCGAATGCGGCTATCAGCATATCAACGAAATTCCCCGAAACGGTCATACAGCATTGAAAAATACAGTTGTTATTCAGCCTGCAACCTGCACACAAAGAAAAATCAGCGTAAGATATTGCTCCGTTTGCGGCGAGGTTGCAGAAACAATTTATGACTGGAGTCTCGGTCACAATTACGTTAAAACAGAGCAGGATGTAAGCTGCGACCAGCCGGGCGGTATCTTCTATGAATGCTCACGCTGCGGCGACAGCTATAACGAAAACTACGTTGAGGCTCACGGTCATACAACAACGGACAAAACGAAAAAGATTGACGCAACCTGCAATGATGACGGCGGACTTTACAAAGCCTGCGATATCTGCGGCGAAACGGTAGGCGAGCCCATCGAGGTTTATGAGTCAACGGGTCACACGGCAGGCGAGTGGCAGACCGAAACCGAAGCCACCTGCGAGGATGACGGACTTGAAATTCTGCCTTGCTCAGTTTGCGGAGAAACAATAGATTCCCGTGTTGTTGAAAAATCGCACGATTATAAAGAAACCGTTGTCAAAACAACCTGCACTATGGAAACTGTCCGTTTCCGCTGCACCAAATGCGGCGATGAGTATTACCGCGACACGTTTTTTGATAAGCAGCACGGCAGTCTTGAAGAGGTAATCGAAGAGCCCGGATGCTTTGCTCCCGGAAAGAAATATAACCGATGCACCGCCTGCGGAGTAACCGTCGGTGCTGTTGAAACCATTCCTTCAACGGGTCACAAAATGGAGGTTATCGATTCCAGAGAAGCTACCTGCACCGAGGAAGGCTATGAGAAGAGTCAATGCACAAAATGTCATTATACCAAGACCACGGTTGAAAACAAGATTGCTCACACTGTCGGCAGGTGGGAATATGAAAGCGGCTATACCTTCACGGGTATCTGCTCGGTCTGCGACACTTCGTTTGACAGAATCAAGGTGTACGTAACGCTTGACAAAAAGAACGTTCAGACATTCAGCGGAATGGAAGAAAAGCTCAACGTTTCGGTAACTGAAAACCTCTTTGATAATATCGAGTTCACTTCATCCGATGAAAACGTTGCAACCGTTGATTCCGACGGCGTAATCAAAGCTGTTGCTCCGGGCAAAGCAACAATCACCGCAAAAATCGGAGGTACGGATATCAGCGCAACCTGCTCCGTCACCGTTCTTGCCAAGGCTTACCTTGTCAACTGGATGGTCGGTGAGGATATTTACGTGGTTACGTCCGTAAAAGAGGGCGAGAGCATCACACCTCCTGCTCCGCCCGAAATGGACGGCTGTGAATTTACAGGCTGGTCACCTGAAATTCCCGAAACAATGCCGTCACACGGCCTTATGTTCACCGCAAAGTTCAACGAGGTAACAAAGTCCGATAAATACGACGTTTCCGCAAGCTATGAGGAAGGCTGCTTCGATGAGGACGTTACCCTTGACGTCAACGAAATCGAAACCGAGCGTGAGCCGGGCGGAGTTTATATGGTTGAGGGCAAATATTACGATCAGGTCGGTCTTTATAATATCAAGGCTCTCAACGGAAGCTCCGATATCGTTCAGCCCAACGACGGCTACAAGGTAACGATCAGAATCGCTCTGCCCGAGGCTTATAAAAATCAGAAGGAATTCGTTATCTATCACCGATTTGTCGGCGGCGGCAGAGAGCAGCTTTCAACCGCAGCAGGCACGGTAAGAGTTGAAAACGGCTATCTGATTTTCGAGGTCGAAAGCTTCAGCGAATTTGAGATTCTTGTTCCCACCGCTTCAATCAGGGTTGTATCAGCTCCTGCCAAAACGGTTTACCGCTACGGCGAGGATATCGACCTTACGGGTATAAATGTTGTATATACCGATGATGAAGGAAAAACCAAAACGGTGACAAACACCTCCCTGCTTACGGTTTCAGGTTATGACAGCAAAGAAATCGGCAAGCAGACTGTTACCGTCAGCTACGGTCAGCACTGCGACACCTTTGAGGTTGAGGTGAAATATTCCTTCTGGCAGTGGCTTATCAGAATTCTTTTCCTCGGTCTTATTAAATTCTGATGTTTAACGTGTGCCGCCGAAGGCTGAATGATTTCGGCGGTGCATAAGCATCAAAAAATAAGCCGACGATAACTGAACAGGGTGACGGATAATGAAAAAAACAAAAAAGCCATTAATTATTGCGGTTGTTGCAATCGTGTTATCGGCAATAATCGGATTCCTGGCAACGGTATTTTTCGGCAATCCTCTTGACAGAATTAAAATCAGAAATATCGCAGAGCAATACCTTGCCGATAATTATTCCGAAATGAATCCTACAATTGTTGATATTGATTATTTTGACACTCCCGTTGAAGGTCCTTATCATATTGAGGTTTATCTTGAAAAAACAGGAAAAACATTTACGCTTCATTATTCTGAATCGGGCGAGCTTGAATGGGATGCCTACGATTATTCAATATATGAGGAGAAATACGGCGAAGCCTACTTTGAGAAAGGAATTTTCGCCATAAAGGATATAATCGGCACTCCTCAAAACGAAAAGCAAAAAGCGGTTACGGCGGTTATCAATTTTGATTCTGAAATTCAGAACGGCGGTCTGGCTCAATATCTTATCAACGAGGATAATGAAAATATCGTTAACATAACCAAGTATCTCCGTATGATAGGGGCAACAGAGCAGGCAGCGCTTCTTGAAACCTTTGCCGCTGAAAACGGTATTGAGCTTAAACACGTTGAAATAAGCAGTGTCGATGAACACATTGAGTTTGAAAAAAGCAAGCCTTTTGAAAAATTCAATGATGCTTATATGGAGATTTATGCTCCCGATGATGCCTGGAAACCCGATCTGGAAGGGCAGATAGTCTCATACGTTCAGGACAATATTGAGGATTTTTAAAATGAAAATGATAAAATATATTTCCGCAATCATCTCTTGCTTATTGATTCCCGTTATTTTTTCTTCCTGCTCATCGTGGACTGTAAAACGCTATTTATATGAATTTCATCGTGAAGAGTTTGAGGCGGAGGATTTCCTGCCGAGCGGCTTTGCGAGCTACGAGAGTGTTTACTATGACCACGATAAAAGAGTTGTTCTCTGGTTCGTGACGGATACGATGACGGTCAAAGCGAAATATGACGATTTTTACGAAAGTAAAAAGAACGAGATTGAGCAGAGCTATAAGTTTCTGACCGAGCCGATTGAATCCGATATGCTTGAGGGACATTATGACGTGCCCGTTACCGAATTTGAGTATAACGGATTTCATATGAGAGTTGCCGACGGGGGAGAATACCCCAAAAAGTTCGGCATTGTCGGCTATAACGATGAAACGAAGGAGATCGCATATCTATGGTTCAACGACCCCGATAACGATTTCATATCAGAGCCCGATGAGGATAAAGAGCAGGCGATGATAGAGTTTGTTGACGATAATTTCAAGCTGAAATAATAAAAACAGAATAATAATCTTAAAAAGACAGCAGAAGGTAAATTCCTTCTGCTGTCTTTTCGTATGTTTGCAAAAGAACTTTGCTGATAGTGTCAGAAAAGTGCTATTTTTTATTTGTGTTTCAGCGGTTAATGTGATAAAATGAAAAAAACAGTCGCAACAAGCGACGATTACCCTGCAATAAGGTAAAAGATATGGAAAAGTGAGTGAGGCATAATGAAAATTGCGCTTTTCGGTGAAAATCAGTTACAGTTTTCAAAGGTTTATACTCCCGACGTGCTCGAAAAACTCGGAGGCTACGGTGAACTTTCGCCGAGAATAAATAAAAAGAATATTGAAGAGCACAGAGAATTCCTCAAGGGCTGTGAAATTGCGTTTGCAACCTGGGGTATGCCTCGGTTCACAAAAGAGGAAATTGCAGAATATATGCCTGACCTTAAGGCGGTGTTTTATTCCGCAGGTACGGTGCAGTATTTTGCGCGGCCCTTCCTTGAAAGCGGAATTAAGGTTTATTCTGCCTTTGCGGCAAACGCAGTGCCCGTTGCGGAATACACCTTTGCTCAGATTACTCTTGCGGCGAAGGGATATTTTCAGGCGGCAAAAAGTTACCGTATTCTTCCTGCACGCTCGCTTAAATTTGCAAATTCCTGCACGGGCAATTTCGGCTGCAAGGTTGGTCTTGTGGGTCTCGGAGCAATCGGAAAAATGGTTGCGGAAAGGCTGAAAGCGCTCGACGTTGAGGTTTACGCCTGCGACCCGTTTGTGCCTGAAGAAACGGCAAAAGAGCTTGGTGTCACGCTTGTTGATATGGAAACGCTTTTCAGCGAATGCGATATCATCAGCAACCATCTTGCCAATAAACCCGAACTTGAAAATATTTTCAATTATAAGCTTTTCAAAAAAATGAAAAAGCGTTCCACTTTCATAAACACGGGCAGGGGAGCGCAGGTTGCGGAATATTCGCTTGCACTATCTCTGCTTCTGCATCCGTCAAGAACTTTTGTAGGTGACGTCATCAAGCACGAGCTTTTTCCGTATATCAGTCCGCTTTTCTGGGTGCCAAACGCAATTCTCACGCCGCACATTGCGGGAAGCACGGGCAACGAGCCGCAGCGAATGGCTTATTATATGATGGAGGAAATGGAGCACTTTCTTTCGGGCACACCGACACGCTACGAGGTAACGCTTGAGGCTCTTGAAAGAATGGCATAATTCCATATTCCGATTCCGTGATTACAAAGGATGTTTTGCCTGGCTTTCAGCCTGAGTTGCAAAACTCTCACGGAGAAAATGCCTTTAAAGGGGATTTGATTTATGATTTACAGCTTCTATCACGTTACGGACGTTCATTATTTCAGTAAAAGGAATTTCAAGTGCGATTGGCGCACCTTCCCGCAACCGAATACGCAGATATGTATTCTGAAAAGTGAAGAGGCTTTCATAAAAGCCCTGGATATTATTAAAGAGGATGAAGATACAAGTACCGTAATTATAACGGGAGACCTTACTGATCACGGCGAAGCCTACAGCCACGAGGAGGTAAGGGATATCCTTCAGGAGTTTACCGAAAACGGGGGGAACCCCTTTGTTTATACGGATAATCACGACTATCCGTATTTTTCGATTCACGGCTTCGGCGAAAACGGAGAAGAGATTCCTATGGAACATATGCCCGAGGATGAGGTTAAAAAGCTTTATCATCCGTTCGGCAGGGGCAAAGCCTTTGATACCTTTGATGACGGCACAACCTATATCGCAGAAATATTACCGGGACTTTATCATATAGCAATGGGCTATGACACAGAAGATAAAGACTCTTTGCACTATCCGTATTTCTCCGACGAGCTTATGGAGTGGGTAAAAGGACACGTTGAAAAAGCAAAGGAAAAAGGTGCAACAGTTATTTGCAGTACCCACCGCCCCGTTGTTGCACCGTCTCCTGCGTATGAGATTGTCGGCAAGGGACACACCTTCACTGACGGTGAAAAAAGCATAAAACAGCTTGCCGATATGGGTGTTCGCCTTTTTTTCAGCGGTCACTCCCATATCCAGTGTATGAAAGAAATCGTAAGCGAGCAGGGAAATAAAATTTACAGTGTTCAGACTTCGTCGATTGCAGGCTTCCCTCCGAAAATGAGGAAGATTACCGTTGATACCGATAAAGGTACGGCGGATATCCGCACAATTGATATTGACCTTCCCGACCTTGGTATGACGTTCGCTGAATATGCAAGGAAGGGCTTCCTCGGCATTATCGAAGAGATTCCCTATAATATGGAGCATGACGTTGAGGCTTTTGCAAACACACAGGGAGGTATTTCGCTCCCGAAGGAGCTGATTCTGAAGCACCCGAGGATTGTAAAATTCCTCGGCAGAAAGCTCAACGGTCTTACTTACGGTAAGGCTGCGAAATTCTCAAAGAAATATCACGGCTTAAAGAAGTCCGATTGCGAAAACGTTAAGGAAAAAAAATTCGTGAATCTTATTCTGGAGCTTATAGCCAATCTTTACCGCGGCAATGCTCCGTATTCCCCCGAAACCGTAGAATACAAAATAACAATGGGCAGCTTTAAGAAAATCGAAAAAATTATGAAGGTTTTTCGTGTCGATTCCAAAAAGCTTCTCGGCGGCTATTCATTAACGGAATTTGTTGAGCCGCTTCTTTATAACAGCGGTCTTGATGACGATAACGTAACGGTAAAATTTGATTGAAGGACGTGTTCTGATGAGAATTCTGATTGCAGAAGACGAAAAGAGCCTTAACAGAATAATTGCAAAGCAGCTCAAGGCATCGGGCTACAGCGTTGATTGCGCTTTCAACGGCGAAGAAGCATATGACCTGATAAGTATGACCGATTATGATGCTGCGGTTTTTGACGTTATGATGCCGAAACTCGACGGGTTTTCTTTGCTCAGAAAAATCAGAAATGAAGGCAATAATCTTCCCGTGCTTTTTCTTACGGCGCGTGACAGCATCGAGGACAGAGTTGAGGGGCTTGACATCGGTGCCGATGATTATCTTGTGAAGCCCTTTGCTTTTGAGGAATTGCTTGCGAGAATAAGAGTTCTTATCAGAAAAAACAGCGTTTCAAATTCAAACGTAATCACCGTTGCGGATTTGACCGTTGATATTTCAAAACGAAGGGTCACAAGAGGCGGCAGAGAGATTTCTCTATCTGCAAAGGAATATGAGCTTTTGCAGTATCTTGCCGTTAATAACGGAATTGTGCTCAGCCGTGAAAAAATTGAGGACCATATCTGGAATTATGATTATGAAGGCGGCACAAACGTTGTTGACGTTTATATCCGATACCTTCGCAAAAAGATTGATGAGGGCTATGACAAAAAGCTGATTCATACCGTCAGAGGAATGGGGTACGTTCTCAGGGAGGAAAAATGAAAAAACTTTCATTCAAAATTATAACAACGCTCTGGATTACGCTTCTGATTGCCGTTGTCTGCGGTGTCAGCGTAACTGCGCTTTTGCTTATCAGTCAGAAAACCGCCGATGATAAGCTGAAGCAGACTCTCGTTTCCGCCGCACAAAGTAACTCCGATGAAATGGAATTCAGCAACGGCATTTTTGAGGTTGAGAATGATTTTATGTATTATGCCGACGGAGTTTATTGCGACCTTTTCAGTGAAGAAGGCGAATATATCAGCGGTGAAACGCCGCATACGCTTATTGAAGCACCGTCCGATTTGAAAAAGGTTGTTAAAAGAAATTTTGACAGCAAAGACTATTACGTTTATTCCGAGCTTCTCGAATTCACGAAATTTGAATACGAGATTGATATCCGCTCGGGGCAGGTTATATCCTACGAAGCTGACGTTACTCCTGTGAATGAATTGAAGCCTGTTCCTTATTCCGAAACGAATTTTCAGGACGGTATAAGCACAAATGAAGCGATTGAAATTGCTCTGACTCATGCAGGAATCAAGAGAAACGAAGCAACCGTTATTGGTGTTCAGATTCCCGTTTACAGCGACAGGCAGGTCTTTAAAATCGAGTTTACTGCGGACAGCTCAACGTGCAAAAAGATTTATATCCGTGCAATCTGTCCTGCCGAAAACGTTAAAACAGCCTTCACCGCCATCGGCAGGAGTGCCGTATATATTCTTCCGTTTTTCGTGATTGTAGCGGCAATCGGAGCATATATCATTTCAAAGAAAACCGTTGAGCCTGTTGAAAAAATAACGGCATCCGCACACGATATCTCAACGGGCAGCGACCTTTCAAAGCGTCTTGAAACAAACAAAGCACCCCGTGAAATCAGCAATCTTGCCGAAACCTTCAACGGAATGCTTGAAAGGCTGCATACGTCGTTTGAATCCGAAAAAAGGTTTACTTCCGATGCATCTCATGAGCTTCGCACGCCTCTTGCGGTTATAAAGGCGGAATGTGAATACGCACTTTCCGGAAATGCAGACGAAGAGGAAAGAATGCAGGCACTTGAATCCATTGAAGAGCAGACGGACAAAATGACGGCTCTTGTTTCGTCACTGCTTTCCGTAACAAGGGCAGAGCAGGGTAGCGGCAGATTTACGCTTGAAGAAGCGAATCTCAGCGAGTTGGTTGAAGAAATATGCTGCAAATTCAGACCGACAAAAAACATCAGGTTAATAACCGAAATTGATAATGATATTATAATCAGTTTGAATAATACTCTGATAACTCAGCTTCTCGAAAACCTGCTTTCCAACGCTGATAAATACGGCAGGGAAAACGGTTTTATCAAAGTTAAACTGTATTCCGAAAAGGATAAAACCGTTTTGTCCGTAAGGGATAATGGCATAGGTATAAGTGAAGAAGACCTGCCGAAAATCTGGAACAGATTTTACCGTGCGGATGCTTCAAGGTCGGAAACCGAAGGCTTCGGTCTCGGACTTGCTCTTGTTAAAAAGATAGCGGAAATTCACTCGGCAGAGTGCGTTGCCGAATCTGAAACTGATATATTTACCGAAATTAAAATAATTTTCAAAAAATGAGAAAAATTAAGTTTTTCTAATGTTCCTTTAATGTTTGCCGGTTATTATTTAGTCACAGTCAAGGACGGCTGAATAAAAAACAAACAATTTGAAAGGAATTGATCTTATGAAAAAACTTATCGCTCTTTTACTCGCACTCCTCGTTGTATTTTCTCTTTCCGTGTCGGCGTTCGCCGCACCTTCCGAAAACCTGATTTCAAAAGAGAGGGCAAAGGAAATTGCTCTTGACCACGCAGGATATGAAAAATCCGAAGTAAGATTCATCAAAGCAAAGCTTGACCGTGATGACGGCAGATATGAATACGAAATCGAATTCAGAGCCGACGGTAATCTCGAATACGATTATTCAATCAATGCCGTAAACGGAAAAATCGTTGAATTTGACTGTGATTACGATGCCCCCGACAGATTTGAAGCTTTCAGTATCCTCAGATTCTTCAGAAATCTTCTGGCAAGACTTTTCGGATAAACTACGGACAGAGATTAAAAATATATTGAGAGGTGAATTAAAATGAAGAAATATGCAGTTTTGGTTTCGGTAGCTCTGGTTTTATCGGTGGCTCTGCTTGCAGGATGCGCGGCAAACAAGCCCGTTGAAGAAAACGCAACGCTCAAGCAGGCGCAGGCATCCGCACCGACGGTGAAAAGCGGAGAGCTTGTAAGCGTTTCACCTGATGAAGCAATCGATATCGCACTTAAGCACGCAGGCGTTTCAAGAGAAGATGCCGTAATGTTCGGTGCTCCTTCGCTTGATGAAGAAAAAGGAAGAGCCCATTATGACGTTGAATTCGGACATAACGGCTTTGAATATGATTATGAGGTTGCAGTTGCTGACGGTTCGGTCCTGAAGGCGGAAAAGGAAGCTGAACGTGTAAAAGAAAGCCTTTCCGCAAAGCCTGAAGTTCCCGTAAGCAAGGATAACGATAACGGTTATATCAGCGTTGAAGATGCCAAGCAGAAGGCTCTTGACGATGCAGGGGTCAAAGCGGAAGATGCAGTTTTTTTAAAAGCATATTACGATTCGGATGACCTTGTTCCCCATTATGACGTTAAGTTTGAAGCAAACGGATATGAATACGAATATGAGGTTAAAGCCTCTGACGGCACAGTTCTTGAAAAGGACGTTGATAAGGAAAGAAAAACCGTCAACAGCAATCCTGTTTCAGATGATTATATCTCCGCTGACAAAGCAAAATCATTGGCATATGAGCACGCAGGAGTAAAAGCGGCAGATGTGAAATTTTCAAAAGCTGAGCTTGACCGAGACGACCTGATAGTCCATTATGACGTTGAGTTTGTTGCAGGCAGATACGAATATGAATATGAAATAAACGCCGAATCGGGAAAGGTCATAGCTTCCGATAAGGAATTCAATGACTAAAGTGTTATAATAATCAAAGGCAGGGAAAATCCCTGCCTTATTTTTTGCATATATCTGATTTGTATGACAAATTGGAATTTGACGAATTAAAAAATACCCTTGTTATATTTAATCATGGCACGAAAACTTATAACAAGTCCAAGAATAATACCAATAATCAAAACAGCAGTTCCAACTAAAATAAAAATATCGTTTTCAGTATATAAGGTTACAGATGACAGAATACTAAATACGATTATGCCAATACCGACAATAATAATACCCAAGCCCACTTGTTTTCCAAATGGTATTCTATCTTCTTCTGAAACACGACTCCTGTGATATGAATGAAGAGATGATATGTTTCCTCGCATATTTGAAATTCC
>JAZNUD010000039.1:0-70727 GCA_045592085.1 Acutalibacteraceae bacterium | reverse complement strand
GGTTATAATAAGTTAAATCTAAAGAAAGGAAGTAAAAACAATGTCTGTATTAAAGGTTAATAAAAATAATTTCGATGAAGTAAAGGGAAGCGATAAGGTCGTTCTTATCGATTTCTATGCCGATTGGTGCGGCCCCTGCAGAATGGTTTCACCTCTTGTTGATGAAATTGCGCAGGAAAATCCGCAGTACCTTGTCGGTAAAATCAACGTTGATAACGAGCCTGAGCTTGCGGCGGCATTTGCGGTTTCCAGCATCCCGATGCTTGTTGTTATGAAAGGCGGCAAGGTTGTCAGTCAGGCTGTCGGTGCCAGACCGAAAGCGCAGATTCTGGAAATGCTGAAATAAATTTCATATGCAAAACAAACAGCAGCAAGGAGCTTCCTTGCTGCTGCATTTTTTATTTGACCTCAACGTTTGCAAATTTATCAACCTCAAGCAGGGGGCTGCTTAAAGAGTTAATCTTTCTGCCGTTTGCAGTGACGTTTTCAAGAGTAACGTCAACGGTGTTTGTTTCGTTTGCCGCCGCAATTCCTGCAGGCAGACGGGATGTGTAAGTGATATTTCTGAAGGTGATGTTTGTTGCCGAGAAATTCTCGATTTCATCTTCGTATATTCTGCATCCGATGGCTCTGCCGTCATCGCAGAAAATCTCGATATTTTCAAAAAGAACGTTGTCTATGAAGCCATCGTCAATCTCAACGATGATTGCGAGTGATGCTATTCTCTCGTTATCCCAGGTTGCGTCCTTGTAGATGACTGCGCAGTCCCTGAAGGTGACGTTGCTGATTTCTCTGTTGACTTCGCCGCAGATTCCGAAGCATCTTGCCTTGCCTGCCCATGCGATACAGCCCGAGAAAACGATGTTTTTGCTCATCGCAGGCTCTGCACCGCCGAGAGCTTTTACGTCAAAGAGGTCGTCACCCGTTCTTGCAAAGCAGTCCGCAACCGTAACGTTTCTTGAATTGCAGATTGCATATGCATCGGCATTCTGCTTGTAGCCGAAAATATCGGTTTCGCTGATATCAACGTTTTCGCACTGATAGGTGATGAAAGACCATTCGGGGCAGTTGAAAATCTTGACGCCCCTGACCTCTATTCCGTTGCAGAAATTGAAAACGATTCCTCTGCGTTCACGTCTGTCAAGTGATGAGAGGTCGATTGCACCCGAACCGAGAATTTTAACGTTTTTGCAGTTGAAGAAATTGATGAACGGAACTCTTGTCAATCCGATAGCGTTTGACGTAAGCGCATCGTCCTCAACGTAGAGAAGCTCGTCATCCTCACTCATAATATCGTATTTATGATTGGCGATGAGATGCGCGCCGTTTTTGAGATAGAGTATGCTGTTGTCTGTTTTGAAATTCAGATAATCGAGTCTGTGTACGCCCTTTTCGAATACGGTGACGTTTTCTTCGCCGTATTGCTCAATGAGGCTTCGGATTTCGGCATCCTCGTCAACCTTTTCCCTGACGAAAAGCGTGAAAGCGTGTTCCTGTTCCGCACCGTTGAAAAGAAAGGTGTAAATTCCGAAATCGCTTATTGAAGCGGTTGCAGTGCCGTTTTCGCATCTGACCCCGACTCCGAGAGATTCGGGGAGTACTATTGAGTTGCGTATCTGATAGCCGTCTGAAACAATTTCAACGTTGAAGGTGAAATCCGAGTCCTTTTCAACATATATTTCAGAAAAGGAGTGGAGCGCACCTGCCTGCGTTGAGCCGAGAAAAACCGTTGCGGCATAAACGGGAATCTCTTTGCCTGCGATTTTTGCTTTGTAATAAGGCGAAACAACGATACCGCTGACATCGTCGTAGCCCTGTGCTTCAAGATAAAGACCGCCGTTTGAGTCTCTTGCTCTGTCGGAAAGAATTTCCTCCGTCAGTCCGCTTTCCTCAAGTGTCTTAACGGATTGGGCAGGATACTCAAGGAAAGAAAAATCAAAGTTCTCACTCGGCGTTTGTAATTGAACGGGAGAAAACACAGACGTGAAAACAATCGAAAGCGTTGTGAATAATGAAAAGAAAAATCTGTAAAGTGAAAGCATAGCATTATTCCCTTCTTTGCCGAATTTAATTAATAATATCACAGTTTGAAGGAATAAGCAATGTTGTATAAATAATTATATAAAAATATGCAGAAATTTGTTGTTTATTTATTATATTTGTGATAATATAGAAAATATATTAAGGAGGCGATGCGCAAAATGAATAAACTGATGGGTAAAGCCAAAGAGCTTTTTACCGAAATCAAAACGCATTGGAATACTCCTGCCGAGGGTAAATACGTGCCTTACAAGGAATATAAGGACGTTGTTTTTGCGGTAGGCAGTAACTATGCAGGCTCAAAGGTGCTGGAGTATATCGGCTTCTGGTCGTCCTGTTACCTTATTATGCACCATTATAAGCTGCCCTACCTGACCTTCTCGGTTATCGGCATTCTCAATATGCCGCTTAACTATATTTCGGCGCTGATGTGGTGGCTTGTATGCGATAATCTCGGTTTTCTTCCCAAAAAGACCGAGAAAAAGTTTTATCTTGTTTACGGCCTGATGATGGCGTTCGGTATTTCGACGATACTTTTCGATTATTCGACGTTGTTTGACCAGACAAGCACTTTCATAAGAATTCTCAACGGCTTTGAGGGTATGAATGCCACGGCGTGCTTCAAAACTTTCGGAACGCATTTTCTTTATACCGGCTGGGTAGGAGCAAGAAACATATTCTGGCGCAAAAAGCTTCTTCCCAAATTCGGCAGATATAAATATTCGCTTTATTGCGACGTTGTTCCCAAGTGCATAATGGTTATCCTTATCGGCTGGCTTCCCGTTTATAATATCCCCGACGTTGCAACAAGAGTCTGGGTCGGTAACCTTCTTTTTGCTACTTATAACGTTTTTGGCTTTGCGAACAATATGGAAACCTGCACAAAGAGCATCAGCCCCAATCTGCAGGAAAGAATATATGTCCGCAGCTATCCCGTTAAGCTTTCGCATTTCTTCAATACTCTTTCAAGCCTTGCAATTTCGGTTGCAATCGGTTTCCTTAAGGACGAATGGGCGGATATCAATCTCTACAGATACGTTATCCCCGGAACGTTCATTTTCTTTGCGGCACTGACAATGATTTTTGCGGGAAGGGTCAAGGAAAGAATTCCGCAGCCTCCCGTTGAAAAGAAGGTTCAGATTAAATTCTGGGACGGTATGTTCGGCGTTCTGCGCAACAAATACCTGCTTATAAACACAGTCGTCGGTCTTATCGATGCGCTCGGAAACGGTATGCTTCCCTTTGCGACGATTCTCTATCTTTATACGTTCAGACTCAGCGGTCTGCCCTACAGTCTGCTCGTTATGCTTATTTCGTTTGCAGGAACGCCGCCCGATTTCCTCTCGCCCTATTTCCTCAAGAGATTCTCATATAAGCAGATTATGATATTCTATCAGGCGTCAAGAGCCATCGGTAACGCTCTGATTGCCGCCGCAATGTGGTTCTGCGGTGATAACGTCAACCTCTGCGGTATCATCTGCGTTGTTGTGCTCTTCTTTATGGAAATGACAAAGACCGTTCCCACAACTGCCGGTCACGATATGAACGTAAGAATCGGCGACTATCAGATGTATCTTTCCGGCGAAAGGCTTGAGAGCTTCTCCGGCGTTTTCGGTTGGTTTACAGACCCGATAAAGAATTTTGTCGGTCTTATTATTCCCCTTATGCTTCTGGGCTACGGCTTCAACAGTAACTGGGATATCCTCTTCCTTGATTCATCAAGGGCGAATATTATCATCGTTCCGCTTCTGTTTGACGTTGTCGGCTTTGCACTGATGACGATTCCGTATTTCTTCTGGGACTATGACAGTGCCAAGCAGAATATGGTTATGGAAGTTCTTAAACGCCGTGCAGAGGTTACGGAAAGAAAAGCTCAGGAAGAGGGCGAAACCGTCAGCGGCGGTTACGTAGGATAAGGAGGTGTGCGGTATGAGTAAAAAAGAGAAAAAGCTTAACAATCAGGCAGAAGAAATTCATCTTGATATTCCTGAAGAAGAAATATGGACATATCAGGTTGAAGGCCTTGCCGCACCGAAAATCGGCAAAACGCCCAGCCATTACACTCTCAAAAAGGTTGTTTTTGCACTCGTTATCGTTGTAGCGGTGTCGCTTTCGTGCATTTTCAGTGTCCTTGCCCTTCGTAAGGATACGTTTGAATATGAGCAGACTTCAACGGGCTATGAATTTACCCGATTCAGCAATACAGGCTTCATTACCGAGATAACGATTGATTACGTGCTCGACGTTGAATATGAAATGGGTAATTCGGACCCCAAAACAAATTTCAAGGTTGTCAAAGACGAAACAAAGCCGATAACCTCTGTCGGCAGCTACGTTCTCAACTGCGATGAGAAAGTGCAGGTTATCACAATCGGCGCAGGTGTTGAAAAGGTTGATTCAAAGGCTTTTTATTCCTGCTGGGCACTGCGTGAAATCAGGGTTGATGAAAATAATCCCAACTATTGTGACGTTGAAGGCGTGCTTTATAACAAGGATAAAACCGAGCTTATCTGCCGTCCCTGCGACCATGACACCTATCTTGCAGAGAAATACGGTCACGCAAAGTATGACGATAACAACTGGCGCATCGAGCCTGCACCCGAGGATGCAGGCTATGCACAGTATGAAAAAGATGTTCTGACTTACGTTGTGCCGTCAAGCGTTAAGACTATCGGTGAAATGGCGTTCAACTATGCGAATATGAAGAACGTTTATCTGCCCGAAGGACTTAAGACGATTGAAACGCTCGGATTCTTCGAGATTCCTCTGCTTGAAAATATTTATACCTATAAAACGGATGCAGAGGTAACCGATTCTCATTTCACGTCAGACGCGGCACTCGGCGAGGTTTATCTTTCGCTTCCCGAGGGGCTTGAATACATCGGCTCGGATGCCTTCAGCTATAACCGCGCGATGAATTACGTCTATATCCCCGAAAGTGTTACCTATATCGGTCACCACGCATTCTGGGATACGGTCTATAAAGAGGACGGCGAGCTCAGGGGCTTGACGGTAATCAACGTTGCACGCTCCGAGGAGGAACTCAAAGCTTCTGTTGAAATCGGTACGAACTGGCGTCCGCAGTATGACTTCCTGCTCTTCAAAAAGAGCATCGACGTGGCATATTCACAGATAAGACAGCCCAAATAAAAAATCTGCCTGCAGGGTGAATCCTTGCAGGCAGTCTTTTTTATTTACCGAGAATATCCGAAAGGTTGCTCTGAATCTTCATCGCAACGTCGGGGTTGTTCATTGAATAAACGTGAACGTTTGTGATTCCGTTGGCGTAAAGGTCGATTATCTGGTCGGTTGCGTAGGCAATGCCTGCCTGCTTCATTGCATCGGGGTCGGAGCCGAATTTATCAACAAGGCTCTTGAATCTCTGCGGAATAAACGAGCCTGAAAGCTTGATTGCCCTTTCAATCTGGTTTGCGTTTGTAATGGGCATAATTCCGGGAATTATCGGCACCGTAATGCCCGATTCACGGATTTTATAAAGAAAATTGTAAAGCAGGTTGTTGTCGAAAAACATCTGCGTTGTGAGAAAATCGCAGCCTGCATCAACCTTTTCTTTCAGGTGGAGAATATCCTCTTTCTGATTTGCACTTTCGGGATGTATTTCGGGATAGCAAGCGCCGCCGATGCAGAAATCAGGATCGGTCTCCTTAAGCTCAAGGATAAGGTCGATTGCGTGTCTGTAATCCCAGCCGCTTCTGTCTGCATCCGCAAGGGCAGGTGGGATATCTCCGCGCAGAGCCATAATATTCTGAATGCCTGCCGCCTTGATTTCTCCGATTTTTTCCCTGACGGTTTCTTTTGTTGACGAAACGCAGGTCAGGTGAGCAAGGCTCGGCACGCCGTAACGCTCCTTGATGTTTTTCGCAATTTCAAGAGTATAACGGCTTGTACCGCCGCCAGCACCGTAGGTGACACTCATAAACGACGGCTTCAGCTTTGCGATTTCTTCGGTTGCGCTTTTAACGCTCTCAAAAGCGGTTTCCGTTTTGGGAGGAAAAACCTCGAATGAAAGCATAAGAGAACTGCCTTTGAGAAGCTCGGATATTTTCATAAAATCATCTCTTTATCTGTTTGATGTTTAGATTATACATCCGATTAAGAATTAAATCAACATATAAATGCGGCAGAGTTGACAATATTTTTCCGCTGTGATATTTTAAATTGAGAGGTGGTAAAAATGATCAAAGCAATTCTCAGCGTTTTTATTTCGGTAATTATGCTAATCAATCCGCAGTTTCTTGACCTGCTTGATATCGGCAAGATGCCCGATAAAAGCAAAAAAATCGATATGAGCAAGTTCGAAAAGGTCTGGTGGGACGAATTCGACGGCACGGAGATTGACAACACAAAATGGGGTCCGTCCTGGTGGGTAACCGAGCGCAAGGGTGGCTATTGGCACGAGGATATGTGCCGCGTTGAAGACGGCAATCTCATCATTACGTCAATGTATCTTGATGAGCCGCTTGAAAACCGTTATTACGATAAATGGCACGATGAAATCGAATTCAAGGAATATAAGCCCGGCTGGTATACGGGCGAGCTGACAACCCAGGGTAAATATGATCAGACCTACGGCTACTTTGAGGTCAGATGTATTCTGCCTGCGGCAACGGGTATGTGGAGCGCATTCTGGATGATGAATGACGGGGTCAGCCACGTTGACGGCTCGGGTAAGGACGGCACAGAGGTTGACGTTTTTGAGTCTTTCTATTATAAAGACCACTGGTGGGGCAACGACTGCATCACAACGGGCATAATCTATGACGGCTACGGCCCCGAGACGCAGAATGCTTCAATAGGCAAATATTTCATTGAAGGCAATCCTTACGAGGAATACAACACCTACGGCGTTGAGTGGAATAAGGATGAATATATATTCTATATCAACGGCTGTGAAACGGGCAGACTCAGCGCAGGCGGAGTTTCGCAGAATCCCGAATATCTTCTTCTTTCCTGCGAATTTGCAGGCGAAAACGGCGTTCAGCATTCTGACCGACACGGTACGGGCAAGATTGATAAAACACCTGAGGAAAACTGGCCTGCCGAATTCAAGGTGGACTACGTAAGATGCTATCAGTATAAGGATTTACTTTAAAATTATATCCCCGAAGCTCACACGAGCCTCGGGGATAACTTTTTTGGATTTTTGGTTATTATAGCATATAAACAGCCGCAATTCCATTAAATCAGAGTAATAATTTACAAAAAAATTAATAAAATCTTCTGTCATCGGTTGAAATCAATGTGTGTTCTATGATAATATATTCTTAATAATAATATAAAAGGGTGATTGTGTGAATCCCGTAAGCTTTTATCTTGTTACCGATACACATTATTTTGAGCCGTCTCTCGGTGCAGAGGGTGCGGCATATGATGAGTATATGAAAAGAGAACAGTATTTTATGGCGGAGAGCAGCGATATCGTTAATGCAACGTTTGAAAAAATCGCCGCCGATAAATCTGTTGATATTGTGCTGATTCCGGGTGATCTTTCCAAAAACGGAGAGCTTGAGAGCCATAAAAGCTTCATAAAAGAGCTCGATAAACTCAAAGCTTCGGGCAAAAAGATTTTTGTTATCACCGCAGGTCACGATTACGGCGAAAAATCGAGGGCTTTTGTCGGTGACAAGTGTATTGACGTTGAGGGAACGGATTTCGGGTCTCTGCGTGAGATGTATGCGGATTACGGCTATTCGCAGGCACTTGCCGTTGACGATTCAACTCTTTCATACATAGCCCAAATTGCTCCGCAGGTCAGACTTCTTGCAATCAACTGTGACGGCGAGGGCAACCCTAAGGGTGAGGTTGACGAAAGACTTGAGGGTTGGATAAAAATTCAGCTTGATGAAGCGAAGAAAGACGGCTGCTCTGTTTTGGCAATGTGCCATTACCCGATGATACCGTCGGTACCCGTTTTTGATTTGGTGGGTGATGCAAAGCTGAAAAACTGGCGCAGGACGGCATCGCTTCTTGCCGATAACGGCGTTGAACTCATCCTCACGGGTCATATGCATATCCAGAGCATCAACGAATACGTTTCGGAAAACGGAAATAAGATAGTTGATATCTGCACCGCCTGCCTTGTCGGAAGTCCTGCAAAATACAGAAAGATTTCCGTTGACGGCAACGTTATGACGGTTGAATCAATCGATACTCCCGAATTCAGAAGCAATACTGACGGTGCGGAGCTTCAGGAATTCTTTGACAGACAGTTTGTTTATTCGATTCAGAACCGCATTCTCGGCGCATTGAGCGGAGGAAAGGGTGCTGCGAAGGTGCTTAAAAGCCTCGGCAAAAAGATTGTCGGCAATATTACGGTAGGCGGTCTCGGCAGACTTTTGTGGATTAAAACCGATAAATCAATCCGCAAAATAAAGTTCATTGATTTTGCAGGCAATATCGGTGTTGCGATTTTCAAAGGCGATATGCCCTTCGGCGCAGGCACTCCCGAGGGAGACGCTGTTGCGAGGGTGCTGAAAAGATTCGGCTTCATCATCAGAAAGCTTGAGCCGAGGTTCTCAAAAAACGGCGTGAAGGTTGATTTGACCGATACGCTCCTCAATACGATTTCAAATAACAAAGGCTATTCGGATAATAACGCAGTAATGAAGCTTGGTAACGGAGGAGAAAAATGAAAAACTATGATATTGTAATTGTCGGCGCTTCAACGGCAGGCAGCTATTTTGCCAGAAGAATGGCGGAAAAAGGCTTTTCCGTTCTGCTTCTTGAGAAGGATACAAGAGAAAACCTGAGCCCGTCCTATGATATATTCCATATGGCAAGGGACGAAATGGAGCAGTACGGTCTGCCCGAGGTTAAAGAAGGCGACGGAATTTATTCGTTTACGTTTGAGGATTCGGCTATATGTTCGGTTTACGGCAATCATCCCAAGCCCTCAAAGCTGAAGGTTGTCGGTATGCATAAGCACGGCTACTGTGTGCTGATGAATGACTGGGCGGTTGAAGCAGGTGCGGAGATTCTTTATGAAGCGCCATTCAAGAGCCTCACTTACGGTGAAAACGGCAAAATAAACGGTGTTGTCTATGAGAAGGACGGTAAGGAAGAAACGGTTTCGTGCCGCCTTGTTGCCGATTGCTCGGGTATCCCTGCAGTTGTCAGACGCAGTCTGCCCGATAACTACGGCATCGAAAAATTCGGACTTACCCCGAAGGATATCTTCTACGTGGTGCTCCGTTATATTGATTTTGAAGAAAAGAGAAGCAGCAGATATCTTCGTTCCGATTTCTGGCTCTTTTTCAAATCCTGGCTTGCTCCCAGCGGCGGAAGCGATGCTCTTATCGGCATCGGTGCCTGCGGCGGTTTTGAGCAGGTTGAAAAGGTCTATAAGTTCTTTGAAAAGACCGTCAGGCTTCCTGCACATAAGGTTACGAGAATCGAAAAGGGTATGACACCTTATCACAGAGCACCCTATTCGTTTGTTTCGGACGGATTTATTGCAATGGGCGATGCCGCCTGCCTTACAAAACCGAATTGCGGCGAGGGTTGTACGGCATCTCTTGCCCTTGAGGATATTGCGGTTGACGTTGCTTCTGCGGCGATGAAAGGCGGCGCATACCCCACAAGGGAAGCTCTCTGGAGCATCAACAAGCGTTATAACAATACGCAGGGCAAGGAGTTTGCAAGCCTTATGGCACTTCTCGGCTCGATTATCAGACACAGTGCAAAGGCAAACGAATTCCTTTTCAAAAACGACGTTGTTTTCAGCTGCAAGCTTCTGGGCAATATGGGCAACGGCATTGAGCTGAGCTTCGGTGACTATGCAAAAACTCTGATTTATATTGTTATCGGTCTTGTTACGGGCAACATCAAGCCTGCAGAGCTCAAGGCGGTTATCGATGCAATTGTCACCAGCGGAAAGCTGACTGCTCATTATGAAAAATATCCCGACACTCCCGAGGGCTACGAAGCGTGGGCGAAGGAAGCGGAGCTTCTCTGGGCAAAGACGGGCAAGGTTGCCGATTGGGATTCTGTTGACAATTTCTAAAGGAGGATGAATGAAATGAATTTCAAAAAATTGATTTCGGTTATTCTGGCATTTGCAACGCTCATTACATCTGTCAGCTTTTTGGCGGCAACCGCTGAATCTGCAGAGCCTTCGGCCGGCTTTACGGCGGAGGATTTTCTCACAACGAAGGGCAGAAAAATCGTCAATCAGAAGGGTGAAAAAATCACTCTCAAGGGTGTCAATCTCGGTTCCTGGATGATATGGGAGGATTGGCTCTGCCCTTACGAAGAGGCAACCGACCACTATGACGTGCTCACAAAGCTCACGGAAAGATTCGGCGAAGAAAAAGCCTATGAGCTTATGAACACCTATATGGATAACTGGATTACAGAAAAAGACCTTGACGAAATCAAGGAAATGGGCTTCAACAGCGTGCGCGTGCCCTTCTGGTTCAGAAATTTCTATTATGACGATAACGGCAGAAAGATTCTTGACGAAAACGGAGAATGGGATTTCAGCAGACTTGAATGGGTTGTTGAGGAATGTTCGGAGCGCAGACTTTATGTTGTGCTCGATATGCACGGTGCCGTCGGATATCAGAGCGATGCTCCCCACAGCGGTAAGAAGGGCTCCTGCGGTCTTTACGATGACACCGAGCAGGGCGAAAGATACAGAGAGCTTACCGACGAGCTCTGGAGAGAGATTGCAACCCGTTTCAAGGGAAATCCTGCCGTCGCAATGTATGACCTTCTCAACGAGCCTATGTGCGAAGTTCCCGGCGGCGAATTTGACCGCAGAAAAAACAACAGCTTCATTTATGACCGTCTTTACGATACCGTCAGAGCCGTTGACGGCGAGCATATCATAACAATGGAATGCATCTGGTCTGCTCTTGCGATGCCAAACGCATTCCTTATGGGCTGGAAAAACGTTGTTTATCAGGTTCATCTTTATGATACCTCGGCTATGTCGTTCAACTTTATGGCAATTCTTCCCTGGCTTATTTTCTTTGACGTTCCGATGATGATGGGTGAATTCTTTCCTCACGGCACAAACACCTGGGATAACAGCTTCAAAACTCTCAAAAGGCTCGGCTATAGCTGGTTCTTATGGACTTACAAGGCTTCGGGTCACGGAATGTGGGAAAGCAGCTGGTGTCTGAGAGGCAGTAAGGACGGCTTTGAAAGAGCAAAAATCGAAACCGACAGCTACGAAGAAATCGCCCGTAAATGGGGTGAATGCATCCGCACCGAAAACGGATTTCAGGATAGCGGACATTACGCAAGAAATATTGAAGCAAACCTTTGATTTTTAATCTGCCGAAAGGAGAAATATTATGAAAACAATAATCACTATCAGCCGTGAATTCGGAAGTGGCGGCAGAACAATCGGCAAGCATCTCGCCGAGGAGCTCGGCATCCCTTGCTATGACAGCGAAATTATTGAAAAGGTTGCAATTGAAAGCGGCTTTGCAGAGGAATATATCAAGGATAAAGGCGAATATACCCATCCGAGCCTTCTAATGAGCCTGTTTACCAACAGAAGCATATATACCGGTCCTACCAACGAGGATAAAATCTGGCTTATTCAGTGCAAGGTTATCAAAGAGCTTGCAGAAAAAGGTCCCTGCGTTATCGTCGGCAGATGCGCTGTCTATATCCTGCGTGAAAGAGACGACGTTATGAAGGTTTTCGTTTATGCGGATATGGAAGCCAGAGCCAAAAGAATTGTTGAAATTTACGGCGAAATGGAGGATGCTCCTGCCAAAAGACTGCGTGAAAAGGATAAACGCAGAGCCGCATATTACCATCACTATACCGATATGAACTGGGGTGCAAGCCATAACTATGACATCAGCCTTAACAGCTCGTTTATCGGGATTGATGAGTGTGTAAAAATCCTTAAGGACATTGCACAGAACGCATAAAAATGAGGCTTCCGTCATTCGGCGGAAGCCTTGTCTTAAAAAGAAATAAGGATGGAAACATATGAGATATACTTTGATTTCGGCAATCAGAAAGGTGATTGCGGCACTTGTGGCGCTGCTCGGAATGATTTTTCCGCAGAATCAGCCGTCTGTTATCAGACCCGATGCGAATACCGTAACGGCTTATGATGCTTCGGCGGCGGATTACACCCTTGATATCGATGCATCGAACGAGCTTTATGATATCAGCGATTTGCTTTTCGGTATCTTTTTTGAGGATATCAACTTTGCCGCTGACGGCGGACTTTATGCCGAAAAAATCGTAAACCGCTCGTTTGAGTTTACCGACGTTGCGCAGGATGATGCGCTCTACGGCTGGAGTGCTGTCAACGGTGCGGCTCTTTCCGTTGTGAAAAATGCGGAAGATAAGCTCAATGAGAATAATCTCAATTACCTTGCCGTAAACAATTCGGGAAGCATTTTTGCGGGCGTTGCAAACAGAGGCTTCCTTGACGGTATTTCCGTTGAGGCAGGGGAGAAATATAAAGTTTCCTTCTATGCGAAGGGTGTTGACGGATATTCGGGCAAGGTTTATGTGAAGCTGCTCTGGGCGGACAAAACTCTTGCAGAGGGCGAGGTTTCCGCAATAACCTCCGAATGGACAAAATATGAAATCATCCTTACCGCATCGGAAACCGCATTTCATGGTGTGTCTCTTGCTGTGCTGATTGATAACGGCTCGGCGGCATTCGATATGATTTCAATGTTTCCCGAAAACACTTATAAAAACCGTGAAAACGGAATGCGCAAGGATCTGGGCGAGATGCTTGAAGCGCTTGAACCGAAATTTCTCCGTTTCCCCGGCGGATGCATCATTGAAGGCTACGATGCCGAAACTGCATATAACTGGAAGGATTCCGTCGGTGTCGGCAGAAACGGAGAGCCGCTTGAATTCGGCGGTGAATACGGTGACGTTGCCGCAAGAAAGCAGGGCACTAATCTCTGGACGAATCTTGCCGCAACCGATGACCCGTATCCGAGCTTTATGAGCTACGGACTCGGCTTCTATGAATATTTTCTTCTTGCCGAGGACCTCGGTGCACTCGGTGTGCCCGTAATCAATTGCGGACTATATTGCCAGATGAGAGGCATGGGACCCGTTGAAATGTATACCCCCGAGTTTGAAGCGTATCTTCAGGATATGCTTGACCTTGTTGAATTCTGCAGAGGCTCTGCCGATACGGAATGGGGCAAGGTAAGAGTATCTCTCGGTCACGAGGAGCCGTTTGAGCTCAAGTATATCTGCATCGGCAACGAAAACGAGGGTGAGGTTTATTTTGAGCGTTATCAGGCGTTTCTCGAAACCTTCAATGCGGCAAAGGCGGAGAATCCCGAACTTTACGAGGGTATTGAACTGATTTATTCCGCAGGCGCATTCGATGCAACTCACGGAGAAAACTATCTTCCGTCATATGAATATGCGAAAGAACAAATCGGCGGCGGTTCAGCATCGGATTTTGCAGGCGCAACCGACCAGCATTATTATAACGAGCCCGAATGGTTCCTTAAAAATACCGACTATTATGATGCCGATAATTACAGCAGGGACGTTGACGGTATGACCGGTTCAATCTACGGCGGAGCTCTTCAGGTTTTCCTCGGCGAATATGCCGCAAGGTCGAATACTCTGCGTGCGGCTCTTGCCGAAGCGGCGTATATGACGGGTCTTGAGCGAAACGGCGATATTGTCAGAATGGCGGCGTATGCTCCGCTTTTCGGCAATCTGACCGCAACCCATTGGTCACCCGACCTTATATGGTTTAACAATCATAAGGTGACGGGCTCAATCAGCTATTACGTTCAGAAGTTGTTTTCAACCAACGCAGGAACTTCGCTGCTTGATTCAGAACTCAACGGTGCGGCGATTCCGCAGGAGAAGCTGAGCGGCAGAGTGGGCATCGGTGCGTGGTATACAACCGCCGAATTCGATAACGTTCTTGTTGTTGACAATGCAACGGGCAAAACGCTCGGCAAGGATGATTTCTCCGTCAATTCCCTTTTCTGGAATTGGAACAAAGCAAACGACGGCGAAATAACCGTCAAGGGCGGTCAACTTATCAACGATGCAACCGCAATGCCCTACAGCCTGACGGGCTCGGTTGCGTATACGGGTGACGACAGATGGACTGACTACACCTTTACCGTTGATGCAACGAAGATAAACGGTAATGAAGGATTTATTATTCCTTTTGCCGTCAAGGATCACGATAACTGCTGGTTCTGGAATATCGGCGGCTGGGATAACACTGTTTCCTGCCTTCAGCAGATTGAAAACGGCATCAAGACGAATAAGATTCTCGGCACGGTCAGACCCTTCACCGCCGAAGAAAACAGAACTTATCAGTTAAAGGTCGTTGTAAGCGGTACGGCAGTGAAATGTTATATCGACGGCGAGCTTTACGTTGATTTTGATACGGCTTCAAAAGCCGAGGCGGAGGCTTATCACGTTGTCAGCACCGATGATTCGGGTGATATCATCGTCAAAATCGTCAACGTAACGGGCGAGGCAAGAACTGTATCCGTAAACGTTGAAAATGCTCAGGTTAAATCCTCTGCAAAGGTGATGCAGGTTGCGGGCAACAGCCTTGCGAACGACAATATTCTCGGTCAGCCCGAGGACTGCAAAATCGAGGAAATGACCGTTGACGGGTTTTCGGAAAAATTCAACTATACCGTTCCTGCATATTCCGTGACGGTAGTGAGGCTTGAAAATAAATAATGTGTTAAAAAATATTTATTCATATTGACAAAATGTGAATCATATTATATTATAAAATAAACAATGATTGATATAAAATGTGAATATCTTTCATTAATATTAAACAGAAAAGGGTGATATTTATGGCAAGAACTCAGCTTCCTCTTCTTTTGGTGGATAACCAGAACGTTATGACAATTCTCAACGACGGAGAATTCAAATGCACCAGCCTGACTTTTGAAGAGGCAAAGGCTATCGTTGACATGCATGATGAGGATGATGTCATCAAAGTGTTTACGGGACGCAATCTTGAAGAAATTGTGTTCAGATATCTTAACGTTGAAGAAAGAAATATCGAATACAAAGAAGTCAAGGATATGCGCGTCGGTCAGGATGCAATAGCCTTCAAGCTTTATGTAACTCCTTCCGAAACCCAGCCAATCACCTTGACCCCGACAGGGGCGCAGGCAAAAAAGATTCAGAATATCTACGTGGCCTGCCAGCTTATTTCAAGGCTCAAATAATTCAAAAACAGTGCTTTCGGGACTGCCTTTTGCGAGGCGGTCCCTTTTTTATGCCGTATTTGTTAATATTAAGTTTTCAATTTCATAATTTTTTGTGTGTTTATTACTGTTGACGGCTTGTATATAATATTATATAATATTAAACTAACCAAATGTTTATTTTAATATTTATCTCTTATAAGGAGTTCAATACAGTATGAAAGATGAAAGCTTAAGACTTATGCCTGCGGTGGCACTCCGAGGACTTGTCGTTTTCCCCGGAATGTTTATTCATTTTGACGTGGGCAGAGAAAAATCCATAAATGCACTCAAAAAGGCAATGGATACGGATCAGGAAATTTTTCTTGTTACCCAGAAGGACGTGACGGAGGATGACCCCGATTTCAGCGGACTTTACGAAATCGGTGTTGTTGCGAGCGTCAAGCAGGTGCTCAGGCTTCCGGGCAAAAGCGGCAACGTCAGGGTTGCAGTTGAGGGTCTTTACAGAGCAAGGCTTGTTGAGGGTATGGTTGCATCGAACGGCAGCCACCTCAAGGCGATGATTTTTCCCGTAAGAGAGCCGTCGATCAGAGCTGACAGAGCCGATTACGCAAAGGCTCTTGTCCGCCATGCAAAGGACGTTTTTGCCGATTATGCGGATTTTGCTCCGCAGATGCCTGCGGACCTCATAACAAACGTTATGCACGAAAACGATGCAGGCAAGCTTGCCGACTATATCGCAGGCAACATTATGCTTGAATATGAGGACAGACAGCGCATTCTCGATATCATAAATCCCGTCAGACGAATGGAAGAGCTCTGCGTGCTTCTTGCCAGTGAAAGCAACCTGCTTTCAATTGAAGCTGAAATCGGTGACAAGGTACAGGAAGCAATCGATAAGAATCAGAGAGAATATTACCTGCGTGAGCAGATAAAGATAATTTCTCAGGAGCTTGGCGGCGGTGCTTCTCAGGAGGAGGAGCTCAGCGAATTCAGAGAAAAGATTTTCTGGCTCAAAGCATCCGATGAGGTTAAGGAAAAGCTCTTCAAGGAATGTGACAAGCTTGAAAAATATTCGCCCAGCTCACCCGAAGCGGCTGTCAGCAGAAACTATATTGAGGCGTGTCTCGAACTTCCGTGGGATACCTTCAGCAAAGAAAACACGGATGTCAGAAAGTCTGCAAAGGTGCTTGATAACGATCACTACGGGCTTGAAAAGGTGAAGCAGAGAATTCTCGAATATCTTGCCGTCAGAGCACTTGCTCCCGATATAAAGGGTCAGATTATCTGTCTTGTCGGACCTCCCGGTGTCGGCAAAACCTCGATAGCACGCTCCCTTGCAAAAGCAACGGGAAGAAGCTATGCGAGAATTTCTCTCGGCGGTGTCAAGGATGAGGCTGAAATCAGAGGCCACAGAAAAACATACATCGGCTCGATGCCGGGCAGAATAATGAATGCACTCAAGCAGGCAGGCACAGGCAATCCGCTTATCCTTCTTGACGAAATAGACAAGCTTTCCTCGGATTATAAGGGCGACCCGACGTCGGCGCTTCTTGAGGTGCTTGACCCCGAGCAGAATAATTCATTCAGAGACCACTATATCGAATTGCCCTATGATTTAAGCAGGGTAATGTTTATTACTACTGCCAACGTCAGAGCCAATATTCCCGAGCCTCTTCAGGACAGAATGGAAATCATTGAGCTCGGCAGCTATACTTTCGAGGAAAAATTTCAGATTGCGAAGAAGCATCTTATCCCCAAGCAGATAAAGCGTCACGGAATGACGGCAAAGCAGCTTAAGATTTCGGATAAGGCTCTTTCGCTTATCATTGAGGGCTACACAAGAGAAGCGGGCGTGCGTGCTCTTGAGCAGCAGATTGCATCGGTTTGCAGAAAAGCGGCAATGCAGATTGTTTCCGACGGTGCGCAGAAGGTTTCGGTTAAACCCGAGGACGTTGAAACTCTTCTCGGCTCACGCAAATTCAAAAATGATGCGATTATCAAAGAAAATGAGGTTGGCGTTGTCAACGGACTTGCGTGGACGGCGGTCGGCGGCGATATGCTTGAGATTGAAGCGGCTGTGCTTGACGGCAGCGGAAAGCTTGAGCTGACAGGCTCTCTCGGTGAGGTTATGCAGGAGAGCGCAAAGGCGGCGGTGAGCTATATCCGTTCAAGAGCAGATGACCTTCCACTCAGCGCAACCTTTTATAAGGACAAGGATATCCATATTCACGTGCCCGAGGGTGCAACTCCGAAGGACGGCCCCTCCGCAGGTGTGACGATTGCCACGGCTCTCGTTTCTGCTCTTTCAGGCAGAAAGGTGCGTAAGGACGTTGCAATGACGGGCGAAATCACTCTGCGAGGCAGGGTGCTCCCCATCGGCGGACTTAAGGAAAAATCAATGGCGGCTTACAGAGCGGGAATCAAAACCGTAGTTATTCCTTACGATAATATTGCAGACCTTGACGAGGTTGACCCCAAGGTCAAGGAAGCAATAACCTTTATTCCCGTCAAAACCGTCGGTGCGGTCTGGGACGTTGCTCTTGAAAAGATTCAGGAAGAGAAGGGTGGCAAAAGCATTCTTCCCGTTGCGGAGAGTGCAGGCAAACGCCATTCCATCACACAATAACTAACAGGATTGATAGAAATGAGATTTGATAAAATAGAATTCACCGCCGCTTACGGCACGTCGAAGCAGCTTCCGCCTTCGAACCTGCCCGAAATCGTTTTTTCGGGTCGCTCAAACGTAGGTAAGTCATCGCTTATCAACAAGGTTTTTAACAGAAAAAATCTTGCGAGAGTCAGCTCGATGCCCGGCAAAACAATAACCGTAAACTTTTTCAAGGGTGACGGCGTGATTTTTGCCGACCTTCCCGGCTACGGCTATGCGAAAAGAGAGCAGAGCGAAAAAAAGCGCTGGGCAGATCTTATGGAGGGCTTTTTTCAGTCGGGAAGAAATATTGCGCTTGTAGTGCAGCTGATTGATATGCGTCATGCACCCTCTGCCGATGATATGGATATGCTCAATTTCCTGCGTCAGATGGATATTCCGTTTGTGATTGCGCTCACAAAATGTGATAAGCTCAATAAAACGGAAACCGAAAAACGCCGCGAGGAAATCAAAACAGAGCTTGCGGACTATGCCGATATCAGAATGGTTGAGTTTTCATCCGTCAAGGGTACCGGCGTTGAAGAGATAAAGGCGGAAATCGTTTCCGCGGTTGAATGAGAGAAGGATGTAAATGTTTGTATCGGATTGCATTTCGATAAATGAAAAGGGTCACCTGACAATCGGCTCGGCGGATACCGTTGAGCTTGCAAAGGAATTCGGCACACCTGCCTATATTTTCGATGAAAACGAAATCAGAGGCAATCTGCGTGCCTTCAGGGACTCTGTTGAAGAATATTACGGCGGCAACGGTCTTGTCTGCTATGCGAGCAAGGCTTTCAGCTGCAAGGAAATTTACCGAATCTGTATGCAGGAGGGCACGGGCGTCGATGTTGTTTCGGGCGGCGAGCTTTATACGGCTCTTTCCGTAGGCTTCCCTGCAGATAAAATCGTTTTCCACGGCAACAACAAAACTCCCGACGAGCTTGCAATGGCTGTTGAAAACGGCGTCGGCAGAATCGTTGTCGATAATCTTACCGAGCTTGAAACGCTCAACGGTATTGCGTCGGCTTCGGGCAAAACCGTTGGTATTATGCTCCGCATCAAGCCCGGTGTTGATGCTCATACGCACGATTTCATCAAGACAGGTCAGATTGATTCCAAATTCGGATTTGCTCTTGAAACGGGCGAAGCACTTGAAGCGGTCAAGGCTGCAATCGCAATGCCTGCGCTTAAGCTCCGCGGTCTGCATTGCCATATCGGCTCGCAGATTTTTGATATCGACCCCTTTGAGCTTGCGGCTGAGGTTATGCTTAATCTCTATAAGCAAATCAAGGATGAAACGGGCGTTGAGCTTGATGAGCTCAATCTCGGCGGCGGCTTCGGCATAAAATACGTTGACGGCGACACTCCGATCCCCTACGGCGAATATATGAAAAACGTTTCTGCAGTAGTAAAGGCGGAAACCGAAAAGCTCGGTCTTAAAATGCCGTTTATCCTCATCGAGCCCGGCCGCTCCGTAGTCGGTGCCGCAGGTCTGACTCTTTACACCGTCGGTGCAGTCAAGAATATTCCCGATATCCGCACCTACGTTTCGGTTGACGGCGGTATGGCTGATAACCCGAGATACGCTCTTTACGGTGCAGACTACCAGATTATCTGTGCCAATAAGGCAAACGAAGAAAAAAATATGACGGTTACCGTTGCAGGAAAATGCTGTGAAAGCGGTGACCTGATTCAGGAAAACGCACCTCTCCAGAGCGTTGAAGCAGGGGATATCCTTGCCGTGCTTTCAACGGGTGCATATAACTACTCCATGGCTTCAAACTATAATCGCATTCCCAAGCTCCCCGTCGTTATGGTAAAAGACGGAAAAGCAAGAATCGTTGTTAAAAGGGAAACCTATGAAATGGTTGCCTCCTGCGATATCTGATAAAAACATCTTCAAGGAAGTGATTTAATGCCCGATATTAAAATGCTGGCGGACAGAGTCCGTCTTGTTTCGGAATCAACCGATAAATTCAAAACGGGTTGCATCTCCGTTTCGATGGCGTTGCCTATGGATGAAAAAATGGCGGCAAACGCTCTGCTTGTTTATCTTCTCAAGCGCTCCTGCAAGGCTTATCCCGATTTCTCGCTTCTCAGCGGCAAGCTTGATGAGCTTTACGGTGCAATTCTCGGAGCAGGGGTCAGCAAAAACGGTGAATCGCAGGTGCTCACCCTGAGCATCACCTGCATTGCCGATAAGTTTGCTCTTGAAAATGAAAGCATTCAGCTTGAGGCTGCACAGCTTCTTTCCGATATTATTTTCAAGCCCAACGTTAAAAACGGCTCATTCGGCGCAGAGGCTCTCGCAACAGAAAAGCGCCTTCTTATTCAGAGAATTGAAGAGGAATTCAACGATAAACGCACATATGCCTTTAATAAATGCGTAAGCTGTATGTGCAAAAACGAAGCCTTCGGCAAGGATAAATACGGCACGATTGAGGAAATCGAAGCTGTTAAAATGGCCGACGTTTATGCTGCATGGAAGAATATGCTTTCGACCGCAGTTTTCCAGATTACCGTTGTCGGTGCGGCCGATGCCGAAAAGGTTGCTTCTGTTTTTGCAAAGAATTTTGCAAAAATCGAGCGTAAGCCTGCCGATATGCAGACTGTGTTTATCCAGAAAAGCAGACGCTTCAACCGAGTTGAAGAAAAATTCCCCGTCAATCAGGGCAAGCTTGTAATCGGCTTCAGAGCAGGTATGACCCACAGAAGAGACAATATCTTCGCATTTACGGTTATGAACGATATCTTCGGAATGGGCACCTACTCAAAGCTTTTCACAAATATCCGCGAAAAGATGAGCCTCGCATATTATTGCTGGTCAAGGCTCGTTGCAAGCAAGGGAATCGTGCTTGTTGAAAGCGGAATCGATACCGATAAGGAGAAAAAGGTTACTGCAGAGGTGCTCAGTCAGCTTTCCGATTTAAGAAACGGCAAGACAGACCCCGAGGTGCTTGAATCGTCAAAGCGTGCTCTGCGTGAAAGACACACCTTCACAACCCCCGAGGGAATTCTCGGCTGGTATTCCGCGCAGGTGCTCTGCGACGAAATTCTCACTCCCGAGGATATGGTCAGCGGCATTGAGCAGGTGACTATGGAAGAAGTCTGCGAGGCGGCAAAGAAGCTTTCCGTTGATACGGTGTTTATGCTTTCCGCTCAGGAGGAGGCAGAAGATGAAGTTTAAGAAATTTACCGATAAAAAGCTCGGCGAAACCGTTTATTGCGGCAAGCATCCGTCGGGTCTTGAAATCAGAGTTCTTTCAAAAGAGGGATATGATTCCGCTTATGCCGTCTTCGGCGTAAAATACGGCTCGATTGATACCGCTGTCAAAAATTCATCGGGTGAATTTGAAACAATTCCCGAGGGTACAGCGCATTTCCTTGAGCATAAGCTCTTTGAAAGTGAGGACCTGAATGCTTTTGAGCGTTTTGCCAAAACAGGTGCAAGCGCAAACGCATATACGAGCTTTGAAAAAACGGCATATCTTTTCAAGGGCTCTGATAAGATTGAAGAATCACTTGAAATTCTGCTTGATTTTGTTCAGAATCCCTATTTCACACAGCAGACGGTTGAAAAGGAGCAGGGTATCATCGGTCAGGAAATCCGTATGTATCAGGATTTGCCCGATTGGCAGGTAATGTTCAATATGCTCAAGGCGCTTTACAGCAGTCATCCCGTAAGAATCGATATCGCAGGTACGCAGGAATCGATTGCTCAGATTGATGCCGACCTTCTTTACAGACTCTATGAGAATTTCTATAACCCTGCGAATATGGTGCTTTGTGTTGTCGGCGGTATCGACCATAAAAAGGTAGCCGAAATCGTTGAGAAAAACATCAAAAAGGCAGAGGGCGTTGCCTGCGAGCGCAAGTTTGAAAGGGAAAACCCCGTTCCCGTTCAAAGCTATATCGAAGAAAAGCTCTCTGTTGCGCAGAAACAGTTTATGCTCGGCTTCAAGGAGGATATTTCAGAGCCTCTTCTTTCTCTTGAGGATGAAATTGCTTCGCAGATTATGCTTGAAGCGATAACGGGCAAGGCTTCTCCGCTTTTCAAAAAGCTTCTTGATGAGGAGCTTATCGATATGGGCTTCGGTTCGGAGCTTTTCAACGGCTTCGGATTCTCCTGCGTAATGCTCGGCGGCACAAGCAAAGACCCCGAAAAGGTTGCGGCAATTATCAAGGAAGAGTTTGCAAGACTCAATGCAGAGGGCATCAATCCCGAAGCGTTTGAGAGAGCGAAGCGCAAGCTTTACGGCAGAATGGTTATGAATTATAACGATATTGACGACACGGCGAATATGCTTATGAACCTTTATTTCAACGGCTATGAGCCTTTTGCCGAAATCGAAGCCTGCAAGAGCATCACGCTCGAAAAAGCACAGGAAAGACTTGCAAAAATCAAGGACGAATATTCGGCGCTGTCCGTTATCAGTCCCGTTTCTTAAGGAGGTATCAAAAGTGGCAGATTATACTTCGGTTACCTTCAAGGGTCTGGAGCACGTTTTTGAAGTGCCCAGCGTGCTTGTCGAATTTACACTTTTCGGCAACCCCGTTTCAATCAAAATGTACGGTGCGATTATCGCATTCGGATTTGCACTTGCCGTTCTTTTCGGCGGCAGAATGGCTTATAAATGGAAAATGAGCCTTGATAAAATGGTTGACGTGCTTATTTACGGCACGGTTGCTGCAATTATCGGTGCAAGGCTCTATTACGTGTTCTCAAAGTGGGATTATTATTCGGCAAATCCCGGAGAAATTGTAAAAATCTGGGAAGGCGGTCTTGCGATTTACGGCGGAATCATCGGCGGTATTGCGGCGGCATTTATCGTTTGCAAGGTGCGAAAGCTGAACTTCTGGAACCTGCTCGATATTGCGGGTATGAGCCTTCTTATCGGCCAGGGCATCGGCAGATGGGGCAATTTCACTAACCAGGAGGCATTTGGCGTTAACACCGATATGCCCTGGGGTATGTGGAGCCCGAAAGTACACGATTATATCGTTTCGCATCAGGCTGAATTTGCGGCAAACGGCTTCACCGTTGACCCCGATAAATTCGTTCATCCGACCTTCCTCTACGAATCTCTCTGGTGCCTTCTCGGTGTGCTTGTGCTTTACATAATCACCGAAAAAGCACGTAAATTCAGCGGACAGACCTTCCTTTGCTACGGCATCTGGTACGGTCTTGAAAGAACGGTTGTTGAGGGTCTGCGTACCGACAGTCTTTACATTGCAGGAACTCTCATCAGAACGTCGCAGGCACTTTCAATGGCAATTGTCGCGGTTTGTACCGTGCTTCTTGTTGTTCTTCTGATAAAGCATAAAAAGAACCCTCAACCTATTGAGGGGGTTGATTATTTCGACAAGGACGTTGAAGAAAAAAGAGCCGCAAAGGAAAAGAAAAAAGCGGCGGAAGAGGTGTAAATATGGCAAAGCTGATTGACGGTAAGGCTATAAGAGAATTCAATCTCGATAAAATTGCGGCAGAGGTTGCCGTACTTAAAGAAAAAGGTGTTGAGCCTGCTCTGGCGGTTATTATCGTCGGCAGTGACCCTGCTTCAAGAGTTTACGTCAACAACAAAAAGACGGCTTGCGAAAGAGTCGGAATGCGTTCTCTTGAATTCGCGATGCCCGAGGAAACAACAACGCAGGAGCTTCTTGCTCTTATTGATAAGCTCAATGCAGACGGAACGGTCAGCGGCATTCTCTGCCAGCTTCCCGTACCGAAGCATATTGACAAAAATGCAGTGCTCAGAAGAATCCGTCCCGAAAAGGACGTTGACTGCTTCCATCCCGAAAACGTCGGTCTCCTTTCAACGGGAATGGGCAAGCTGATGCCCTGCACACCTATGGGTATGATGAAAATGCTCGAATATGAAGGTATCGACCCTGCAGGTAAGCACTGCGTAATCATCGGCAGAAGCGATATCGTCGGCAAACCGATGGCAATGCTTATGCTCTCAAAGAGTGCAACAGTCACAATCTGTCACTCGAAAACTGTTGATCTGCCTTCAATCACAAGGCAGGCTGATATTCTCGTTGCTGCTGTCGGTATTCCGAATTTTGTAACTGCAGATATGGTAGGCGAGGGTGCAATTGTTCTTGACGTCGGAATCAACAGACTTGAAAGCGGCAAGCTTTGCGGAGACGTTGATTTTGAAGCCGTAAAGGATAAGGCATCGATGATAACTCCCGTGCCCGGCGGCGTCGGACCGATGACCATTGCGATGCTTATGCAGAATACTCTTACAGCTTGCAAAGAACAGAATAATATATTATAAATGATAACTACGGTCAGCCTCCCTATCAGGACGGCAATTTCACAAATTATAACTAATTATAACTAAAAAATTTTTTGAGAAAATATCAAAAAACGTTTGACAAGGCATGAACGTTGTGATATAATCTCATATGCCGCATATTCGGGGCGGGCATAGCTATGCCCAAAAACAGGTTCTCTGTGCCTCAGGTAACCCACTTATAAGTGTTACAAGAATAGCGAGTCTATAAGAAAAGGATTGATATTCCGAATGTACGCAATTATCGAAACAGGCGGCAAGCAGTACAAGGTAGAAGCCGGCGATGTTATCTTCATCGAGAAGCTTGGCGCAGAAGAAGCAAGCGAATACACCTTTGATAAGGTTATCGCAGTTGGAACCGATGACGGCATCAAGGTTGGTGCTCCCTATGTTGAAGGCGCAACCGTAGCTGCCAAGGTAGTTAAGAACGGCAAGGGCAAGAAGATCACCGTTATGACCTACAAGCCCAAGAAGAACTCCAAGCGTAAGATGGGTCACAGACAGCCTTACACCAAGGTTGAAATCGCAGCCATCAACGCATAATTTGACACCCTATGATAAGGGTCAAATTCTCAATCGGTAACAACCGACTCCACGGCTTTGAAATCAGCGGTCATTCGATGACGGCTCCCGAAGGTCAGGATATCGTTTGTGCAGCGGTTTCCTCAGCAGCTTTAATGGCAGCTAATACGGTAACCGAGATAATCGGCATTCCTGCTCAGGCAGAGGCTGAAAGCGGCTCAATGATTTTTCATCTGAGCGAAACAAACGAAAAAACCGAAGCGGTGCTCCGAGGCCTTGAGCTTCATTTAACCGAACTTTCAAAGCAGTATCCACTCAACATTAAAGTAATTTACGGAGGTGTAAAGAATGCTTAAGATAAATGTACAGCTTTTCGCTCATAAAAAAGGTATGGGTTCAACCCGTAACGGCCGTGATTCCGAATCCAAGAGACTCGGCGCAAAGAGAGCTGACGGTCAGTTCGTTCTTGCAGGTAACATCCTTGTAAGACAGAGAGGCACACACATCCATCCCGGCAACAACGTTGGTAAGGGCTCCGATGATACTCTCTTCGCACTCATCGACGGTACAGTTAAGTTCGAGCGTATGGGTAAGGACCGCAAGAAGGTCAGCGTTTACGCTGTTGAGCAGTAATTAAACAAAAAAATTATCCGCTTTGCAAAATGCAGAGCGGATTTTTTCTTTTCTCAGTTTGTGATGTCGTCATCGGTGTGAACAACAGCCGCTTCGGTATCCCTGAAAAGGAGGGAGATGCACCAGATGCCCGCAAGAGCAACAAGTGTGTATACGATTCGGCTGAGAATCGCACCCTGACCGCCGAAAATCCAGGCAACAAGGTCGAACTGAAAAAGACCGATGCTGCCCCAGTTAAGTGCGCCGACGATAACGAGGGCAAGTGAAATTTTATCAAGCATGGTTTCAACTCCTTACTTTGCATTTCACAGATAGTATGGGCAGAAACCTTTCTGTTATGCTTGATCCAATTGGAAAATTTTAAAATTTGAAATAAACGTCGCTGTCCTTAAGAAGGGGAGCGGCTTTGTCTTTTGCGGAAAGAATCGGGTTTTCGATTCCCCATTCAACACCGAGCTCGGGATCGCACCAGCAGATGCTGCGGTCATTTTCGGGCGAATAGAAATCGTCAACCTTATAAGAAATTTCAACGTTTTCCGAAATTGTCAGAAATCCGTGGAGACAGCCCTTCGGAATAAAGAGCATTTTTTTGTTTTCTTCGGAAAGCTCGACTGCAATCCATTTTTTATATGTAGGGGAGCCTTCTCTTATATCAACTGCAACGTCGATGATTTTTCCCTTTGTGCAGGAAACGAGCTTTGCCTGCGATTTCGGGTCTGTCTGGCAATGAAGTCCCCGAAGCGTGCCTGCTTTGGCGGAAAAAGAACGGTTATCCTGAACGAAATCGGCAAAAATGCCGTTTTCTTCAAAGGCTTTTTTGGAATAGGTTTCGCAAAACCATCCGCGGTTATCACCGAAAACCTGCGGCTCGACGGTGAAAACGCCTTCGATTTCTGTTTTTTCAAAAATCATTGCTGCTGGTCCTCCGTTCCCCAATAGGGTCTTTCACCGGGCCTGTTGGCGGAATAGAGAATTTTGCCCTCCGCAACTGCACGCAGATGCTGACCGTAAGAGGATTTGCCGTATTTTTCTGCTGAACGGAGAAGAGCTTCGCGGCTTATCCAGCGCATATTATAGGCGATTTCCTCGGGAGCGGAAATCTTGATGCCCTGAAGCTTTTCAACGGTCTGAATGAAGTTTGCGGCGTTCATAAGGTTTTCAACCGTTCCCGTATCAAGCCACGCAAAGCCTCTGCCCATCAGTCTGATGTCAAGGTCGCCGTTTTGCAGATACATCTGGTTGATATCGGTAATCTCCAGCTCGCCTCTTTTTGAGGGCTTGAGGGATTTTGCATATTCAACAACACGGTTATCGTAGAAATAAAGTCCCGTAACGGCATAATTTGATTTGGGAACTTCAGGCTTCTCTTCAATAGAAACGGGAACGCCGTTTTCGTTGAATTCAACAACGCCGAAGCTCTGCGGATTATCAACGTAATAGCCGAAAATCGTTGCTCTGCCTTTGTTTTTTGCCGCCTGGCGGAGCATATGACCCAATCCGTTGCCATAGAAGATATTGTCACCGAGCACCATTGCAACGTCGTCATCACCGATGAAATCCTCTGCAATGATGAATGCCTGTGCAAGACCCTCGGGTTTTTCCTGAATTGCATAGGAAAGGCTCAGACCGAACTGTCTGCCGTTGCCCAGAAGGTCTTTGAATCGGGGAGTATCGGTGGGGGTGGAAATAATAAGAATCTCGCGGATTCCCGCAAGCATAAGTGTCGAAAGGGGATAATAAATCATAGGTTTATCGTAAACGGGAAGAAGCTGCTTACTGGTAACCATAGTCAGCGGATAGAGTCTTGTGCCCGAGCCGCCTGCAAGAATAATACCTTTCATCAAACACACTCCATTTCAGATAAAGCTGTATATTGATTGATATAATATTGTTGCCTTTATAATTATAGACATAATACCACTATTTGGTCAAAATGTCAAACAAATAAAGGTTACAATGCTGTAATCTTTATGTAGTGTGACGATTCCAAACGTGTTTAAGTTGAGGATTTTTCGGTGAAAAAGTAATAAGAAAATATGCAATTCAGGGTTTACTTTTAATAAATAATGTAATATAATAAAGTGAACATTTGTTTCTGATGAGAGGAGGTCTGTTTGTGGACAGCTTTAAACTTCATTCTTCTTATAAACCGACGGGTGACCAGCCGCAGGCTATAGCGGAGCTTGTTGAATCAATCCGTAAGGGCAATTCCGAGCAGACCTTGCTTGGCGTAACGGGCTCGGGCAAAACGTTCACGATGGCGAATATTATTGCCGAGCTTAACAGACCGACGCTTGTCCTTGCCCATAACAAAACACTTGCCGCACAGCTTTGCACCGAATTTCGTGAATTCTTTCCCGAAAATGCGGTTGAATATTTTGTTTCCTATTATGACTATTACCAGCCCGAGGCTTATATTCCCACAACGGACACCTATATTGAAAAAGACTCGGCAGTTAACGATGAAATAGATAAGCTGCGCCATTCCGCAACCTCTGCATTGTCGGAGCGCAGGGACGTTATTATTGTTGCCAGCGTTTCGTGCATCTACACTCTCGGCGACCCGATTGATTACCGCAGTATGGTTATCTCTTTGCGTACGGGAATGGAGAAAAGCAGGGACGAGCTTATCGAAAAGCTTGTTTCGATTCAGTATGAGCGGAACGATATCGATTTCAGCCGAAACAAATTCAGAGTCAGGGGAGATGTTGTTGAAATTTTCCCCGTTTATTCAAATGAGAATGCTTACAGAATTGAATTTTTCGGTGATGAAATTGACAGAATCAGTGAGATAAATGCTCTCACGGGTCAGGTCAAAAGCGTCGTTTCGCACGTTGCGATTTATCCTGCCTCGCATTACGTTATTTCGCCCGAAAAAATGGAAAAATCAATCAGCCTGATTTACGGTGAGATGCTCGACAGAGTCAAGGAATTCGAGCAGGCAGGCAAGCTGCTCGAAGCGCAGCGAATCAGGCAGCGCACAGAATACGATATAGAGATGCTGCGTGAAACTGGATTCTGCAAAGGCATTGAAAATTATTCGAGAGTTATGTCGGGCAGAGAGCCCGGCTCGGCTCCGTTTACGCTTCTCAACTATTTCCCCGATGACTTCCTGCTTTTTGTTGATGAATCGCACGTAACCCTGCCGCAGGTAAGGGCAATGTACGGTGGAGACAAGGCAAGAAAGGACAGCCTTATCGAATTCGGTTTCCGTCTGCCGTCCGCTTACGATAACCGTCCGTTGACCTTTGATGAGTTTTATGAGAGGACGGGTCAGAAGGTTTTTGTCAGCGCAACTCCGGGCGAATTTGAAAAAGGCAGAAGTCAGCATACGGCGGAGCAGGTCATCAGACCTACGGGCTTGCTTGACCCTGAAATTTCCGTCAGACCCGTTGAGGGGCAGATTGACGACCTTGTTTCCGAAATCAATATCCGCACGCAGAAAGGAGAGAGGGTGCTTGTCACAACTCTCACAAAGCGTATGGCAGAGGATTTGACGGATTACCTTGAAAATCTTGATATCAAGGTGCGCTATATGCACCACGATATCGATACGATAGAAAGAATGGAAATCATCCGTGGCCTGCGTCTCGGTGATTTCGACGTGCTTGTGGGAATTAACCTTCTTCGAGAGGGTCTCGATATTCCCGAGGTATCGCTTGTTGCGATTCTCGATGCGGATAAGGAAGGCTTCCTTCGCTCTGAAACCTCGCTTGTCCAGACAATCGGCAGAGCCGCAAGAAATGCAGGGGGTACCGTAATAATGTATGCCGACAGCGTAACTCCGTCGATGGAAAGGGCAATCACCGAAACCAACCGTCGTCGTGAAAAGCAGATGAAATATAACGAGGAGCACGGCATAACTCCGAAAACCATTGTCAAGGGCGTCGGAGATATTATTGAAATATCCACGAAATCAGATGAGGAAAAGGCGATTTCGAAGATGAGCAGGAAGGAAAGAGAGCAGTTGATAATCAAGCTGACTGCGGAAATGAAGGCGGCGGCGAAAATTCTTGAATTTGAGCACGCGGCATACCTGCGTGACAGAATCGAAAAGCTCAGAAGAGGTAAATAAAAATGGCAATCAAATATATAACGGTCAAGGGAGCAAAAGAGCATAATCTGAAAAACGTTGATATTGTTCTGCCCCGTGATAAGCTCATTGTTTTTACGGGCTTGTCGGGCAGCGGCAAATCCTCCCTTGCTTTTGATACGATATATGCGGAGGGTCAGCGAAGATACGTTGAATCGCTTTCCTCTTATGCAAGGCAGTTCCTCGGTCAGATGGAAAAGCCTGCCGTTGAGAGCATCGACGGACTTTCTCCCGCTATTTCAATTGACCAGAAAACAACGTCAAAAAATCCCCGTTCAACCGTCGGTACGGTTACGGAGATTTATGACTATCTGCGTCTGCTTTATGCGAGAATCGGCATTCCTCACTGCCCGGAATGCGGCAGGGAGATTGCAAGGCAGACGGTTGACGATATAACCAAGCAGGTGCTTGCGCTTGAAGAGGGCACAAGAATCCAGATTATGGCTCCCATTGCAAGGGGCAAAAAAGGCGAATTCGTCAAGGAGCTTGAAGGCATCCGCAAAAGCGGTTATGCAAGAGTCAGAGTCGATTCCATAGTATATGACCTGACCGAGGAAATAAAGCTTGATAAAAACATCAAGCATAATATTGAGGTTGTTGTTGACCGCCTTGTGATCAAGGACGGCATCCGATCAAGACTTGCCGATTCGATTGAAACGGCTGTCGGTCTGACGGACGGACTTCTTATGGTTGACGTTATCGGCGGAGAAGAGCTTCTTTTCTCGCTCAACTATGCCTGCCCCGAGCACGGTGTCAGCATCGAGGAACTTGAGCCGCGTTCGTTCTCGTTCAACAATCCTTTTGGAGCTTGTCCGAAGTGTCTCGGTCTCGGAGTGTTTATGCACATCGACCCGAATCTTATTGTGCCCGACGGAAGTCTGTCAATCAGCGAGGGTGCAATCAAAGCAAGCGGCTGGGGAAAAGCAGACGGCGGCACGATTGCGCAGATGTATTTCGAGGGTATAGCGAAGGAATACGGTTTCTCGCTTGACACTCCGTTTGATAAGCTCCCGAAAAAGGCGAAGGACGTTGTTTTTTACGGCACCAAGGGCAAAAAAATCAAGCTTGAGCGTAAGAGTGAATACGGCTCGGGAACTTATATGACCGATTTTGAGGGTGTTATCACTAATCTTGAAAGACGTTATGCCGAAACCACCAGCGAATATTCAAGAAATGAAATCGAGAGCTATATGTCAACCGACAGATGCCCTGAATGCGGCGGAGCAAGGCTTCGCAGGGAATCGCTCTGCGTTACGGTCGGCGGCATCAACATTGATGAATTTGTCAACAAATCAATAACCGAGGAGCTTGAATTCCTTGATACTATTGCCCTCACCGAGCGTGAGGAAATGATTGCGAATATGATTATCAAGGAAATCAGAAGCAGACTTACCTTCCTTTCAAGCGTCGGTTTAAACTATCTTTCTCTTGCCCGCTCGTCGGCAACTCTTTCGGGCGGCGAGGCTCAGCGAATTCGTCTTGCAACTCAAATCGGATCTTCACTGATGGGAGTGCTTTATATCCTTGATGAGCCGAGCATCGGCTTGCATCAGAGGGATAACGAAAAGCTGATTGCAACTCTCAAGCATCTTCGTGATATCGGCAACACGCTGATTGTTGTTGAACACGATGAGGATACTATGCGTGAGGCTGATTATATTGTTGACGTCGGTCCGGGAGCAGGTATCCACGGCGGTGAAATTGTTGCCTGCGGCTCAATAGATGATATCACAGGCTGTGAAGAATCGATTACGGGTCAGTATCTCAGCGGCAGAAAGTTTATTCCCGTGCCCGAAAAACGCAGGTCGGGTAACGGCAAAAAGCTTATTGTCCACGGCGCAAGGGAAAATAATCTGCAGAATATTGACGTTGAATTTCCGCTCGGCACGTTTATATGTGTTACGGGTGTTTCGGGCAGCGGTAAATCCTCGCTTATAAATGAAATTCTCAATAAGCATCTTGCAACGGTGCTCAATAAAGCGAAAAAGGTTGCAGGAAAGCACGACGGAATAAGCGGTACGGAGCATCTTGATAAGGTTATCAATATCGACCAGTCGCCGATTGGCAGGACACCGCGTTCAAATCCCGCCACATATACGGGTGTTTTTAATGATATCAGGGATCTTTTTGCTTCAACCGTTGATGCCAAGAAAAGGGGCTACAAGCCAAACCGTTTTTCGTTCAACGTCAAGGGCGGACGCTGCGAGGCTTGTCAGGGTGACGGCATTGTGAAAATCGAGATGCACTTCCTTGCCGATATCTACGTGCCCTGCGAGGTGTGTCAGGGACGCCGTTATAACAAGGAAACACTCGAGGTCAGATATAAAGGAAAAAGTATCCACGATATCCTTGAAATGACCGTTGAGGAGGGAATGAACTTTTTTGAAAACATTCCCAAAATTCACCGAAAAATAAAAACGCTCTATGACGTTGGTCTCGGATATATCAAAATCGGTCAGCCTGCGACCACTCTTTCGGGCGGTGAGGCGCAGAGAGTGAAGCTTGCAACGGAGCTTTCGAAACGCTCAACGGGCAAAACCATTTATATTCTTGATGAGCCGACAACGGGACTTCACACCGCTGACGTGCACAGACTTACAGACGTGCTTCAGCAGTTTGTCGATTCGGGCAATACGGTGCTTGTCATCGAGCATAATCTTGACGTTATCAAGATTTCCGACCACATTATCGACCTCGGACCCGAGGGAGGAAGCGGAGGCGGAAAAATTGTTGCTCAGGGCACTCCTGAAGAGGTTGCAAAGAATCCTGCATCTTATACGGGACAGTATTTGAAAAAGCTGCTTGAGGATGCCGATAAGTGAACTGAATAAAAAAATAAAGCCGTCGGATTATCTCCGACGGCTTTTGATATGTTGTTTTATGCGGCTTTCTGAGCAAGGTTTGTTCTGATTTTGTCACAGAATTCCTTTGATGCCTTTTCGATGTTTGCTTCGTTTTCAACCATCTTGTATTTGCCGTCTTCTTCGCCGATGAGAGCTTCGAATTCTGCTGAGTAAGCATCACTCTGGAGCTTTTCGCGAACTGTGAGCTGCCAATCGGGGCCGTTGCTCTTTACGTAATACATAAGATGATAGCCGAACTCTGTTTCAACGATTTCGTAATCGCCGGTCTTTCTTGCAGGGTTGGTTGCCCAAGCCTTGAATTCAGCAACGTAGTTTGAATTGGGACGGATATCCTCGTAGAGACCGCCATTTTCGTTTGAAGCGGTATCGTCGTTATACTTCTTAACGATTTCCTTGAAAGCAGCTTCTGTGCCGCCTGCCTTGAGCCATTCGTCCTTAACTTCGTTGACCTTCTTGCTTGCAGCCATCTTGATCTCGTCAGTTGCTTCCTTGCCTTCTTCAACGTCAAACTTGATCAGGCAGTGACGGACGTCGGAGCTGATACCTTCGTATGCGGGAGTGTTGACAAGAACAACGTAAACAGCCTTTTCGGTTGTGAATACTTTCTTGTCGCCTGCCTTACGGGTTGCATCGAAAATCCAGTTTGCAGCTTCTTCGGAAAGGCTTGTCTTAAGAGCTGAATATGTTGAGCCGATGTTTTCAACGGTGGGGTCAGCCTCTGTGGGCTTTGTGCCTTCCTTGAGGTTGCTGTTCTTGTGCTCAAGAGCAGCGGTCTTGAATGTTTCGGCGTCTGTAACCTTCTCAAGAATTGCGTTTGCTGCGTCGATGTGAACCTTATCAGCTTCAGCTTTTCTTGCCTTGAATTCTTCGTCTGATTCTGAAGCTGCCTTTGTGAGAGCTTCAAGAGTGATACCGTAGAAACGGGTATCAACGTAGTTATAAGTCTTGGTGTCCTTCTTGTATTCGTCTGTTACCTGCTGCTCTGTGATGCTTTCGTCAGCCTTTGTTTCAAGATCGTTGTTGAAACGGGTAGCGATGAGCTCTCTTTCAAGAAGCTTGCGAAGGCCCTTTTCGCTGAGTCCCTTTGAATAGTTGGCTCTGATGAATGCGTTGAGAGAATAGCTGTTGCTCTTGGCCTGCTCACGGAGTGAGTCAATAGCCTCGTCAATCTGCTTCTGCTCATCTTCGTTGAGCTTATAGTCCTTGCTTGTTGCTTCGATATAAACAGCCAGCTGCTGGAAAGCGAGGTTAGCGGCGTAGTCGGCAACAACGTCATCATAGTAAATGATGTTGCCGTCATCATCCTTCTGACCTGTTGATGCTTCGTCGGGAGCCTTATCAAGCGGGAAGCCTGATGAGATACCCTGCTGCTGGTAGCTTGATTCTGCCTGAGCATAGCTCTGGTAAGCCATTGTGTAGTAGTAGTTGTACTCTGCAACGGAAACCTTTTCGTTGCCTACGGAAAGAGCGGTTGAGTATTTTTCAACGATGCCGAAGTGATCAACAACTGCCCAGCCGATGCCGCCGACGATTGCGATTATAACAAGGGCAGCAACCGCTTTCTTTGCAAAAGCAACTGCTGTGGTGCGGGCTTTAACGTTTTTGGCGTTTTTCTTTGCTGCCTTAGCTAACCTTTCTTTTCGTTCCTCGCGATAGAGCTCGGCTTTGCTTTTGGAGCTTTCGTTTTTAGCCATTTTGTGTTCATCCTTTTCTCTGTGAATTAAATGCCGACCGATGTGCGTCGGCATAATGTATATATCTTATACTATTTTTAATAATTTTACAAGCCTTTTTTTATGAATTTTTATTGAATGGGTGCTTAATTGTTATAAATTCCCGTTCAGAAACTCATTTTTGAACCATACTTCAGGTACTTCAAAGTCTTTTTGATTAAGATAATTGAGAATACCTGCGTCAGTAGAAAAGGTAAATTTCAGACGGTAGGAGTAAAGAAACTGTTTTTTGTATCCTCCGTGAGCCTTGTTCAGCTCGTTTGTGCCGTATTTTCCGTCACCGAGCAGGGGATGTCCGATGCTGGCGAAATGAGCACGTATCTGATGTGTTCTTCCCGTAAGAAGCTCTACCTCGATGAGGCTGAGCTCTTTGTTTTCTGCCTTGACGGAATATTTTGTCCTGATTTCCTTTGCGCCGTTTCTTTTTTGAGGATAAACGGTGACTTTGTTTTTCTTTTCGTCTTTTACGAGCCAGCCCTCAAGAGTACCCTGTTTTTTGGGGATTGTGCCGTGGACAACGCAGAGATAGTATTTTTCAAGCTCTCTGTCCTTGAGCTTCTGATTCAGGATGCGCAGACTCTCTGCGTTTTTTGCGGCGATAACGATTCCGCCCGTGTTTCGGTCGATTCTGTTGACAAGCGAAGGCGTGAATGAGTGCTCATCCTTCGGGTCATATTCACCTTTTTCATAAAGGTAACGCTTGATTCTGGTGATGAGAGTATCGTTATATTCCGTATCGTCGGGGTGGGAGAGCAGACCGACCTTTTTGTCGAGCAGGAGGATGTTTTCATCCTCGTAAACGATATCCAGATGCTTTGATGCATGGAGGAAATCGTAGTGCTCGGCAACGGGGGCAAAAAACTCATCGTTTATATACATATCAACGGTATCTCCGACTGCGAGCTTCTGCGAAATCTCACCCCTTTTACCGTTTACCTTTATTCTTTTCATTCTGATATATTTATACATCAGTGATTGCGGGAGATTGGGTACGGCTTTGGTGATGAATTTATCAAGGCGCTGACCCGAATCGTTTTTTGAAATCAAAAAGCTTTTCAAGAGAATACCTCCGGATAATTATGGTTGAAAAACGTTGCGTTTTGTGTATAATATTAATTGTTTATGTTCGCAAGGAGAATTTTTTGATGAATCAGGAAACAAAAAAGAAGAAAAACATTCACGAGAATCACAGAGCAAGAATGCGTGAAACCATAAAGAAAACGGGAGTCGGCAATATACCCGACATCAACCTGCTTGAGTATCTTCTGTTTTACTCAATTCCCAGAAAGGATACAAACGAAATTGCTCACAGGCTGCTTGATACGTTCGGCTCACTCAACGGTGTGCTTAATGCAAGCTATGAGCAGCTTCTTGAGGTTGAGGGTATGGGTGAAAGCTCGGCTCTGCTTATTTCGCTGATTCCGGGTATAAGCAGACGCTATATTGAAAGCGCAGAGAAAAAGAAAATCAATCTTTCCGAGCCGTCGGATGCGATGGAATATATCAAATCGAAGTTTTTCGGCGAGAAAAGAGAGGTTTTCTATATGGTTTGTCTTGATGCGCTGGGCAACCTGATAAATTGCTGCAAGCTCGGCGAAGGGAATCCTGAAACCGTTGTGCTCGATAAAAGAAGTATTCTTGAAACCGCTTTCAGGAATAATGCCGATACGGTTATTTTTGCACATAATCATCCCAACGGAGTTGCGGCGCCCTCAAGGCGAGATATCGAAACAACCGACGAAATGCAGAATATATTCCGCAAATGCGGAATCAGGATGGTTGACCACATAATCGTTGCAAAGGGTGAGGCGCTTTCTCTTGCATCAACAAACAAATACTCGATTCTTTTTAAATAACTAACAATACGGCGGCAGGATGTGAATCCTGCCGCTGTCGGTTTTATCAGAATTTAACGGTGAGCTTCTGTGTGCCGGGCTTGCCGTTGATTTTGAGAAGGGAAGCGTTTGTGCCTTCAATCGGCTCAAGCTCATATTCGGCTGTGCATTCGATTGATTTTGCTTCCTTGTGAAGATAAATCTCGGTGGGCACTTCGTATTCCTTATCCTGCTCGAAAACGAGGGTAAAGGTACCGTTTTCACGGTCGGTTTTGTATTCAACAATATCGCCGCAAACTGCAACGGGAGAAGTTCTGTTGAGGCATTCCATAATCGGGTTGTTAAGCATACCGTCATAGTACGCCCAGTATGTGTTGCTCCAACGGTTTGAATCGAATTTATCAAGAAGGAATCTGATGTGGTGAAGCCAATCAGTACCCTCGGAGTGACCGCCCCATTCGCCGACAACAACGGGAACGTCGAGACGCTGCTGCGAAGCTCTGTGCTGATCAAAAATTGAGCCGACTCTGGAATTGCTTGCATATTTATAGGCGGGTGTATCAACCATAAGGTCATATGCGTGAGGCGCAAAGCAGAGCTTTTCCTCTCGCTTGCCGTCATAGCTGATGGCAGGAGTGCTGTAAGGAATTCCGAGGTTGGAATAATAGCTGTTTTCCATAATCATAATACCGTTGTCGGTAACGTTACGGATAGCCTTTGCCGTTCTGTTGAGAAACTGTGAATATGCGCCGACGTCGAATTTGTAGATAAGACCGTTTGCGGCGCTTGTAACCTTGCGGAAGAGGTCGGGGTCATCAAACGGCTCAAGCACTTTGATTGCGTTGCCTGAGATAATCTGCTTTGCCATCCAGCCTATATTGCAGCGTTTGTCGGTGAGGACGGTTTTTGCAACGCTTGCAATCAGTTTGCGGAAAACCTTGCCTCCGTCTGTGCCGGGGAAGGGCTCGTTAAGCATATCGAAGCCGAAAAGGGCAGGGTGATCCTTGAATCTTTCGGCAACGTGCTGCCACATTTTGCAGAAATATGTCTGAAGGGGAATTCCGTTATAAGCGGCGTTGTTCCAGAAATTGTCGAAGGCACGCTGAGTTGCTTTGCCCCAGAAATAGCCTTCCGCCCAGACGAGCTTTGTCTTTTTGAATTTTGCGCCGTCTGTGAGACATGCCCAATAGGGGGCGCCGTCGCCTGCCGTACCGTTGAAGCCTGCATAGAGGTCCTGATGCATATCAAGATAGAAATAGATTCCGTATTTTGCGCAGAGGTTGGCAACCTTTTCTACTTTGTCGAGATATTCTTCGTTATATTCAAAGGGTTCGGGCTCGATTGCGTCCCAGGTCATACCGATGCGGACAAGGTTGAAGCCGTTTTTGCTGAGATTTTTTATGAGCTCCTCATCAAACGGTACGTCGTAGGTTCTTTTTTCTGCGCCGTCTTTGTTATAACCCTTATCGCAAAGGTTTACGCCGTTGAAAATTCTTTCTCTGCCTTCGGAGTCAATGAATTTCTGCTTGAATGTTGTGATTTTTTTCATTATCTCTAACCCTCTCGCTTTTATTTTTGCGTGACATCCAATTTATTATATCATTTATGCGCAGTATTTGCAATTGTTATTTTAATAAGCCTTGCGAATGATTTGCTATTGCCAATATTGAAGATATGTGTTAAAATAACAGAGTAAAAATTTCCGGATCAGGAAAAATCACAGAGAACAGGGGTAATTATTATGGCAGCATCAATTTTTCTCAAAGCATTCTGCAGAACCTATCAGGGCGTTTTCAGGGTTGCGGTCAATTTTCTTGACTGGACGGAGCCTCAGCTTGTAAAGGGCGCAGGCAGCGTCAAAAAGCTTCCCGAGGTTGTCAAGGCAAACGGTCACGACAGAGTTCTTGTTGTAACCGATAAAGGTCTTATGGGACTTCACCTTCTCGACGGACTTTTCGAGGGTCTTGATAAGGCAGGCGTAAAATATTTCGTTTATGACGGCACACAGCCCAACCCCACAATCGATAACATTGAGGAAGCCAGAAAAATTTATGCCGATAACAACTGCTCTGCAGTTATCGCATTCGGCGGCGGCTCACCTATGGACTGTGCAAAGGTTGCTGCGGCAAGAATCGCAAAGCCGAAGAAATCCGTTCAGCAGATGAGAGGTACTCTCAAGATTCTCAAGAAGCTTCCCACAATCTATGCCGTTCCCACAACCGCAGGCACAGGCTCCGAAACGACGATTGCAGCCGTTGTTTCCGATCCCTCAACTCACGAAAAATATGCTCTTCAGGATCCCGTGCTCCGTCCCAAGTACGCAGTTCTCGATCCCGAGCTTACAATCGGTCTGCCTCCTCACATCACTTCAACAACGGGTATGGATGCTCTTACCCACGCAGTTGAAGCGTATATCGGCCACAGCAACACAAAGAGCACTGCTGCTGCCGCTGAAAAGGCAACAAAGATGATCTTTGAGAATATTCTCAAGGTTTACGAAAACGGCAAGGATATCGAAGCAAGAGAAAATATGCTTGAGGCATCTTATCTTGCAGGTATTGCATTCACAAGAGCATACGTAGGCTACGTTCACGCAATCGCCCACAATCTCGGCGGTATGTACGGAACACCTCACGGCCTTGCAAATGCAGTTGTCCTTCCTTACGTTCTCGAATATTTCGGTGAAACCGCATACGCACCTCTTGCAAAGCTTGCTGATATTGCAGGTATCACAAGCTCAGGTATGAACGAGGCTCAGAAGGCGAAACTCTTCATTGAATCCGTCAAGGAATTCAATAAGAAGATGAATATTCCCGACAAGCTTGAAATTCTTGAAAAGGATATTCCAACAATCGCAAGAAGAGCTCTCAAGGAGGGTAATCCTCTTTATCCCGTTCCGAAGATTATGGATCTTGAGGATTGTATGGCGGTTATCAGAAGAATCGCAAAATAATCAGCTACTCGGGCTGATTTGTATAAAAAGGGTGTGACAAAATGAATATTAAAAAAGCAATCAGCTTCGTTATGGCTCTTGTGATGATTTTTTCTGTGTGCGGCGTAGGTGTCTCTGCACAGAATAATATCCAGAAGCCGAAAAACGATGCCCCCTTCGTGTTTGTTCACGGTCTGAACGGCTGGGGCGGCGCAGAAGGAATCGACGGAATTATTCCCTACTGGGGAGCTACAACGGGCGACCTTATGCAGTATCTTCGGTATGAAGGCTATGAATGCTATTCTGCATCGGTCGGACCTGTCAACAGTGCGTGGGACAGAGCCTGCGAGCTTTATGCCCAGATTATCGGTGCAACCGTTGACTACGGAGAGGCTCATTCAAAGCAGTTCAACCATGCAAGATACGGCAGAACCTATTACAGTGCGCTTGTTCCTGATTGGGGTGAGCTTGATGAGGCAGGCAGAATCAAGCAGGTTCACCTTGTCGGCCACAGCTTCGGCGGTACGGCAGTCAGACTGCTTGTGCATCTCCTTACCGAAGGAAGCCCCGAAGAAATGGCGGTTACACCGTCTGACGAAATTTCGGGTCTTTTTACGGGCGGAAAATCCGATTGGGTCAAGAGTGCAACGGCAATCTGCACTCCCCATAACAGTGCCACAATCTATTATCCTCTCGACAAGCTCGGACTTATCGACCTTGTTACGTTTGTGAGCTATCTCTACGTGGGTATCGTCGGCAGAGGTCCTCTCAACGGAGAATTGGTTGATTTCCATATGGAGCAGTACGGTCTTTCTGAGGTGCCGGGCAGCGATGAAGCGGCTCCCTTGTTCAAGGCTTTGAAAAACGTTCTTGCCAACGATGAAGACACAAGCAAGTTTGACCTGACTCCCGAGGGAACCCGAAAGCTCAACGAAAAACTTGATATCAGCGAGGACGTTTATTATTTCTCTTATCCGTTTTCAACAACCAGACCGGTTAAGATGCTTGGTATTGAGGTCCCGAGGCTTAAAACCAATCCCATAATTTCGCTCACAGCGGTTATGATGGGAATTATGATGTTCAAAGACCCCGATACGGGATTTGTTTATGACAAATCGTGGCTCGCAAATGATGCACTCGTCAATACGGAAAGCGAAAAGTATCCTCTTGACGAGCCGTATACTGATTTTGATGAGGATAACATCGAAAAGGGTGTGTGGAACGTTATGCCTGTAAGGGAGGGCGACCACGGTGCCGCAATCGGGCTTTTTGCCGATAAGGCAGAAACCCACGAATTCTATCTCGAAATGTGTGAAATGCTTAACGCACTACCCGATTAAAACAATAAAAAAGGGCGGTTAACAACCGCCCTTGATTTTTGGAAGGTGAAAAAATGAAAGTGAAAAGAATAACAAGCATTATTCTTGCTCTTGCCGTTGCATTGTGCTGTGCAGTGCCGTCATATGCGGCATCGGGCAAGAATGCGGCAGGAGTAAATAATATAATGCGGACAATCGACGGTATTATCGAAAACGCAGAAAGACTTATCCGCTCAAAGCTTGAAAACAGAAAGAATTATGCTGAATATGCAGAGCTTTGCGCTATCCCCGAAACGGAAAACGGATACGTGCCGCAGGGATTCTGCATCAGCGAGGACGGCAAAAGCTACGTTATTTCTTATTACCACAGTGAAAAGGCTTCGATTCTCGTTTTTGTAAATGCAGAAACGGGTGAAAAAGAGAAGTTCGTCAATCTCAAAACCTCAGGCGGTAAGGATTTTACGGGTCACGCAGGCGGAATTGCGCAGGAAAACGGCTGGCTCTATGTCTGCCACGGCAGCAAGATTTACAGAATAGCATCCGCTGACATTGCAGCTACCGAAAACGGCGGAGATATTTCTCTCGGTGCAAGCGTGCTGACCGACGTTAAATGCTCTTATATCAACAGCGACGGTGAATATCTCTATGCAGGTGAATTTTACACCTTCGATTTCGACGGAGGATATGATACCGATGCATCGCATCACGTTTCCGTTTCGCTTTTTGAAAGACATTATTCACGTTGCAATGCATATAAGCTGAGCGATTTTGAAGCTGCTTTTGACGGCGGCGAGCTTATTCCCGAATTCGTGCTGACAACTCCAAACAGAGTGCAGGGCTTTGCAAGGCTTGATAACGGCAATTTTGTGCTGAGCACCTCATTCGGCAGAAACAACGATTCGTTTATACCCGTTTATGAGGATGTAACGACGGGTGAAGCTGATTATGAGCTTGCTTACGGCGAAGAAAAAGTTCCCGTTTATCACCTGAAAAACAGCCGCAGGATATCAAATCTCCGTCAGCCTCCGATGCTTGAGGGTATTGATTCAAACGGTAACACTGTAATCGGAATTTTTGAATCAGGTGCAAAGAAATACAGCGACAGCGCATTTATTGTCAACAGTATCTGCGAATTCCTTAAATAAAATTAAAGCGTGGCACCGAACGGCGTCACGCTTTTGCTTTTTTTATTTCTTTTTTAATCTTTCGCAGAGCTCTCTGTCGGGCGTTACCCACATAGTGTTGTAGGTGTGATAAATAACCTTGCCGGGTTTTGCGCCGCTCGGTTTTTTGAGAGCCCTGACCTCCGTATAGTCAACGGCAACCTGAGATGATTCTCTGCCTCCGCTATGGTAGGCGGCGAGAATGGCGGCCTGACGGCAGGTCAATTCGGGAATGATATCACCGTTGCCGATAACAACAACGTGCGAGCCGGGTATTTTCTGTGTGTGAAACCAGGAGTCGTCCTTTGCGGCGGTTTTAAACGTGAGAATATCATTCTGTACGTTGTTGCGACCGACGAGTATGGTGTATCCGTCATCCGAAACATATTCAAGAGGGGGCAGAGGCTTCGGCTTCTTGCCCTTTTCGTTTTTTGCCCTTTTCAGATAACCCTGCTCATAAAGCTCCGCTCTGATTTCGGCAAGCTCGGTGTATCCGTCGGCTCTGTTTACGCTGTCAATGACCGATTCAAGATAGGCAAGCTCCTGCTCGCTTTGTTCAATCAGTTCTCCGAGCATACTTTCGGCGGTTTTTGCCTTGCGATATTCTTTGAAATATTTCTGTGCATTCGCCGAAGGAGAGAGTGCAGGATCTGCAGGGATGCGGATTACCTTGTTGTCATCGTAAAAATTCTCAAGGTCATAGTAAAACGAGCCTTTTTCGAGTCTGTACTGGTTTGCAAGAATCAGCTCCGCATTGATTCGGAGAGTATCCTTGTCGGCGCAGGCATCAAGTTCTGCCTGTCTGCTCTGAAGCTTTCTTGCGGCTCTTGCCGAGGCATTCTGAAGAAGCTTAAGAAGTGACAAACTCCTCTGTCTGGTGCGTTCAAAGCGGTCTTTTTCATAATAAAAATCATCGAGAAGCTGCGAAAAACTGTCGAATTCCTTTGCCGTAACCGTGAATCCGTATTGCTCGATATCAGTGAATGTAAAGTCATAGGGCTTTACGCCTTCACGTATCAGCATCGTCGGTGTGCCATCGCCCGATTCAAGAACGGATTTGATTTCCGAAAGCCTTTTTGTAAGCCTTTCAAATGCGATATCCGTTATCTCGCAGGCGAGACCGTCATCAGGGCTGGCGTATGCGGCAATTTCACGGCTTATCAAGGGAGAAACACCCTCAACCGTTTCAAGAATTGCCCCCGAAAGTCTCTTTCCGACACAGTTTTTAATAGCCGAAGCAACCGTTCCGGCATCGTTTTCGGTCAGATTCATCTTATTCTGTCGGGGCGGCAATTCATATCTGAATGACGGTAAAATTTGTCTTACGCTCGACTGCGTAAAGTCAATCCGCTTTACAGAGTCAACAATATTACCCTCCGAATTAACAAGGATGATATTGCTGTGCTTTGCCATTATTTCAATGCAGAGCGTGAAAGTGACGGCATCGCCGATTTCGTTTGTGCCTGCAAGGTCGAGAAAAACAATTCTGTCGAGACCGAGCTGGCGGATATCTGTTATGACAGCGCCTGTGAGATGCTTGCGGAAAAGCATACAGAGCATCGGGGGCGTTGACGGGTTTTCGGGAGCGTTTGCCGTCAGATGAAGTCTGGGACTGTTTGCACTTGCAGAGAGGAGAAGTCTGTAGGCACCCTCTCTTGAGCGCAGATGAAACACCAGCTCATCTTTGGACGGCTGGTGGATTTTTTCTATTCTGCTTCCGACGATATATCGTGAAAGCTCCTGCTTGAGCAGGTTGAGTGTAATTCCGTCAAGGGGCATAAGGTTTACCTCGGATTAGATATAGTAAGCAACGGGGGAGGTCTGTGGAATGATTTCAACCTCCGCATCGATATTTTCTTTGATTTTTTCTGCCAATACGGCAACAACAGGGTTTTCCGTTTCAAAATGTCCTGCGTCGATGAGCGTCAGACCGAGCTCCTTTGCTTCAAGGAATTCGTGGTGCTTGACGTCGCCCGTTATATATGCGTCGCAGCCTGCTTCGGAAACTGCGCTTATGAAATCTGCGCCTGCACCTCCGCACAGAGCGATTTTGTTTATTTCCTTGCCGCTGTCTGCAATACGCACGCCCGTTGAGAGCTTTTCAATGCAGAGCCTTGCGAGAGCATCTGCGGAAATTCTATCTGCTTCAACGATACGGAGCATAGAAAGCTCGCCGTCTTCGACAAAAGGAAGAGCGTTTTCGAAACCCAGCGCAGCAGCAAGAGTATCGTTGACACCGCCTTTTGCGATGTCGAGAGAGGTGTGAGCGCAGATTGCCGAGATGCCATGTTTGGCAAGAAGAAATGCAGGGTCACTGTCCGTAAAGCGTTTGACAGCTCTGAAAATAACGGGATGATGGCTTACTATCAGGTCAGCATTCATTTCGGCCGCTTTCATTACCGCTTCGGAGGTGATGTCGAGCACAACGGCGATTTTTCTGACAGCCTTGCCTGATTCGCCCACAACAAGACCGCTGTTATCCCATTCGCACTGCTTTTCAAACGGTGCAATCGAATCGATAAAATTATAGACGTCTTTAACCGTCGGATTGCATATCATTGATTTTTTCCTCCGTTTCGGAAATGGTTCTGCGCAGATATTCCGCTTTTTCTTCTGAACCGTGTTTTTCTTCGGCATCAAGCTTTGTTCTGAGTCTGTCAACAACCTTCAGAAGATACATCTTCGCCTCGGGCGTATTGCATTCGGGAAGTTTGCCGTAATATATGTAGCCTTCGCTGTATTCTTTGATTTTGCCCGTCCACGACGCACAGAATGCACAGTAGAGCTTGCCGCCGTCGGTGCAGGCGTTTTCTTTTATAATTTCAAAACCGTTGCCGATAAGATAGCTTCGGATATCCTCTGCGTGCGATTGCGGCTGAAGTATCAAAAGCTTATCGGGGTCTTTCAGCCAGTTTGCTCTTGAAACGAGCTCAGCCATAAGTGTGCCGCCCATACCGCACATAACGAAATCGTCTGCCTCAAACGGCTTGATTTCAACAAATCCGTCGGAGAGACGGAGCGTTATTTTATCAGCAACACCGTATTGCTCAACCGTCTTTTTGGCATTATTAAGCGGACCCTTGCGCAAATCGCACGCAAGAGCCTTCGGGCATATGCCGTCCGAAACCAGCTTGGCAGGGAGATATGCGTGGTCGGTGCCGATATCGGCAACAACCTTTCCGTGACGCACCATCTCCGCCGCCATCATAATTCTTTCGGAAAGCTTAAGCATTTGCAAGGAAAGCGTTCATCTTGCTGATGAGCTCATCAGCGTTAACGCCGTGTACCATACAAGCCTGAGCAACGCTTTCGCTTCTTGCAGAGGGACAGCCGAGGCAGTGCATTCCCATCTCAAGGAAGAAGGGAGCAAGCTCACGGTGTGCATCAAGAATTTCGCCGATTTTCATGTCTTTTGTGATTTCTGTCATCTGAATAACTTCCTTTCAAAACGGTGTATTGCTATTATATCACAACAATCGCTTTATATCAAGGTTATTAATAATTGACATTCGGACTATTTAGCGGTAAAATAAAATATCAGACAAAAAAATATGAGGTTTACGGCTATGAGAAAATACGATGCGGCGGTTGTCGGCGGCTGTGCGGCAGGTATGGCGGCGGCGATAAATGCCAAAAGACTTAACCCGAAACTGAATATTGTAATAATCGAAAAGCTTCCGAGGGTCGGCAAAAAGATTCTCGCAACGGGCAACGGCAGGTGCAACCTGACAAATATCGGCGCAGCTGCATCGGACTATAAGAATTCCGATTTTGTTGCAGAGGTTTTTGAAAAATATCCTCCCGAAATGGTTGTCGGATTCTTTGAATCAATGGGTCTGCTGACCTATACGGATTCCGAAGGCAGAGTTTATCCGAGAAGCAATATGGCCGCATCTGTGCTTGATGTGCTCCGATGCGAGGTTGACGGACTCGGAATCGAGGTTATCTGCGATACGCCGGTCACGCAAATTAAAAAGCAAAATGGCGGATTTGAGATTAACGGCGAAATTTTGTGTAAAAAGCTGATAATCGCAACGGGCGGAAAGGCATCCCCGTCGCAGGGGTCGGACGGAAGTGGCTATACCCTTGCAAAGCAGCTCGGTCATACGGTTACAAGGCTTTATCCGTCGCTTGTGCCGCTTACGGTCAGGGAAAACGTCAAGCCGTTAAAGGGTGTCAGAGCGAGAAATGTTGAGCTCACCCTTAAAACAGACCGTGTCATCAGAAAAACAAGGGGAGAGCTTCTCTTTACCGATAACGGTATATCGGGAATTGCTGCGATGGAGCTTGCTTCGATGGCTGAAAAAATGCTTGATAGCGTAAAGTGCAAAACCTTTACAAGTGTTGACTTTGCGCCTGATATGTCAATTACAGAGCTTGTTGATTATCTGCTGAAAGTTAAGGATATCAAGGGGTATTGCACAATGGATATGCTTTTCTCGGGTATTATTCCGAAAACAATAGGAATTGAAATCTGTAAAGCAAATTCACTTTACAAACAAGATAAAAGAATTTTACAGCTAAACCGCAGAGAAATTGTTTCTTTGGCGCAAAAAGCGAAAAACTTTGAGCTTGAAATCATCGGAACAAAGGGGTTTGCCAATGCCCAGGTCACAAGCGGCGGCGTTTGCGTTGAAGAAATCAATCCCGAAACGATGGAATCCTCCGTATGCAAGGGCTTATTCTTTGCGGGAGAGATTGTTGACGTTGATGCGCCTTGCGGAGGATACAATCTGCAGTGGGCATTTGCATCAGGTCTGGTTGCAGGCGAAAATATTTGATATAAGGTAGAAATTTATGATAAAAATCAGTGAAATTAAATTGCCTCTTGACAGTGACGAGGGTGCGCTCCTCCGTGCGGCTGCAAAGGCTCTGCGTTGTAGGGAAGAAAAAATCAAATCCGTTCAGATTTCCAAAAAGGCGGTTGACTCACGAAAAAAGGATAACGTTTTTTTCGTATATAATGTCCTTGCCGAGGTGGACGGAGACGAGGCTTCTGTTATAGCCCACGCAAAAAATCCCCGTGTTGAAGCGGCGGATATATATAAATATGAAATGCCTGAAATCAGAAGGACGAGCACTTTGCGCCCCGTTATTGCTGGCTTCGGTCCTGCAGGCTTTTTTGCGGCGCTTATTCTTGCAAGAGCAGGCTTTAAGCCTCTTGTGCTTGAAAGAGGTGCTGACGTTGACACAAGAACGAGAGACGTTAACGCTTTCTGGACAAGCAGACGACTTAATACAGAGAGCAACGTTCAGTTTGGTGAAGGCGGAGCAGGTACTTTTTCCGACGGTAAGCTGACAACGGGTATCAAAGACCCTCTTTGCCGCAAGGTTGTTGAGGAGCTTGTTATCCACGGTGCACCGCCCGAAATCAGTTATTCGTCAAGACCGCATATCGGTACGGATAAGCTCGGTGCAGTTGTAAAAGCCTTCAGAGAGGAAATTATTTCTCTCGGCGGTGAAGTGCGTTTCGGCTGGAAGCTGACCGACCTGATTATTGCCAACGGTGTTATTCAGGGCATAAGCTGCCGTAGACCCGACGGAGGTCACGAGGATATCGAAACGGATACTTTGCTTCTTTGCATCGGTCATTCTGCAAGGGATACCGTTGAAATGCTCTATAAAAAAGGTATAAAAATTATTCAGAAGCCGTTTTCGGTCGGCGTGCGAATCGAGCATCCGAGAGAGATGATTGATAAAGCACAGTACGGCTCTTTTGCCGGACATCCTGCACTCGGTGCGGCTGATTATAAGCTTGCCTGCCATCCCGAGCACGGCAGGGGTGCATATACTTTCTGTATGTGTCCCGGCGGTACTGTTGTTGCGGCGGCATCGGAGGAAAATTCGGTTGTTGTAAACGGAATGAGCGAATATGCCCGTGACGGCGAAAATTCAAATGCCGCATTGCTTGTCGGAATCGAGCCCGAGCATTTCGGTTCCGACCATCCGCTAGCGGGAATCGAGCTTCAGAGAAAAATCGAAAGAACTGCGTTTGAGCTTGGCGGCGGTGATTACAGTGCACCCTGCCAGACTATCGGCGATTTTCTTGCCGACAGACCCTCGACGAAGCTTTCTTACGTAAAGCCTACCGTTGCAACGGGCGTAACTCCATCCGATATCCGAAAAGTCCTTCCCGAAAAGGTTACTGATATTATGGCGAAGGCGATTGTGAAAATGGACAGAAGTCTCAACGGATTTGCGCTTCCCGACGGTGTGCTGACGGCTCCCGAAACAAGAAGCTCGTCGCCTGTCAGGATTCTTCGTGATGAGCTTTATCAGGCTAATATAAGGGGTCTTTATCCCTGCGGAGAGGGTGCAGGCTATGCAGGCGGAATCGTTTCCGCTGCCGTTGACGGCATCCGATGTGCACACGCAGTTTTGCTTGATGAAAGCGACGAATGGTGATTCTATGACAAAGCTTGAAAAAATGACGGATAAACAGCTTGCTCTGAGAATGTCGAAATATATTGCGATGCTGGAAAGCATAAAAATCCGTGCCGAATATTTTTCGGAAGGTGAATGCCCGAAAAAAGAGCATGATGAGCTGATTGCGGATTACGTTTCAACCCGTGATTCTCTCAAAGAGGATTGGCAATATCTGAATTTCAACAGAAATTCGGGCGGAAAACTCCTTTGGGACAAATATTTTCCGAGTGTCAGTGAGGCGGCTGCGTGGGGTCTTTATGCTGACCCCGAGGGCGATTTCAACAGGGAATATTTCAAAAGCATTGACGATGCACTTGAAAGGCTGACCAAGTATTATTCGTATGATTATTGGCAGATTATTGCCGAGCTATAAATAAAAAAGAGGTGGATGAAACTATGACACTCAAAATGGCGCTTTCCTTCGTTATGATAATGATCTCTATTCTTTTCAACACGATTGATGCGAAATTGCTTTGGAATCCCCCTGCTCCCAAAACCGAAGCAGAGCTTGTTGAAATGAGCGGCAGATTTGACACTTATGAGCTTGATAATGAAATAACGGTTATCAGTTCGTCAAACCTTTCAAGCTCAGAGATTCATTCTGTTATTATTCTTCAGGGTCTCGTTGCAAAAGAAAAGCCTTCGCTTTTCATTGACCATGGCTATGCTGCAAATGACGATGCTATTGCTGAGCTCGAAAAGGCAGGATACACAATATCTTATACTGATGCGGACGGTAACCCATGGAAGTTTTCTTCAATTGTTGAAAAATACAAATCATATATTGCGGATAACGGTTATATCCTCTATGCAACCGTGCAGGATCACGGTCAGCTTAATACCGCCACCAATCTTGCAACAATAAACGGTTGGTTGCCTGTTTCAGCAGATATCGAGCAGGCTGCGGTTGCTCTCGGTCTTGAAAAGAAGGCTGATATCAGCGGTGAAACAATCGACCTTGCTTATCTTAAAAAATTCTATAAAGAATATAAGGACTGTTTCCGCAAAGACTCTCTCGTTCATATGTATTACTATGCACGAGGTATGAGAGATTTTGCCGTTCAGCAGAATATCTTTGTAGTTTATATTGAAGATGCCGATTATACAGGCAGACTCTTCAGGGATGAGGTTATGCGTGACCTTAAGCCTTCGGCACTTATCTTCGGTTGGTGTCAGTATGAGATTAAATTCAATCTCTCCGCTTCACGTTACGGTCACAGTGTTGTTCCTTCGGACCACTCTTATAATCTTTGTATTCTTTCCTCGTTTGATTCCACAGATAAGATGATGTCAACTCCTTACGAAGGTAAACCCAAGCTTGACCCGAACAAGCATTACGTTGCAATCGTTTACAGTGACGGTGACAATCTTCAGTGGCTTCAGAACGGCTACGGTGAATATCACACGTGGCAGAGTTATAACTCCGATGTCCCCGTAACGTGGACCTTCCCGCCGATTGCAACCGAGCTTTCTGATGTTGATATCACAAGGACTCTCAATGCGGCAAAAGACGGCGCAACCTTCATCACAGGCCCTTCGGGCGGCGGTTATGCAAGAATCAGCCAGATGAATTCAAAAGAACTCGCGGCGTTCTCGGATTACACTGCTTCAATTATGCTTGAATCGGGTATGTCTGTTATGGCATTCCTTGATGAGATAAAGGGAGTTAATTTTGATGCTGACTTCCAGAAGCGACTTAAGTATTTTGCAAGATATGATAATATCGACGGCGGCATTATTCAGCTTGATCCCAACAATTACGCAGGTGGCGGCGGCAGAGTTTACTTTGTGAATGATAAGCCCTTTGTAACCGTTGGTTTCAGCCTCTGGCATGATAGCGGAGATGCAGCTCAGGTGACAAACGAATGGCTTGCGGAGCAGGCTGCGGCTATCAATGCAAAGCCGGCCGATATCACATCAATCAACGGCTATACGGTTATCAACGTTCATCCCTGGACGGTAGGCCCCGATGATCTTGCGTATTTTGTAAGTCAGCTTGGCGATAATGTTGAGGTTCTTCCTGCAGAACAGCTGTTAGCCGCAGTTGAGCAGAATATCCCGCACGAATTTGCTCAGCCGAATTAAAAGGAGGTTTATATTATGAAAAAACGCATTCTTTCCGTATTTCTTGCATTGATTCTCACTTTCTCGGCAATTATGCCTGCTTTTGCCGCAGGTAAATCCGATGCTCTCCGCTTTGATGAAAACGGTGAGTTCAGGATTCTTCATCTTTGCGATTTCCAGGATAACTATCCCCTCGAAGAAAAAACGGTAACCTATGTTAACTACGTGCTCAAAAAGTATGAGCCTGACCTTGTTGTTCTGGGCGGAGATAATTCTGTCGGTCCCAAGGAGACGAAGGAGCAGGAGGTTGCGGAAATCGCAGAGCTTTTTGTTGCAAATAAAGTTTATTTCACCCTTGTTTTCGGTAACCACGACCACGAGCAGGGCGTTGACAAAGAAACACTTCTCGGATATTTTCAGAAGTACGGCGGAAAATACTGCCTTGCTTATGATGCAGACCCTGAGCTTCACGGCACTGCAACTCACAATCTGCCTGTTCTTTCGTCCGACGGTGAGAGCGTGAAATTCAACGTCTGGCTTTTCGATTCCGGACACTACGTTCACGAGGATAATGACCCCGAAAAGAAGAGACTCGGTTATGACAGCGTAAATCCCGACCAGATTGAGTGGTATAAAGAGGTCAGCAAGGCTCTTGAAGAGCAGGAGGGCGAGAAAGTGCCCTCAATGGCTTTCCAGCATATCGTTGTCGGCGAAATCTATAAAGCAATGTTTCCCCGTGTTCCGTTCAATCTTTCTCCCATAACCGAAACCTACAATAACGGAAAATATTATCCTATTATATGCCCCGACACAAGCAGCTTCAAGGGTCATCTCTTTGAAGCCCCTTCACCCGGTTACTACAACCACGGTCAGTATGATGCTATGCTTGAAAGAGGCGACGTTCTCGCAGTATTCTCGGGTCACGATCATATAAATTCTTATGAGGTCAAGTACAAGGGAATCAAGATTATCAATACCCCTGCAGCCACCTTCCACGCTTACGGTAATCAGTTCACAAGGGGCAGCAGACTCATCACAATCAATGAGGATAATCCCGAAAAGTTTAAGTCGGACGTGCTTACGGTGAACGAGCTTGTTATGAAGGATAAGGATTTTTCATCCGATATGGGAATCAGCCGTTTTACGGCGTTTTTCTGGAAGACTCTCGGTGCGTGGCTTCTTATTCTTAAAAATATTTCAGCTCCGTTCAGTGCAATTCTCTATTTATTCAACTGATGTTATTCAACTGATGATTTTAAAGCCGCTGTTTTCAGCGGCTTTTTAATATATAAAATAAACAATTATATTATTTTTAATCCTTGTTTTTCTCGTTTTTGGTGAATTGAAAACCGCTTCTCCGTGTGCTATAATACATTGAACGTAAAATAGCGAACAAGCATAAAATGAAGTGTATTATACCGAAGAGAAGGGTTTAATTATAATGATTTGTAACACGGTTCTGGATGCAATCGGAAACACTCCGATAATCAGATTGCAGCATATGACGTCCCCCGAGGATGCTGAAATACTCGTTAAGTTTGAAGGACTCAACGTCGGCGGCTCTATCAAGACACGTACGGCACTTAATATGATAAACGATGCGGAGAGCAGGGGACTGCTTAATGCGGATTCTGTAATCGTTGAGCCTACAAGCGGAAATCAGGGCATCGGTCTTGCTCTTGTCGGTGCGGTGAAGGGCTATAAGGTTAAGATTATTATGCCCGATTCCGTCAGCGAAGAAAGGCGCAAGCTCGTTGAGCACTACGGCGCAGAGGTTGTTCTTGTTCACGATGCAGGCAACATCGGCAAATGCATCGAGGAATGCCTTGAGCTTGCTCTTAAGCTTAAAGCGGAGAATCCCGACGTTTTTGTTCCCCAGCAGTTTGAAAATCCCGCAAACCCCGAAATTCAGCGCTCGGCAACGGGTGCGGAAATTCTCAGGCAGGTGGGCGGCCCGATTCACGGCTTCTGCTCGGGCATCGGTACGGGCGGAACGATAACGGGCATCGGTGAAACTCTCAAGGCAGAGAATCCCGATATCGAAATCTGGGCGGTTGAACCCGAAAATGCGGCAATTCTTTCGGGCGGCTCAATTGAAACTCATATTCAGATGGGCATCGGTGACGGAATTATCCCCGAGATTCTCAATACGAATATCTTCAATGACGTTTGCATCATCGGCGATGAAGAGGCTCTGCAGACCTCAAAGGACCTTGCTTCAAAAGAGGGCATTATGTGCGGAATCAGCAGCGGCACAAACGTTGCGGCGGCAATCCGACTTGCAAAGAAGCTGGGAAAAGGAAAAACGGTTGTTACCGTGCTCCCCGATACTGCGGAGAGATATTTCTCAACTCCCTTGTTTGAATAAAAAATTAAGCTGTCTTGCCAATCGGCAGGACAGCTTTTCCTTTTTCATATGAACAATCCCGAGACGAATGCCGCGGCGCAGGCGGCGACGGAAACAACAATCAGCGGCAGCTTGAAATAGGCAAGAATAACAGCAACAACCGTGCCTGTTGCGGCGGTGACGGTGTTTCCCGTTGAATAAAAAATCGAGGGGAAGGTCATTGCGCTGAGTACGGCGTAGGGGATATAGTAAAGAACACTTTTGAAGAATCTTGATTTGATTTTTTTTCTGAAAAGCGCAAGCGGAAGCATTCTGATGAGATATGTAACGCCCGCCATAACGAGGATATAAATTGCAATGCTCATTCTTCACTTTCCTCCTTTTCTTCATCAACGGGGAAAAGGAGAGCGGCAATAACTGCGGAAACGATTGCGCTGATGATGATTGCAAAGCCGCCCGAAACCGAGGGGAGCCAGAATTTGAATGCGCAGCTCAGTATTGCGGCAATAACGATTGCAGAGAGGACTCTGTGGTCGGTTTTTGAAGGCGGAATGATGATTGCGATGAACATTCCGTAAAGCATAATGCCCATTGCGTTTGTTAGTGAAACGGGAAGAAGCATACTGGCAACCGACCCTGCGAGCGTGCCTCCGACCCATCCGGCGGCGGCAACTGAAATCATACCGTACATATATGACGGCACGAGCTTGCAGTCCTGGGCGGCGGCAACGGCGAAAATCTCATCCGTTATGCCGTAGGCGGCAAGCAATCGGTGCGGCGTTGTGAATGAATCGTCAAGCTTTTGTGAGAGCGTAATTGCCATAAGGGAATAACGCAGGTTGATAACGAGCTGTGTTGCCGCCATTTCAAGCAAAGTGCCGCCTGCGGAGATGATGGCAACGCCCATTGCCTGACCTGCCGAGGTGAGGTTTGTGAGCGATATAATAACTGCTTCAATGGCTTTCAGTCCCGATTGCATTGCGAGAATTCCGAATCCGAATGAAACGGAAAAATATCCTAGCGCAATCGGCAAGCCGTTGAGCATACCTTTTTTGAAGGGATTTTTCAAGCGATGACTTCCTTTCGGTAAGGATAGATGATATTCTAACACCGCGGAAATCATTTTTCAATATATAACTTGAAAAATATGTAAAAAGAGCAGGATTTCTCCTGCTCTTTCCGGTTATTTAATGCTTTTGAGAATATCAAGAAGTATTCCTGCGGAGAATTTCCAGTAATCCTTGCCACCGAAAATCTTTTCAAAAACGTCGCTGAATGCCTTTGCGATTTTTGTGAGAATCGGCATAAGAGTATATACCACAAAAGGAGATTTGTCTCCGTAAAGACCTGCGTTATACATTTCGGTGTAAAGCTCTTTTTCAACCTCAAGTGCTTCCTCTGCATCCCAGTCTCTGTCTGCGAGAAGCTCGGTTGCCTTTTTGTAAGCCGCATTGAGTGCTTCAAGCTTGTCGGCAGGGATTGCGGAAAGGTCAGCTTCGTCATATTTGTCAATCATACTCTCGATTTTGGAGAGGTTGCGGTAATCGATAAACTGCTCGTATCCGCCGTTGTTTTCTCTTGCATCGGTGATTTCGTAGTTTGAAATAAGCTGGATGCAAAGCTCGATAACGTCATTGATGCTTGACTGCAGCTTGAGATGGCTCTGGCCCCTGATGAACCAGGTTCTGTCGGGCAGGGCGCAGGTGCCTGCATCAACCGCACCGTCGGGGCTGATATATGTTTTGTCGATTGCGGGCTTATAATCCTCGGGAAGAGCTGCACCAGCATCGGCAAAGGTTGCGCCGATTGAGGTTGATTCCGCCTGAATAACGTTATCGGAGCTGAGCTGATAGTGCTTGACAAGACCGAGAAGCTCAAGGTCATAGCCACAGATAACGAAGATGTCAACGCCCTTTCCGGTCATTTCTTTGACGGTTTTTGCAGCGTTCTTCTGGATTTCATAGTATTTATCGGTTTTTGCTTTAAGAAGCTCGTGTTCTTTATCGGAAATCAGTTCCTTGCTCAGCTCGGGATACATTTCGCTCGGGACAAGAGCCCACATTGAGGGGCAGTTATGAATGAGCTTGCCGAGCACCTCGTTAATTGCTCTTTCAAGAACTTCGGTGAGGAAATCGCTGAAAAGCTGCTGGGGAATTGCTCTTGCAACGGCGTTTCCGAGATATGCAAGGGCCTCGTATTCCTCTGCAAGGATTGCAATGAGGTTGGGGATAAGATCATTGTAGATTGCGTTTCCGTCATCAAGAACGGAATTGCCTGCCATAAGGTCACCGAGAAGATATGAGCCGTCAACAGCGGCTGCTGCGAAAACAACTCTGTCAATTTCGGTGGGGTCGCAGTATTCGGAAAGGAAAGCGTTGCCGATAGTACCGCCGAGGCTGATGAAAACAAGGCTTACCTTATCGTGGCCCGTCTGAGCCTTTACCATATCGATGTATTCGTTGAGGTTTGCGGCAGCTTCGAGAGTGTCACCGAATGAGCTGTATGCATAGTAATATGCGTGATCGTAGCCGTAATCCTCGCAGAATCCCGTGATATCAACCTGTCTTTTGATGAAATCGAATTCCGTTTTATATTTGGTGGTGGGGAGGGTATTGCCGTTTTCATCTTTGCCGTAGCCCTTTGCGTAGCCGTAGGACTTGTCAGGCTTGGTCATACACTCTTCAAGTGAATACCAGTATTCGTCAACAGCAACGCCGTTTGTTCTTGTGCCGTCGGGATTGAAATAATGGCTTGAGAAGCTTTCGTCAAGAATTTCAAGAACGGTATCAAGCAAAGCATCTTTGTTGAGCGTTGCGATTGAGAGAAGGATTTCGCCGATTGCTTCCTTGAAGGCGTTTCCGAGCGCAACGGTATCAAACATAAACGCCATATCCATACCTTCAACAATCGGGAAGCCGTCGCTGGTCATAATGTCGTTGCCTTCTTTATCCTGAACGTAAACCTGCGACTGCATAATGCCGTGAACGATGATAACGGGGCTGACGCCGCATTCACCGCCGCAATCGGTTTTGCATTCGGATGACCATTCATGGGTGTGCGTTTCTTCAGCCGAAACAATTGAAGGCACTGCGCAAGCGCAGATGAGAATGCAGGCTGAAAGAATGATGCTGAGAAGCTTTTTGACTTTCATTTTCATTATCCTTTCGGTTTAGTTATAAAAATTTAAGACATTATAACATATTTTTCACAATATAGCAATATAATATGGTTTATATTATAATATTGAAAAAAAGAAAAGGTTGTGTTATAATCTCAAGGCAGAAAAGAGAAAGAGGATATTTTATGAGTAAAAAAAGAAAAGTGCTCCTGATAGTCAATCCCTGTGCAGGCAAAAACAAAACAAGAGCGGGTACGTTTGATATTGTTGACCGTTTTTCATCGGAGGATTATGATTTTACCGTTAAAACAACAACGGGACCCGGCGATGCAACCGATATCGTTCTTAAGAATATCGACGGTCACGATATGGTAGTGTGCTGCGGTGGAGACGGTACTCTCTATGAAACCATCAACGGTATTATGCAGCTCCCGACCCGAGTTCCCGTCGGCTATATTCCTGCAGGCTCAACCAATGACCTTGCTACCACCATCGGTCTGCCTATGGGCGATTTCAAGGCGGCAACCGATATTATCATCGACGGCAATACCAACGGCTACGATATCGGACTTTTCAACAACAAATTCTTTACATACGTTGCGTCCTTCGGTTTCGGAATTTCGCTTTCCTACGGTACGTCGCAGAAAATGAAAAACAAGCTCGGACACGCAGCCTATGTTATTGACGGCGCAATTCTCAAGCTGCCTCAGCTTATTAAAGAAATCAAGCCGACTCATATGAAAATTGAGTATGATGGCGGCGTTATTGAGGACGATTTCTATTTCGGCGCAATTTCAAATGCAACCACCGTTGCAGGCACGTTCAAATATGATAAAAACGACGTCAGACTTGACGACGGTGTTTTTGAGGTGCTTCTCATCCGCAGAGTCAACGGTCCGCTTGACGTGCTGAAGCTTCTCGGCAAGGTACGCAAAGGAGATTTTGACGGCGACCAGATTCTTTATTTCAAAACAACAAGAGCAAGAATGATATTCGATAATCCCGAAAAATGGACGCTCGACGGTGAATACGGCGGCGAGCATAAGGACGTGCGCTTCTCGGTTATCAACAAGGCTGTTGATATCTGCTCACCCGACGGCAATCCGCTCTTTATCGGTGATAAGAAAGAATATACAGAAGTGTAAAAACAAAAGACAAGGTGATGAACCTTGTCTTTTTGTTATTTTTTGGATCGCGGATATTTGTTGGGATTGTCCGTCAATTCAAGAATATAGTCGGTTGACGTGTCAAAATAATCCGCAAGCTTTATCAGCGTGTCAATGGGCAGCTGTCTCTGCCCGTTTTCATATTGTGAATAGGTGTTTTGCCTTATATTCAGATAATCGGAAAGAGTCCTCTGCGTTATGTCGCGGTCCTCGCGTAATGCCTTCAATCTCATAAACTCCCTCCTTGATAATATTATACGTTTCTCATTTTGAGATATTGACAATTATCTCATCTTGTGATAATATTATCTCGAAAGAAGCTGTAGCCTGATATTTGTGTTGATTTTATTGGGTTACGCTGATATAATTAAATTACCAGAAAAAAGAAAGCGAGGAATAAATATGGCGATTATTTCAAAGATTATTTCCCTTATTGTTTCGGTTGTTATGGCGATTCTGAATCTTTTCGGCATCGGCGGAGAAAAGAGACCCGAGTTTGTCCTCGGCGAAAACGTTAACAGCAACGTTGCTCAGGTGCTTGAGGTTTATAATAATGCGGTTATCGAGACTGATAAGGATGCACCGCTGGTCAAGAACACAATGTCTCTTGAAGATATTAAAATGGGTTCAGGTACAAGCGCCATTTCCTTTGCGAAGCCAATGCTCAAGGATATGCTTGAAGATGAAGTTTATGAATATTACGATATTCCCGGCAAGGGCGAGCTGAAAGCGGATGACGTTATCAGCGCAAAGATGAGTACCGACGAGGAAGGTCTGACAACCGTAATCATTGAGGTCAAGAGTCAGACAGACGACGCATATGCTGACGGCGAAAACGGAGGTCCCGTTTCAAGGGCAATGGGTACGGCAGGAAATTTTGCGGGTATATTTGAAGAAACCGGTATTATTACGGGATTTGAAAACGTTGAAATCGTTTATACCGACTGTAAAATTGCCTGCATCATTGACGATGCAACGGATGAAATTCTTTACGGTGAATGGTATTATAATATGACGATGAATATGGACGGAGTTGTTATAGACATCGGTGAATCACCCATTGAAATGACAAACACAAGTGCAACAATCGGCTTTGGATATGAACTCTGAGTATAGCTTAACCCCCGATGAAAATCGGGGGTCTTTTTTTATCAGATTATTAATTTTGTGATATCCTCAACGGTTTCGGCAATATATGTTGAATTTGCGTTTTCAAGCTCTTCTCTGCTGCCGTATCCGTAAAGCACACCGATTGAATCGAGCCCCGTTTTCTGCGCACCGATGATATCGTGCTTTCTGTCGCCAATCATAATGCAGGCTGATTTATCGGAAACACCTGCGCTTTCAAGTGCGTATTCGATAACCTCCGATTTTGCCGTTCTCGTGCCGTCAAAATTACTTCCTGCAATGAAAAGAAAATATTTTTCCAGTCCGAAATGGCGAAGAATTTCTTTCGCAAACGGCTCTGGCTTTGAGGTGGCAAGAATGATTTCCCTGCCGCCTTTTTTCAGCGCTTCAAGCATTTCAAAAACACCGTCATAAACAACGTTTTCGTAAAGGCCCTTGGTCCTGAAACGCTCTCTGTAATAGTCAATCGCTGTTTGTGCCTTTTCTTTGGAGAATCCGTAATCTTCCATAAAAGTGTCGAGCAGGGGAGGCCCGATGAAATGGTTGAGCGTTGATATATCATCAACCTCAATGCCGAATTTTTTCAGTGCATAGGCAACGCAGGTCGTTATTCCTACGGCTGGGTCGGTGAGCGTGCCGTCAAGATCAAAGAGGATGTGTTTGTAGTTTTTCATATTTTACCTCAACAAAAGGGCGGCACTCCGAATGAAGCACCGCCCTGATAATTATTTAATGTTTGCCTTGAGAGTGTTGAGCTCGGCAACAAGAGCCTCGGGAAGCTTATCAAACTTGCCGTAGAATTCTTCGATGCCTGCGATTTCGTCGCCCCAGAGGGAAACGTCAACGCTGAGAAGCTCTGCAAGCTGCTCTGCGCTTACCTCGTCTTCAATGCCTTCAAGGTTGATGTCTGCTGCCTTGGGAACAAAGCCGATAGCTGTTTCGTCAGCTTCAACCTTGCCTTCGCAACGGTCGATGATCCAATCAAGAACACGAAGGTTGTCACCGAAGCCGGGCCACATAAAGTTGCCTTCGTCATCCTTGCGGAACCAGTTAACGTTGAAGATCTTGGGAGCCTTTTCGGGATCAAGACCTGCACCGATATCAATCCAATGCTGCCAGTAATCAGCCATATTGTAGCCGCAGAAGGGAAGCATTGCCATGGGATCGCGGCGAACAACGCCTACTGCGCCTGCAGCGGCTGCTGTTGTTTCGGAAGCCATGATTGAGCCAACGAATACGCCGTGGTTCCAGTCTCTTGACTGATATACAAGGGGAGCAAGCTTTGCACGTCTGCCGCCGAATACGATAGCTGAAATCGGAACGCCCTGGGGATTCTCAAACTCGGAGCTGATGCAGGGGCAGTTCTTTGCAGGAGCTGTGAAACGGCTGTTGGGATGAGCACCCTTTTCTGTGCTTTCCTGACCGTTCCAGGGATTGCCCTTCCATTCCATTGCGTTTGCGGGAGGATTCTTGTCGAGACCTTCCCACCAAACGGTGTTGTTGTCGAGGTTGTGAACAACGTTTGTGAAGATTGTGCCCTGCTTTGTTGATGCAAGAGCGTTGGGGTTGGACTTTTCGTTTGTGCCGGGAGCAACGCCGAAGAAGCCGTTTTCGGGGTTGATGGCATAGAGTCTGCCGTCGTCACCCTTGCGGATCCAGGAAATATCGTCGCCTACGCACCATACGCGGTAGCCGTTCTTATAGTATCCCTCGGGAGGAATAAGCATAGCAAGGTTGGTTTTGCCGCAAGCTGAGGGGAATGCAGCGCAGATGTATCTGATTTCGCCGTCGGGCTTCTGGAGACCGAGGATGAGCATATGCTCTGCCTGCCAACCTTCGTTCTTGCCCTGATATGAAGCGATTCTGAGAGCGAAGCACTTCTTGCCGAGAAGAACGTTTCCGCCGTAACCTGAGTTAACGGAGATGATTGTGTTGTCCTGGGGGAACTGGCAGATGTATCTCTTTTCTTCGTCGATTTCGCACTTGCAGTGGAGACCGCGAACCCAGTCGTTGCTGTCGCCGAGAGCGTCAAGAACTGCCTTGCCGACCCTGGTCATAATAGCCATATTGAGAACAACGTAGATGGAGTCTGTGAGCTCGATACCTGCCTTGGAGAACTTTGAGCCGACGGGACCCATTGAATAGGGGATAACGTACATTGTTCTGCCCTTGTAGCTGTCCTTTGCGATAGCGTAGAGCATTTCGTAAGCTTCAGCGGGATCCATCCAGTTGTTGGTGGGGCCGGCTTCTTCCTTTGTGGGAGCGCAGATGAAGGTTCTGCCTTCAACTCTGGCAACGTCGTTAACTGCTGTTCTGTGAAGATAGCAGCCGGGGAGGAGCTCCTCGTTGAGCTTGATCATTTCGCCTGTTGAGCAAGCCTCTGCACGAAGCTGTTCAAGCTGCTCTTCCGAGCCGTCAATCCAGACGATATTGTCAGGCTTAACGAGCTCAACCTTTTCCTGAATCCAGGAAAGAACGCTCTTATTGGATGTCATATTTTCCATAATTTATTCTCCTTTCGATTGTGGAAAACCAACTAAAAATTAACAAATTAATTGAGACGGGAAAAGATTTTTTGTGAGATAATGAAACATACCGTTATTATCATCTCCAACTTTACCCATTATAATTATACCATAAAATAGAATAAAGTCAATATTTGCATAAGCTATTTTTGGGGAATTCATTTTTGTGGCGGAATTTATTGTTTTTATTCGTCAATCGGCATCGTTGCGAAGGCGTTGAGCTCCAATCCTGCAATATTTCCTTTGAGGAATTCATAATATCCCTGCGCACCGACCATAGCGGCATTGTCTCCGCAGAGGGAAAGTTCGGGCATAAAGAGTTCCCAGCCTTTTTCTGCGCAGACAGTCTTCATTCTTGTTCTCAGACGGGAGTTTGCCGAAACACCGCCTGCAAGTGCAATTCTGCGGAAACCGAATTCTTCGGCGGCTCTGACGGTATTGCTGACAAGGCAGTCCGCAACGGTTTCGATGCACGCCGCACCGAGGTCGGGGATGCTGATTTCAATATTCTTCTGCTTCGAATTATGGATGATGTTAACCACAGCGGTTTTCAGACCCGAAAAGCTGAAATCGTAGTCACTGCCGTCTACCTTAGGACGGGGCAGCTTATAAAGCGAGGGGTCACCGTCAACGCTGATTTTGTCGAGGTTGACGCCGCCGGGATAGGGCAGCCCCATTGCTCTTGCTGCTTTGTCCATACATTCGCCTGCGGCATCGTCCCGTGTCCTGCCGATGATTTTGAAATCTGTATAGCTGTTGACCGCAACTATGTGGCTGTGGCCGCCCGAAACAACAAGGCAGAGGAAGGGCGGCTCAAGCTCGGGTTGGGTGATATAGTTAGCGGCAATATGTGAGCGAAGATGATGGACGGGCACAAGCGGGAGGCCAGTTGAATACGAAAGACCCTTTGCAAAGTTGACACCGACAAGCAGCGCACCGATAAGACCGGGCGCATAGGTGACTGCGATTGCGTCAAGGTCAGCATATGTAACTGCCGCATCCTCAAGAGCCTTTGAAACAACGCCCGATATAGCCTGAGTATGCATTCTTGATGCGATTTCGGGCACAACACCGCCGTAAACGATGTGCTCCTTGACCTGCGAAGCGATAACGCTTGAAAGCACCTTTCTGCCGTCCTCAACAACGGCTGCGGCGGTTTCGTCGCAGGAAGATTCGATTGCAAGTATTTTCATTCCGATATACCTCCGGAAAAATATTTGGTATAGATAGCTCCGTCCTCAACGGGAGAAGCATAAAAATTTTTTCTGACTCCGACCATTTCAAAGCCTTCGGATTCATAGAGGGCAATTGCGGCGGAATTGCTGACACGCACTTCAAGAGTAATGAATTCGCAGTTTCTTGATAAAGCCCCGTCGGCAGCGGCTTTCAGGAGCATTCTGCCGATTCCTTTTTTGCGGTGTTTTTCGAAAACGGCAACGTTTGTGATGTATGCCTCACCGCAGATTTCCTGCACGCCGATATACCCTGCAATTTCGCCGCACTCGGCAACGAGAAAATGAGAATCGGGATTAGAAAGCTCCTCTGCGAGTGCGTTTTCACTCCAAGGGGCTGAAAAGCACTCTCTTTCGAGCTGTGCAATTTGCGCAATATGCTCTGAGGTCATTTCGGTTACGGAAAAATTCATTTTGTTTCCTCCGAAATGATTTCGTCAAACTGCTCAAGCAGAGCAACCCTTATGCTGTTTGCGCAGGTGAGGTAGGTTTCAAGATTTCCGCCGTAGGGGTCGGGGATTCCTCCGCCGAGAACGGTTATCCTTTCTCTCGGCACGTAAAGTGCAAGGCTTGCCGCGTGTTCGGGTGTCATACAGACGAAGCGGTCTGTTTCGTCAAGCACGTATGAGGTTATGCGTCTTGCTCTGTGAGCGGAGATATCGCATCCGAAACGCTCTGCCGCCTCAACGGCGTTGTGAGCAACCTCGTCACCCGACATTGCGAAAAGACCTGCGCTCGATGCATTTATATTATCCAGTTTTTTGTCGGCAACGATTTTTTTGAATATGCCCTCAGCCATCGGACTGCGGCAGGTGTTGCCGGTGCAAACAAATAAAATATTCATCCTTAACTCTTCACTTTTCAAACTTCATTATTCACTATTTAGCGTCAAACCACGTTTTGCCGATGCCGACGTCTGCCTGCATCATAACGTGCATTTTAACTGCGTTTTCCATTTCGTGCTTGACGATGCTTGCAACCGTGTTTGCCTCTTCTTCAGGAGCTTCAACGATGAGCTCGTCGTGCACCTGCATAATGAGTCTTGCACGCAGATGCTGCTCATTGAGCTTCTGCCAGACTCTTATCATTGCAATTTTGATGATATCTGCGGCTGTGCCCTGAATAGGCATATTGAGTGCCACTCTTTCGCCGAAGGCTCTCATCATTGCGTTGGAGGAGCTCAGTTCGGGAAGATATCTTCTTCTTGCAAATACCGTTTCAACGTAGCCGTTTTCTTTTGCTTTTTCAACAACTTCCTTCATATAGCGGCTTACTCCGCTGAAGTTTGCGAGGTAGCCTTTGATATAACTGTCTGCTTCGGCTCTTGAAACGCCGATATCCTTTGCAAGGGAGAATGCGCCGATGCCGTAAACGATGCCGAAATTGACCGCCTTTGCTCTGCTTCTCATAAGCGGAGTGACCATCATAAGCGGCATATTGAATACCTGCGAAGCGGTGATTGCGTGGATATCGTCACCGTTATTGAATGCATTGAGCATATTTTCGTCATTCGCAACGTGAGCAAGCACACGAAGCTCAATCTGCGAATAGTCGGCGTCAATGAGTGTCCAGCCTTCACGGGCTTTAAAGAATTTTCGCATTTCTCTGCCGAGCTCGTTTCTGACGGGAATATTCTGCAGATTCGGCTCTGTTGAAGAGATTCTGCCCGTTCTCGTTTCGGTCTGATTGAGGGTTGAACGGATTCTTCCGTCGTCGCAGATGACCTTCAGAAGTCCGTCACAGTAGGTTGATTTGAGCTTTGCAAGAGTTCTGTATTCGAGTATTTTTGCAACAATCGGATAATCCTCCGCAAGACCTTCGAGCACGTCGGCACTTGTGGAATATCCGCTTTTCGTCTTTTTCTTTGCAGGCAGTCCCATTTTCTCGAAAAGAGCTTCTCCGAGCTGTTTCGGGGAGTTGAGATTGAATTCGTAGCCTGCTTCGGCGTAAATATCCGAAACAAGACCCTCGATTCTGCCCTGGAGCATTGCTCCGAAATCCCTGATTCCCTTTGCATCAACGAGGAAGCCTTCACGCTCCATTGATGCAAGAACTTTTGAGAGGGGTAGTTCGATATCGGTGAGCAGCTTTGTCTGATTATGCTCGTCAATCAGAGCATTCAGCTTTTCAAAAGCAGAGGGAAGATAAGCGGCGTAAAATGCGGTTTCGTCACCCTCGGTGAATTCTGCGTTTGCATATTCGGCAATGATTCGTTTTAAGTCATATGCACCCGATGAGGGGTTGATGAGATATGCCGAAAGCATCGCGTCACCGCAGATACTGTTGACCTCGATGTCGTTGCCGTAGTCATAGAAAAACGCATAGAGCGATTTTGCGTTGTAGGTGTATTTTTTTATATCCTTGTTGAAAAGGAATTCTGTGCAGAATTCAACGTAGCCTGCGTTCATCGGCACAACCTCTGCAACGCCGTTGTCAGCCTTGAAATAGAAAATACCGCTGTCAAAAATGAAATATGCTTCGCCGTCTTTTCTGAGCTTGTTATAAAGGAATTTCAAATCCTCCTGCTCGTAGCAGGCAGTGCAGATTTCGGGTGCGGATTCGGTTTCGGCAGGCTTTTCGGGAGCCTTGAGGTCGAGACGCTCAATCATTTTGAACATCTCAAGCTGAGCAAGCATACCCGTGACCCTGAAAGCATCAGCCTCGGCAGGAATATAAGCCTCATAGCTTGTTTCGACGGGAGCATCCCTGCGGATTGTGCCGAGCTCACGGCTTAAGAAAGCCATATCTCTGTCGTTTGCGAGCTTGTCGTGAACACCCTTTTTGATATCGAGTGATTCGAGATTTTCGTAGATTTCTTCGATTGTGCCGAAGCGGCTTACAAGGTCCTGCGCAGTTTTCTGGCCGATGCCCGCAACGCCGGGGATACAGTCGGAGCTGTCGCCCATAAGAGCCTTGATATCAACCATTTTTTCGGCATCAACAAGGTATTCTTCCCTGATTTTTGCTCTGTCATAGCAAACGCTCTGGGGTCTGCCCATTTTCGTTGAGGCAAGAAGCACGTTGACGTTATCCCTTACAAGCTGAAGGGAATCTCTGTCTCCCGTTGCAATGTAGCAGAAATCGCCTTCACCGCACGCACCTGCGAGGGTGCCGAGAATATCGTCTGCCTCCCAGCCGGGAGCTTCGAGGATTTTATAGCCCATTGCCGAGAGCAAATCCTTGAGGGGCTGAAGCTGCTGTGCAAGCTCGGGGGGCATACCTTTTCTGTTAGCCTTATATCCGTCATACATTTTGTGGCGGAAGGTAGGGGCTTTAACGTCAAATGCTATGGCAACCGAATCGGGCTTGACCTCATCGGTGAGTCTTAAAAGTATGGTGAGGAATCCGTAAATTCCGTTTGTGAACTGTTTACCGTCCTTGGTGGTCAGGAGCTTGATTCCGTAGAAAGCTCTGTTAAGTATACTGTTGCCGTCAATGGCGAGAAGTTTCATTCCAAATCACCTCATTTTACATTATATCACATATTCTGTAAATTTCACTATTTTTTTGAATTTTATTGAAATAATATCAAAATAATGGTAACATAAGATGAATTAAACAATATCATATGAACGGTGAAATTATGAATTTTGTTAAATCTGATTCGATGAAAATTTCGGTTTCAAAAGAACAGGAAAAACAGCTTTCATCAAAAGAAACGATTTTACAGGGAATTAAAGATTATAAGGTTATTGCTTTTGATATTTTTGACGATTCTGAATTAATTGGCTTTGCTATGATAAGAGAGTTTGAAAGAGGTTGTTTCTTTTTGTGGGATTTTGCAATTGACAGTAAATTTCAAAACAAGGGATTGGGAGAAAAAGCCTTAACAGAACTTCTTCTTTTTATGAAGGAAAATTACAGTATAAAAATAATGACAACAACTTACATTAAGGGAAACAATCACGCCAAGCATATTTATGAAAAGCTTGGTTTTAAGGAAACAGATGTTGTTGATGAGCCTGATTGTAAAGAGGTAAATATGGTTTATTTGTTTAGTTGATTTTGTTGCAGTTGGTTTGTCTCTTGGGCTCCTTTTGAAAGGAGCTACCCGTAGGGCTGAGGATTGTAAGAATAATTTTTACGGAGTATCGGATGAAAATAGGTAATTTTGAAATAAAAGGTCATGCAGCGCTTGCGCCGATGGCAGGTGTTGCGGACAGAGCTTTCCGTGAGCTTTGCATCGAATTCGGCGCGGCTTACGTTGTGAGCGAAATGGTCAGCTCGAAGGGTCTGACGATGCACGACAGAAAGTCTGACAGTCTTATGCAGCTCGGCGAAACCGAAAAAGCGGCGGCGGTGCAGATTTTCGGCTGTGAGCCTGAAATTATGGCGGAGGCCGCAAAAAAAACGGCGGCAACGGGATGCCCAGTTATTGATATCAATATGGGTTGCCCTGCACCGAAGATTGCAGGCAACGGCGGCGGAAGCGCACTGATGAAAGACCCCGACCTTGCCGCAAGGATAACCGAAAAGGTCGTTTCTGCGGTTGATATTCCCGTAACGGTCAAAATCCGTGCAGGCTGGGATGAGGAAAATATTAATGCCGTTTATATGGCAACATTGCTCGAAAAGGCAGGTGCGGCGGCGATAACCGTTCACGGCAGAACGAGAAAGCAGATGTATGCACCGCCCGTCAATCTTGATATCATCAGGCAGGTCAAGGAAGCGGTGAGTGTACCCGTTATCGGCAACGGCGATATCGTTGACGTGCATTCGGCGGAAAATATGCTCAACGCAACGGGCTGTGATTTTATTATGATTGGCAGAGGTGCGCTCGGAGCACCGTGGATTTTTAAGCAGATAAACGAATATTTTGATAGCGGAATCATTCTGCCCGACCCTCCGATTGAGGAGAGGATGAAGGTTATGCTCCGCCATATAAAACAGCTTTGCGAAAACAAGGGCGATTACGTCGGAATGCGTGAGGCGAGAAAGCACGCCGCCTGGTATATCAAGGGAATACGGGGTGCCGCCGCATTGAGGCAGGAAATCGGTTCGCTTGAAAGCTTTGAACAGCTTGAAAAAATTATAAACAGAGTTATTGATGCGGCAAACGCAGAATAAAAATTGCTCCTTCCAAGGGCGTGACACTCTTGGAAGGAGCTTTTGTTTTCCGTCAATATTTTCCGAGGATTTCCTCTGCCTGCTTTTTCATTTCTTTGCGGACTTCTTCGGGTGAGAGAATTTCAACGTCGCTTCCGAATCCGAAAATCCAGCCGAAAAACTGCGGGCTGACGACAACGCTGAGCGTTACGGTGAAATGCTCGTCACCGTCGGGAATGATTGTTGTTTCCCTGCCGAAGCGGTCAAGCACAACGCCGACAAGTCTGTTTGAAAAGCGGAGTTTTACTTTTTGCTCCGTTCCGCCGAACATACCGAAAACCGTTTTTGAGTAAGCGGACATATCGAATTTTTCAAATTCCTCAACGCCTTCGCGTTCATCATCGGAGAGAGAAACCTTCTGCATCTTGTCAACCCTGTAATGCTTCATCTTTCCGGCTTCGGAATCCCAGCCGAGCATATAGTAGTTTTCATCGTCCCATATCAGCGAAAACGGGCTGATTTCATAGTATTTACCGCCGTGTCGCAGTCGGCGTTCTTTTTCAACGGTGTATTCAAAATACTGATATCTGATTTTTCGGTTTTTGGTAATCGCATCGGAAATAACGTCAACCGCATAGTAGATGCTTTCGTTCATGCTTTTGACTCTGTTTGTGACGAAAACCTGCCTTTGAAGAAGCTGACCGTCATAGATGCTCGCAAGGCTTTCGATTTTCTTGATGAGCTTGTAGGTTTTGTCCTGCGTGATGAATTTTGAGGATTGCACGCTGTCAACAAGGAGCTTGAGCTCGGGAAGCTCAAAATCACGCTCGCCGATGTAGTAACCGCCGTTTTTGCCTTTAAGCTGAACGATATCAACCCCGAAAAGGCGGAGTGCTTCGATATCGTCATAGATGCTTTTTCTCTCTGCGGATATGCCGTTGTTTGCAAGCTCTTCAATTATCTGCGCCATACTGAGGGGATGGGCTTCGTCGGAATTCTGCATAAGAAAACGAAGAAGGTATAAAAGCTTTAGCTTCTGGTTAGCGGATTTTGCCATAATCAACGCTCCTTTGATATTATGGCTTCATTATACAACACATTCTGTCCGATAACAAGGACTTTTAAAAAATAAACCTGCCGGAGCCGAAACTCCGACAGGTATTTTTAATTAGCCGACAAATTTGATTGTGAGAATCTTTTTGCCTGTGATTTCGAATTCTGCGAAGCCGTCTGCATCAACGGTGAGGGGAGCGGAGTCAAGCTCTTCGAGAGTAACAAGCTTGATTTCCTTCCACTTCTTGCCCGAGTATGCGGGAAGCTCGAATTCAGCCATCTGTCTTTCAACGGGAGACTGTACCTTTTCGATGGGAGCGATACCGCCGTTGAGACGGATTGCGTTCTTGACCGTCTTGTCAGAGGGGTTGAAGAGTCTGACGATGTAGCCTTCGCCGTCCTCGCTCTTCTTGATGCCGCTGACGTTGAGGCATTCGTCCTTAAGCTCAAGGAATGCGTGGGTGAGAGGATTCTTGCCGTGAGCTGTGGGAGCAAGCTGAGCAGCTGTGCAGTAGAGGTTGAAGCGCTCGCTCTCCTGCCATACGTTGCCCTCTTCCCAGTCACCCTTATGAGGCATAAATGCGTAGCGGAAGGTGTTGACGCCGATGCACTGTGAGCCCTTGTCCCAGTCGCTGTAATTCTGCATATCTGCAGTTACGCAAATACGAAGGGGATATGCTCTGATGAGTGAGAGGTAGAGTGTGCCGCATTCATCATCGGCAGCCTCGTAAGCCTTGAGACCTGTGTTGAGAAGAGCCGCACCGACCTCGCCGTCTGTAAGGTCAACGAATGAATTCATGGGATGCTCTGTCATCGGGATTTCATCATAGAGTGAGTAATCGGGAAGAGCAACGGGACGCTTAACAACGTCAAACTGACCCTGAGCATATGAGAATTCGCTCTTTATGCCTGTGGGGAATGCAACCTGGAGGTAGTGGTCCTCGCAGCGGTTGTTGATTGTTGTTTCGATTTCAACGTATCTTGCACCCTTACGGAGTGTAACAACGCTGTCGATATCAACGGGAAGCTTGTGTACGCTTCTTGACTTTTCGTCAGCGGAACGCTTTTCGGGAAGCATCCAGCGCATTGAAATCTTGTATGCGGTTTCGAATTCACCGTCACGGAGGAGAGTGATGGTTGCGTTTTCGTTGAGAGTTGTGAAAATCTCATTGAATTCGGGTACAAAATGCTCCCAGGGATTGCCGATTTCGCCGCCGTCCTTGAAGAAGCCGAGGTTTTCGTAAACCTTGCCTGTTTCCTTGTCAACAACGTTGTAGGTACCGTTGCTGTTGAAGGTTACGCGGAGGAATTCGTTTTCCATAACCTGATTTGTCTTGAGGAGAGTAACGGGAGTTGTTGCTCTGACGTTGTATGTGGGACGCATTTTAAAGGTTTTGTATCCCATTGCGGGGATATCCTTGACCTCGGCAGCGATAAGACGCTGTCTTGTGTGGAGTACGTTTGCGGTGTCGTTGGGATTCTGGATAATCTGAGCATTGTTATCGTTGGATTCGATAACCTGATACTTGATTACGTTGCCGTCCTCGTCAACGATTTCGAAGGTGCCCGTTTTCCATTCGGCAGGAATTTCAACGCGAAGGCTGACAGTTTCGCTTCTCTTGAAGGGTGCAGGGTTGAAAACAACGATTGCCGCATCGTCTCTGCTGAAGGAGCGAAGGTCGATGTCGCCTGCGATATCCATAAATGCACGCTCAAAAATGCAGCTTGAAAGCTCTCTTGACTGTCTGTAACGGCTCATTACGTCCTCGTAAACAACGTCTCTGCCGCACGAACCGATACTGTCGTGACCGTGATTCTGGAGAAGATAGTTATATGAAAGGTCGATGAAATTCTGGGGATAGGGTGCACCTGCAAGGGATGCGAATACGGCGAAGGGCTCAGCGTAGTTGATGAGTCTTCTTTCGGTATCGAAGTTCTCCTGCTTGATGTAAGTTCTTGCAGAAAGAATCCAGCCGCAGAGAATGCTTACGCTGCCCTTGGTGTAGGGGTCACGCATTTCACCCTTGAGTACGGGTGAGTCGGGGTCGAAGTTATCGATGATGCTCTGCTCCATTTCACGCAGAGTGCTGTGGAAAACATCTGCATCGGGAAGAGCTTCGTCAAGGTCCTTGATGAGCTGAACTTCTCTTGCGTCGGGGCAGGATGAGTCGTGACCTGCTGACCAGAAGCGGTGAGGAGTTGTCCAGTCGCCGTTCTGCTCTGCGATAGCCTGCTCTGCTCTTGCCTGAATGTTTTCGCCGTGATATTCATAGAAGGGATGGGTGTACTGATAATCGAGCTTCCAGTCTCTGTCGATGAGCTTGAAAACGCCGTTGTTATCATTCCATACCATATCTCTGTTGTTTTCGTTTTCCTGGTTGAAATAAACGGGTCTCTGAACAACGTACCAGATATTGTAACGGGGTCTCTTGCCGAGACGGGATGCCCAGATTCTTGAGCCGTCGGGGCTTTCCCAGAAGAATTCCGAACGGGGAGCCTTATAGGTGTTGATGCCTCTGTAGAATGAAGCGAAGTTGATGCCGAAGCCCGAATAAATCTGCGGAAGCTGAGAAATCTGACCCCAGCCGAAGGGTGAGTAGCCCGTTTTGCTTATGCCGCCCATTTCCTTACCGATTTTGTGACCGAGAAGGAGGTTACGGATAAGAGCCTCACTGCCGACTGTGAATTCGTCGGGAAGGCAATACCAGGGACCGACTGCGATTCTGCCCTCTTTAATGTATTTCTGAAGCTTTTCCTTCTTTTCGGGGTAAACCTCAAGGTAATCCTGAATGGGCATTGTCTGCGAATCAAAATGGAAATGCTTGTAATCGGGATTTTTATCGAGAATATCGAGAAGCATATCTACCATATAACCGAGCATATGCTGGGTGCGGCGAGCCGAGAAACGCCATTCTCTGTCCCAGTGTGTGTTTGATATAAAGTGACACTGAATCTTATCTTTTTTATCCATAATTCTTCTCCTTATCCTTTGATAATCTTCATAATTTCGGCAAAGTTATTGCAGAAGTGTGAGCAAACTGCCTTTGTGCCGCTTGATTCGATATTACCGCCTGCGATGCCGATTGTTGTGTAGCCGGCAAGACGTACGGAGCAGGCACCTGCGCCGCTGTCCTCGATGCCGACAACTCTGTTTCTGTCAGCAAAGGCTTCGCCGAGACCTACGATTGAGGTTTCGGAATAGAGCCAGGGATGGGGCTTGGGTGAAAGCTCGCCGAGTGTACCTACGCTGCCCTTGCGAAGCGGAAAACCTGCGGAAATGATTGCATCGTAGAAATCCTTGGGGTCGCCCATTCCGAGGGTACGGAATGCGGAGAGAATTTCAGGCCATGCCTTTTCATAAAGA
>JAZNUD010000038.1:0-10852 GCA_045592085.1 Acutalibacteraceae bacterium | reverse complement strand
AACTTCTGCCCTCTTCAAACACTTCGGCTTCCTTGACACCGCTGTTGAAATGTCCGTCAGTATAGTATGCCTTGAAGGTGCTGCAATCCAACTTAACGCCTTCGCCGCCGACGGTGAGGAAATCGGCACATTCCGAGGGTGTTTTGCCTGCGATTCGTGTATCGATGGTTATTTCTATGTTTTTGACGAGCTTGTCAGACTCTGCCGCAAAAGCATTCAGCGGTGCAATCGCCATAACCATAATGAGTGCAAGAATTAAAGAAATTGTCCTTTTCATTGTGTTGCCTCCTGATTGTTTGTTTCTGAATTACCGCTTTCCCAAATAACAACAGCCTCGCCCGAGCTGAAATCAACCTCTACGGAATGCCACTCTTTCATACGGTCATCACCCGTATCATAAAAGAAATGGGCTTCGAGAATGCCGTCGTGATGGGGTCTTTCATTGAAATATACAAGGGTGAAGGTATTTGTTTCACCTGTTTTTTCAGAGAAATAAACAACGTTATCCATATCGGAATGGAGGAAATTAACCTCCCATTCAAATTCGGAATCCGCAGAGCTTCTTTCGGCAGTTACGGTGTAGGTTATAGTTTCATCCTCGTGAGCAAGGAAAACCTCATCATAAAAAATCCAGGGGTTGACAACCGCATAATACGTTTCGCTCTGACCGTTCTGCGCCGTGAAATCAAGCTCCATGCAGCGGCCGTTATAATAATAAACGTGGTCATCTTCGTCTATGCCTGCGGAAACGAAACGAAAAACCTGCTCGTTACCGTTAACGGTCATCTTTTCAAGTTTTATGTAAGGATCGTCTTTGCCGTCATATTCCCAGACAAGACCCTCGGATTCATTATAAGGAAGAATCACCTCTTTATAATGTGCGCCCGATGCCAAACCAAACACTGCCAGAAACGGCGTTGCAAACGTTGTTGCAACCGTCATTGCAACAATGCCGAAAAAGGTAAAAAGATACATAAACACCATAAAATCACCTCGCGATTAATACCATAAAAATCCCAAAAGAAGGATATTTATTACCCACTGTATTATACTGTATTTTACGGTCACCGTGCAAGTATCGATTGCAGAATATCCGTTTTCGTCGATTGCTCTGCAGGTGATTGTTGCCGTACCCTTGCCTACCGCCGTTACGTTGCCGTTTTCATCAACCGTTGCAACAGACGGGTCTGACGAGCTGTAAACGAATTTATAGGTATATTTCGGCGAGATATTTTCAGTCGGATTGAGTGTTTTGGTTGATTTGTAATTGATTGATAAATCGTCAACCGAAACCGTTCCGAAATCATCGGGAGCGTAGTTGAATTTGACATTTTTGATAAGAGTAACTCCGTCACAAGTCAGGTCAACCTGAATGACTTCTGACCATTCTTCTTCCGTTCCGCAATAATAATAAACAGTGCCGGGATCAAAAGCTTCATCTCCGATTACTTTTACACTCGGGGGAATAATAACGCTTTCTATTCCTGTGTTTTGAAAAGCTCTTGTTCCTATATCTTCAACATTTTTGCCAAGCTTAACAGAGGTCATCGAACTGCATTCCGCAAAAGCATCCCAACCGATTTCTTTTACGCTGTCCGGTATAACAACGCTTGTGAGAGGGCATCTGTAAAATGCATTTTCACCGATGATTTCAACATTGTTTCCGATTGTAATCTCTTTTACTCCGCAACTGCTGAAAGCATAATCACCGATTGATTTGACACTGTCGGGAATTATAACCGATTTAATGTTGCAACCACTGAACGCACCGCTAGAGATTTTTTCAAGATTGTTACTGAGAGTCAAAGATTTGAGGCTGTGGCAGCCATAAAATGCACCGCTGCCCAATGTTTTCAAAGTATCGGGCAAAACGACTTCTTTTATTGTCTCGCAATCTCTGAACGCATTCTTTCCGATTGAAACAACGTTTTTGGAAATATTAACAGGCTCAAGATATCTGCAACGGTAGAAAACTTCGTCACCGATTTCGGTCACGGTATCGGGCATAGATATCGATTTCAGACTGTACAAATTATAAAAAGCCTTGTCTCCGATGACCTTTACTCCTTCAGGAATCACGTAACTGTTTAATGTATTGGCTTGAGGAAAAGCATACAAAACAGTTTTATCTTTGTTAAAAATCACACCTTCGCTGTCCGATGAAAAATAGGGATTTTCTTCGTCAACAACAACAGCATTGAGATAATTACAGGTAACAAATGCATCGCCGATATCCCTGACGCCCTTGCCGATAATCAGCTTGGTAACGCTGTCACCGCGGAAAGCCTCCGCTTCAATCACTTCGACGTTATCGGGAATAACAAGCTCGCCAAGATTGCGGCAATCATAAAAAGCACGGTACCTGATTGTTTTGACTCCGCTGCCGATTGTAACGGAGGAAAGACCTCGGCTGTTGTGGAAGGCATATTGACCGATTTCCGTTACGCTATCGGGAATGACGATGCTGTTAAGCGCCCTTGATTCAGCAAATGCCTCTTCACCGATAGTCTTGACTTTGTTGCCGATAGTTACGTTTCTGAGGTAAGGGCACCAATAAAACGTCCTTTTTCCGATTTCGGTTATTCCGTTTCCCGTTGATACAGAAACAAGCCCCTTACAGTCCGAAAACGCTCCGTCGCCGAGAACGGTTACCGTATCGGGAATTATGACCTCTGTCAGAGAATCGCAGTTTGCAAATGCCGAGCCTGCAATCTCACTAACGGTTTCAGGAAAAGTGACCGAAGTTATTTTATCGTTGCCGACAAACGCAGATTTCCCGACCTCCCTGACAGCTACACCGCCAAGCTCATCGGGAATCACAAGGTCGCCGCTGATTGAAGGGTCGCCCTTGGTGATGATGCATCTGCCTGTCTGAGAAATATAATAAGTAAAAAGTCCTTCCGTAACCTCTCTTGCTGCATATGCACTTATCGGCAGAGCACCGAGAAGAATAATCAAAGCAAGAACAAGGCTGACGGTTTTTTTAATTCTGTTGCTCATTCCGAACCTCCTTTATCTGAAGCTGAACAAATTGCGAAAAAACGCAACCGTCTTTGCAAAGAAAACTTCAATTCTGTAAATCAGATTGCTGAAGAATCCCTTTCCGTTATCCGTTTTCACAATCTCAAATTCGCCTTTCAGACTGCCCGAATAATTGCCGATACCCGTAACCTCAACCGTTGCGGTGCCTTCTCTTTTGTTGTTTGAATAAGATACTGTATAGTCTTTATTTTCACAGAGAAGCTTTGTGCCGTCGGTCACGATTAATTCGGGAGTAATCGCCTTGCCCGTATAAGCCTGGGCGGGAATTGCGGAAACAGTTGCGGAAGAAATATTTTTCGTAACAATCGTGAATTTCACCTTGTTGGAGAAGTTTTTGTAATCTCCCCTGCCCTTGACCGTAACGTCAGCCTCACCGACGTTGACGTTATTGGCGTAGCTGACGGCAAAGTCAATATTTTTATGAAGCGTGTCACCCGAAAACGAAACGGAAACCTCGGGGGTAATTTCTTTGCCCGTATATGTATAATTGGGAATCGGCGCAACAACAAAGGTGCTTACTTTTATGCCGTTTTCCTGCGCATAGGAATGAACGTAGGAATCGGCAAAGCAAAGAATCGTCAGATTATCGCAGCCGTCAAAAGCATCGTCTGCAATCGAAGTTACACTGCCGGGGATAACTGCGGTTTCAAGCGACGTGCAATTCTTGAAAGATGCAGTTCCGATTACGGAAACGCTGTCAGGAATCATAATTGATTCAATTCCCGAACAGTTTTCAAACGTACCGAAAGGCGTTGAAAATCCGCCGATTGACGATACACCGTCACCGAAATAAATTTCTCTTAACTTGCATCCGATAAACGGCGGAGCATTACCAACTTCATCGGTCTTATCCTGATAATCCTGGTCTGCAAAATTCACCCTGCAATTTTTCGCATTGAAATGAAGAATATCAAGCTCCTTGCAGTTTTTAAATGCTCCGTAGCCGATAACCCTGAGATTTTCGGGAATTGTCACGATTTCAAGAAGCGTATTCTGAAATGCATAAATTCCTATCTCTTCAAGGCTTTCCGGAAGTTCAAGGATATAAAGCTCTTTGCACATATCAAAAGCCATAGACCCGATTGATTTCAGGCCCTCGCTGAACACGGCTTTATTGATTCCCGACATTCTGAAGCAATATTTTCCGATTGAAACAAGCTTTGACGGGAAATTTATTTCTTCCAGCAGTGCACAGCCCTCGAACACACTGTTTTCGAGTGTTTCGAGATTATCGTTCAAAATAACCTTTGAAACATTCGTGTCGCCGAATGCTCCTGCACCGATATCCGTCACCGATGATAAATCAAGCGTTCCCGTCAGATTACAGTCTGAAAAAGCTCCCGCTCCGATTTCTCTGAGCTTTTCCGAATATCCGACATATGAAAGATTGCGGCAAAAATAAAAAGCATGTGTGCCCAACTTTTCAACGCCTTTCATTTCAACGCTTTCAAGTGCATCGCAAAAATTGAAAGCATACCCACCTATTTCGGTTACGCTTTCGGGTAAACTGATGCTTTTCAGTAATTCGCTGTTATAAAACGCCTTGTCGCCTATTTCAACAACGGGTTTGCCGTCTATCTTCGACGGGATAACAACCTGACTGTCCTTGCCGAGATAGCTTTTGATTATTATTTCATTTTTATTGTTTACTGTATATTCATAATCACCTGATGTGAAAGTCTCATCAGCATAGGCAATCACAGATGAATAATTCATTCCTGCAAAAGCAGAAACAAACATAACAAAAGCCAACACGCAAGATATTATTCTTCTTTTCATAAATTCACCTCCACGTCTTTACTTTTCATAAACAACAAACGAGCAGGAACGTTCCTCAAAGCTTACCGTAACGAAAGCTTTTTCTTCAAAAAGATGTTTTTGAAGCTCGGTTTCAACCGTATATTCATCTGCGGAAAGCTCCCTTTCGTCTCCGTTGCTGTAAACCGCATAAACCTTCATTTTTGAGAGATCAACGTTTTTCAGGTCATCCGCCGTGAAGTCGAATTCATCGTGGAATACCGCATAAATCGAATTAAGCTTTTTCGTTTCGATACCTTCAACAACTCTTACCTCAACCGTCTGCGTGAAATTGCCGACTATAATTTTAACCGTTTCGTATTTCGGCTCCGTACCGAAGCTTTCAGGAACTTCAACGGTATAATCCTCAATGCGGACAAGCATTCTTTCTCCGTTATCGTATTCGCCGAAAACCTTGATTCCCCTGCCGCTGAACTTTTCGCCGACATAATATTCCGTCTTGAATTCGGGTGTTGTTTCAACGCTGATATTAACTAAACTTGCTTCTTTTCCCGTGGTTGTTGTTATCTCTCCGATTTGTTTTTCGTTTGTGAAGAAATCCGAAACAATGCCCGAAAGCGCCTGAACAATTGAAATGTTTTCTTCAACCTCAATCTGAGTGCCTGCAACAAAAAGGAGCACAATCGCCGCACAAGCCGCAGCCAAAATTCTGAACTTGCTCTCGGTCTTAATACCGACTTTCTTTAAGAAATCCTTGCGTGAAATAAGGGGCAGTATCTGCGCACCGTCTCCCGAGCGGATTGCGTTTATCGCATCAGCACATTCATCAATAAAATCAAAATCGGTGTCATCGCCCTTATCGAATTCCGCATCGATAAGAGCTTCAATCATTCCGCAAAGCTCATCAGCGAGATTTGTCATAAAATCTGGATGCATAAGTATTTCTTTGTTTACTGTCATCATTCCGTCAGCCTCCTTCCTTTTCAATATCAAAAGAATAAACCATATCTTTAATTTTGTTTCGTAACCGCATCAACCGCATCGATGCGGCAGGTCTTGAAATCCCGAGTCTGTCCGCTAAAGCCTCAACACCGATTCTTTGTATGTACCGCAAATCATAGATTTGTTTCTCTTCATCGGTCAGGAGTTTCAGAAGGATTTTTGCGCATTCCTCATAGTCAATCAGATCGAGCCGTGATAAATATTCATCTGTAACTCCGATATTCTCTGCATCTTCAAGCGGTATGCTTCGCTTTGAATCAACGGCACTTTTTTGTTTTTCCCGTTTGACGAAATTATCAGCCGTCCGATAAAGAAATGCTCTCGGGTTTTCAAATTCTTCTCCGTCGATAAGTTTGTTATATAGAACGATGAAGGTCTCCTGCACACAGTCGTCTGCAGCCTCACGTGAACCGTCAAGTCGTGAAAGACAATAGTTGAAAAGTCTGATGCGGTATTCTTTATAGCATTCCTGCAGCAATGCATTCGCACGCTTCTTTTCGCTCATTATCCTCACTCCTTTCATCAGCCTTCATTATGTAGTCAACGTTTTTTCAAAATGTAACAGATTTTTTTAAATTTTTTCAATTAAATTATAAACCTTTATATTTGATAAGGCAACAAGGCAAATATTGCCGGATAAAAAAACGGCCCTGTAATCCAATGAATCACAGAGTTTCAACTTGAAATTCATATATAATGCAGGCGATAAAACAACAAATCCGAACGCATCACCCATCAAGGTAATTGAGTTCGGATTTATCTTCTTCTGCATAGGCATAAACCATGTCCCCAACACAAATCGGGGAATAAAAGCAACACAATAAACAATGAAGAAAAGGAACCGTTTTCAAAATATGCAGGTCAATCCGGTGAATTCCTTTGCGTTAGCAATGCAGATAGTTTTATAGCAGGCTTCAGACTTGGTGCAAGATTTACTTACGACACATTTGTTGCCGATTGAAGGGAAGGGACTGTTATGAATAAATCATCATTTGAACAAAAACAAACGGAGTGGGTTGCCTGGATGAATAACATTGATGCACGGGCAAGAGAGATTGTTAATCACAAGTTGATTTTCACGGCATAAATATATCTTGAAATTATAATCAGGTGCAACGGGCTTCAATCCTGCTGCACCTGATGTTTTTTATGATTCTGTAATGACAGAAAGGAGAATTTCGGGGTCTGTCGGCAGGGCAAAAACATTATTACCTCTGTAAAGCAGCCCCATATCCGTTTCGCTTATCTGCTTGATTTCGCCGTTTTTGAGGCTGAATACACTCAAAATCATCTGGCGGTCTTCCGCTTCGCTTTCCTCGCTGAAAATACAGAGGTAGCCGTCACCTTCTGCGGTTTTGACATAATACGGATTCAGGTCATAGGAAAACCAGTCCACCTCATAGTTTGAGTTTTCCGAGTTTATTCCGAGCGTATAATAAAATCTGCCGTCGGGGTCATAGTTACCCGAAACGGTAAGCTCATCTGCACATCTGTCACCCGTGAGGTCAGTAAAGAACGGTGACGATAAGGGCAGGCTTACAACATAGGCATCGGGTACGGCGGTATATTTTTCTTTGAACAAATCGGGATGCTCTGCAAAGGTCACCGTTGCTGTCTGAATGCCGAAATTTGTGGGAGCAACAGCACCGGGCTCGAAATAAAAGGTTATGCCGTTATATTCAAGCACCCACGTGATATCATCTTCGGGAGAGTTTTTGAAATAATCGGGAATGGCGGTTTTGCCGAAAGGTTCTTCTTCCCCTATACGGCTCATAATCACCTTTTCAAGAATTGACGGAAGCTTTTCAATATCCGTTACAACATCGGAAAGAGCAAGCAGTTTTCCGCTTTCTGTGTCGTAATTAAGGCTATTGAATGCTCTGTCAGTTTCCGAATTGTAATCTTCAACAATACTGACTGCAACGCTGTCGGCACGGCGTACCTGAACATCAAGCGTTGAAACATAGGTTGAAAAGGCTTCGCTGTCGTTCAAAAATTCTTCGGTAGCAGTAACGATGAAATTATCCTTTTCTTCTTCCATTGCTCTTTTTCTCATCACAGAGGTTTCCGTAAGAGCTTGGGCAAGAAGAGGATATTTTTTCTCCATTGATTTATCAAGGGTAACATCCGTATATTCGCTTCTCACGAGCATAGTAGGATAATCTTCATACCATTCATAATGAGAAATATATTCTTTGTTGAGTGAAAGAACGGATATTTCTTTGCTTATTTCATTTTCGGCAGTCTGTGTTGTTTTGTCAGGCGTAACCTCCTGCGGAGAATCTTCTCCGCAAGAGGTGAAAGCAACTATGAAACACAAAACCAGTAATATACCGATAATTCTTTTTAACTTATCCATTGACATCAAAATCCTTTGACGTTGAACACAACAACCTCTGTTGCTGAACGGTCTTCACGTTCATCTGTCATAATTGTAATAATGCTTCCGTCATCAAGAACTGCAGAATCGCAGAACCAAGGATAATTTGTGCTGAACAGCTCACCGTCTGAAATTTCTGCAACAAATGAGCCGCTGTTATCCCAGAGAAGAACATCTCTCATATTGCCGTCAAAGGCAATATAACCGTTTGCGGTCTGAGTTACAAAAGTAACACTTCCGAGACCTTCACCTTCGGCATCGCAAAGAGTTTTCTGAAGAACACCGTCTTTGTTATAAATGAAAACCTTGTGTCCGCTGTCATCTGCGGCATTTGCGCAGACATAAATATTGTTTTCATCAACGCATAGCTGCATTATTGTATCCGCTTCTTTGAAAGTTACGGGAGTTGAGATGTATGTGTTTCCGCTGAATGTAACAATCGCACACTCGTTGGAAGTGAAGAAGTTAACACCCCAAGTGCCTGAGGGATGAATCGCAAGGTTATCAATGTCTTCGTATTTTGCAACTGTTTTGCCGTCTTTTATGCAGAGAATATCGTTCATCGTACCGCTTACCCAGAGCGTGCCGTCGGCCGTTGCCTCAATTCTGTCATAATCATCTTCGGGGAGCTCGATTTTATTAACAAAGGCAAGAGTTGTGCCGTCATAGTGGCATTCGCTGAGTTCGCCGTCAACAAGAACATAAACTCTGTCACCGATTGCGGCAACGGAATGGTCAAAGGTTTCAAAGGTTGTAACGGGTGCTTCAAAGGGAACGAATGTTGATGAAACGGTGAATGCACCTGCATTTACGCTTGCAGCATCTGCCGAAAATCTTTCGCCTTCCCACTCCCAGGGACCGTCAACGTTGCCGATATCCTCAAGCTTGAAGGTTATACCGTCAAGGAGAGCCTGAATACGGCTGTCGCCCAAATCTGTTGCATCAAACTCAACATAAACCGATGCGCTTGCATTTTCAACACGGTTGAAATAAACAAGGGTGTCATCGCCGTCGTCATACTTAAGAAGGTCAACACCGCCGACCTTTACGGTTTCATAAGCGTTGTTTTCCTTGTATTCATACTGATTGAAGCCGTAATAAACAAGGTCCTCACGGAAATCGTAGGGCTCATCAATCTCAACTCTGATTGTTGCCTCGACCAAGTAATATTCGTTGTCCTCGGGGTCAAGAATCTGAAGAACAGCTTTGGAGTATTCCTCTTCATTCTTGAATTCATCCTCAATGTTTATCCAGTCGCCGCCAAAATCAACGGTAAAGAGTGTTGCTTCAATGGCTGCATCGGAATTGGCAGACGGCTGTTTTGTATTATCGGGTTTTTCGGGAGAATCATCGCCGCAAGCGGCAAAGGAAAACAACATTGCAAGTGCAAGAAGAACTGCAAGTGATTTTTTCATAGTAATATCTCCTTTACTTTATTTATGCCCAGGGGTCTTCCTCTACGGGCACACGGATATCCCCAAGGCACTGGATTTCAACAAGAAACCATTGGCCTGTTGAGGGCTTTCTGCGCAGCTTCATGGGTCTGGGGTTATCTGCGCCGCCGCTGTGAACATAGAGCGTTGCCCAATCAGCATTATCAAAGGAATACGGGTTTTCGATAACGGTGATTTTATAGGGTACGTCGGGCTTATAGCTGTTCTGTGGAGTTGCCCCCTCAAAATACGAGCGTGCCTTGTAACCTTCCGAGCCGAGATGCTCTTTGATAAACTGCTTTTCAAAGCCGCTGACTTCTGCAGGACCTTTTAAGAAGTTGAGCATTTCAATTGTTGTGTCGGGATCGTGCTCATAGTTGCACAAAGCTGCAAGAGTAAGTGCCGTTGTTTTGAAGGCAGAATCGAGGCTTGCTTCGGGCAGGGCTTTAAGCTCGGCAACGTTTGTCGGAAGTGAAGCAAAGGTAAAGGTTTCGCTGTGATTTCTGCCCTTACCTACTGACTGCGCAACAGTGTTCACCGCATTGCTGATACCCTGCGAAACCTCTCTTTTAAGTGCGGATTCTGCCTTTCTTTTGAGTGAATCAAATAATCCCATTGGTAATGCCTCCTTATTTTTTCTCTGTCTGCTTCGGCTTTTCTCTGCGTTCAACGTTGTTGTAAAGGAAATTGTCCGCACTTCCTGTTATAACCATACTGCCCGGTCGGGTATAAACAGTTGCATTCTCCTGCATTTTTACCGACTTGTTTTTTGAGGCAATGCCGTTAATGATAAGGAAACCGACAAGCAGACCTATCAGAAGCGAAACGGGCAGCCATATAATTGAAACGCCGTCCTTTTCTTTTTCGGTTTTCGGCTCGTCTGCTTCACCTGCATAAACGGTCTCTCCGTCATAAACATATCCGCCCGAATAGCCGTTTTCAAGATATTCTTCCGCCAGCTCATAGCAAGCATATATTCCACCGTAATAGCTGTCGCTGCTGTCATACGCATTAATCATACTGCCAACAGCGGCATCTGTCAGAATTTCTTCTGCATTGCCCCAAGAAAATGTTGAATATTCTTTGTTCCAATCGTCGTGAACGATTATTATACCGTTTTCGTTATCGGTGTAATCGCCATAGGTTTGAGCAGCAAATTCATCGACAGTTACATCGCCGGTACCTTCGGTTATACAGAAAAGCACGGTAATGCCGTAAGCAGCTTCAATCTTTTCGG
>JAZNUD010000037.1:0-28613 GCA_045592085.1 Acutalibacteraceae bacterium | reverse complement strand
CCGAATATGCCGACAGATTCATTTCTCTCGTTGACGAGCAGAAAATCGAATACAAAACAGATACAATGGCACTTGAAATCACGGAAAACAACGTGGTTTACGCCGTTAACAAAACCGACGGTCTGCTTGAGATTCAGGCAAAGGCGGTCATTCTTGCAATGGGCTGCCGTGAAAGACCCAGAGGTGCTCTCAACATCGCAGGCTCAAGAGCTTCGGGTGTTATGAGTGCAGGTACGGCACAGAAATACGTCAATATCGACGGCTATATGCCCGGCAAAAAGGTTGTTATCCTCGGCTCGGGTGACATCGGCCTCATTATGGCACGCCGTATGACTCTTGAAGGCGCAGAGGTCAAGGTTGTCTGCGAGCTTATGCCCTATTCAAGCGGTCTGACAAGAAACATCGTTCAGTGCCTTGACGATTTCAACATTCCCCTGCGTCTGAGCTGCACCGTTATCGGTATCCACGGCAAGGACAGAGTTGAAGGCGTTACAATTGCCAACGTTGACGAAAACCGCAGACCCATCCCCGGCACTGAGGAATATATCGAATGCGATACTCTTCTTCTTTCAGTCGGTCTTATTCCAGAAAACGAGCTCACAAGAGCAGTCGGCATTGAGCTTGACCCCGTAACAAGCGGTGCTGTTGTTGACGAAAACCGCGAAACGTCACACAAGGGCGTTTTCGCTTGCGGCAACGTGCTTCACGTTCACGACCTCGTTGATTACGTTACTCTCGAAAGCCAGACCGCTGGCGAAGGCGCGGCAAGATTTGTTCTCGGCGGCGGCGAAGAGCCTGAATACGTTACCACAAAGGGTGTCAGCGGTGTGCGCTACATAGTCCCCCAGAAGGTCAACGTTAAAAACGCAGGCGATGTCAAGCTCTATTTCAGAGTCGGTCAGGTTTATAAAAACGCAAAAACCGTTGTCAAATACAACGGCGAAACCATTATCAGCAAAAAGAGACCCCGTCTTGCACCCGGCGAAATGGAAAGCGTTATCATCAAGAATGATATGCTCAAGGGTTTTGCCGAGGGCGGCGTGATTGAAATTTCGGTAGAGGAGTGATTGATATGCAGAAAAACATTATTTGCGTAGCCTGCCCCATGGGCTGCGGCATTACCGTTGAGCTTGACGATAACGGCACGATTCTTTCCGTCACCGGCAACACCTGCAAAAGAGGCGATGCTTATGCCAGAACAGAAATCACAAATCCCGTAAGAAGCCTTGCCACAACCGTTAAGGTTGAGGGCGGTGTTTTCAACGTTGTTCCCTGTAAATCATCAGGTGCACTCCCCAAGGATAAGATTTTTGAATGCATGGAGGTTATCAACAACGCTGCAGCCAAAGCTCCCGTAAAGCTTGGCGACGTTCTTGTTTCCGACATTCTCGGCACAGGCATTGACATTGTTGCCACCAACCATTGCCCCATTAAATAATTTCAGCGGCGGAGCCATTGGCTTCGCCGTTTTTTTGTTCAAAAAAACAGCAAAAAAATTTTCAAATTCTTCTGAATTTGGGGTTTATTTATTGAAAATAATATGCTATAATATATCGAATATAATAAGGTCAATGCGGTCTGTATTGAATTCAACAAAAATTTAACGTGAATTTTATGTATATTTATACACATCAACGTTGACCTTGAGACTAATTTGTTTTATAATTATTCACATATACTGCATAATCGGAGGAAGTTATGGAAAACAAGCATTTACTCAAGCTCATGGACCTGAGCACCGAAGAAATCAATGAGATTCTCAATCTCGCAGACCAGCTCAAATACGAAAAAAAGAACGGAATTGAGCATCACCTTCTCAAGGGCAAAACTCTCGGTATGATTTTCGCAAAGTCATCCACAAGAACAAGGGTTTCCTTTGAGGTCGGTATGTATGACCTCGGCGGTCAGGCTCTTTTCCTCAGCTCTCACGATATTCAGCTCGGCAGAGGTGAGCCCGTTAACGATACCGCAAGAGTTCTTTCAGGTTATCTTGACGGCATTATGATCAGAACCTTTGCTCAGAGTGACGTTGAAACCCTTGCAGAATTCGGTTCAATCCCCATCATCAACGGTCTGACAGACTATTGCCACCCCTGCCAGGTGCTCGCTGACCTTATGACAATCCGCGAGTTCAGAGGCGCAATCAAAGGCAACAAGCTCTGCTACATCGGCGACGGCAACAATATGGCTAACTCTCTTATCGTCGGCGGCATTAAGATGGGTATGAGCGTAAGCATCGGTTGCCCCGACGGCTATCAGCCTGACGCAGAAATTATGAAGTGGGCGGCTGAAAACGGTGATTTCACCTGCACAAGCGACGTTCTTGAAGCCGCAAAGGATGCCGACGTTCTTTACACAGACGTATGGGCTTCAATGGGTCAGGAGGCTGAAGCTGAAGAAAGAAAGAAAATCTTCACCGGCTACCAGATCAACGACAGCGTTATGGCTGTTGCTAAGCCCGACGCAATGGTGCTCCATTGCCTTCCCGCTCACCGTGAGGAAGAAATCACAGCAAAGGTATTCGAAGCACACGCAAGAGAAATTTTTGAAGAAGCCGAAAACAGACTTCACGCACAGAAGGCTGTTCTCGTAAAGCTTCTTAAAGACTGATAAATAAAGGGAGGAATTGCAATGCCAATCAGCAAAGATATCAAAAAGGTAATGGTTATCGGCTCCGGTCCCATTGTTATCGGGCAGGCTGCCGAGTTCGACTATGCAGGCACTCAGGCTTGCCGCGTCCTCAAGGATGCAGGTCTTGACGTTGTTCTTGTTAACTCAAACCCTGCAACAATTATGACCGATAAGGCTCTCGCGGATGAAATCTATCTTGAGCCCCTCACCGCTGAAACCGTTAAAAGAATCATCGAAAAAGAACGCCCTGACAGTCTGCTTGCAGGTCTCGGCGGTCAGACAGGTCTGACAATCGCAATGCAGCTGAGCAAGGACGGTTATCTCGATAAGATGGGCGTTAAGCTCCTCGGAACAAACGCCGAAGCCATCGACAAGGCTGAGGACAGAAAAATGTTCCGCGACACAATGACCTCAATCAATCAGCCCGTTATCCCCTCCGAAATCGCAAACGACGTTGAAACCGCAGTTAAGATTGCGGCAGAAATCGGCTATCCCATCATCATCCGTCCCGCATTCACACTCGGCGGCGGCGGTGGCGGCGTTGCAGAAAACGAAGAAGAGCTTCGCGTTATCGCAAAAACAGGTCTCGACCTCTCCCCCATCACTCAGGTACTTGTTGAAAAATATATCTTCGGCTGGAAGGAAATCGAGTTTGAAACAATGCGTGACTCCGCAGGCAACTGCGTAGCAGTCTGCAGCATGGAAAACTTTGACCCCGTAGGCATTCACACGGGCGACAGCATCGTTGCCGCACCTGCACTCAGCCTCACCACCGAGGAATATGAAATGCTCCGCAAGGCATCGCTTGATATCGTTGATGCTCTCGGCATCATCGGCGGATGTAACTGCCAGTTTGCTCTCGACCCCCACAGCATGGACTATGCCGTTATCGAGGTTAACCCCAGAGTTTCCCGTTCATCTGCTCTTGCAAGTAAGGCAACGGGCTATCCCATTGCAAAGGTTACCGCAATGCTCGCTCTCGGTATGACTCTTGATGAAATCAAGAATGACCAGACGGGTCTCAACTGCGCAAACTTTGAGCCCGACGTTAAATATATTGTTGTCAAGCTCCCCAAGTGGCCCTTCGACAAGTTTGTTAACGCAAGCCGCAAGCTCGGCACTCAGATGAAAGCTACGGGTGAGGTTATGTCAATCGGCCCCACCTTCGAGATGGCTATTATGAAGGCTGTCAGAGGTGCTGAGATTTCTCTTGACACACTCAACGCAGAGCCCAAGACAGACGCTCCCCTTGAAGAAAGAATGAGAGAAACCGACGATATGCGTCTCTTCTCTGTATTCGAAGCAATCAAGGGCGGTATGCCCATTGAAAAGGTTCACGAAATCACAAAGATTACCGAGTGGTTCCTTGAAAAGCTCAAGAATCTTGCCGATTTCGAGAAATCAATCGAAGGCGGCAATCTTACAGAAGAAAAATATTATCAGGGTAAGGATTACGGCTACACAGACGCCGCACTTAAGCGTCTCTCCGGTGTGGACGAGCTCCCCGCTCACAAGGATGCAGTTTACAGAATCGTTGACACCTGCACAAAGAATTTCAACACAGCCGCACCCTATTTCTACTCAACCTACGGCGACGAATGTGAGGCAAGACCTCTTATCGACGATAAGAAAGAAAAAATCATCGTTCTCGGTTCAGGTCCCATCAGAATCGGTCAGGGCATCGAGTTCGACTATTCATCAGTTCACTGCGTATGGACTCTCAAGGAGCTCGGCTACGAGGTTGCAATTATCAATAACAACCCCGAAACCGTTTCCACCGACTACGACACCTCCGACAGACTCTACTTCGAGCCTCTCACACCCGAGGACGTTATGAACATCATCAAGGTCGAGAAGCCCATCGGCGTTGTTGTTGCCTTCGGCGGACAGACGGCTATCAAGCTCACAAAGTTCCTTGACGAAAACGGCATCCGTATCCTCGGCACTTCCGCTGACGGTATCGATACCGCCGAGGACAGAGAGAGATTCGATGCTCTTCTCGAGCAGTTCGGCATTCTCCGTCCCAAGGGAATGGGCGTTATGACAAAGCAGGAAGCACTCGATGCTGCTGCAGAGCTCGGCTACCCCGTTCTTCTCCGTCCCTCATACGTTATCGGCGGTCAGAATATGACAATCGCTTACAGCGACGCTGACGTAAACCGTTATATGGACATCATCCTTTCGGGTGAAATTGAGAATCCCGTTCTCGTTGACAAATATATGATGGGCACAGAGCTTGAGGTTGACGTTATCTCCGACGGCACCGACGTTCTTATTCCCGGCATTATGGAGCACGTTGAAAGAGCAGGCGTTCACAGCGGCGACTCAATCGCCGTTTATCCGCCCTACAACCTCAACGACAAGATGCGCAAAAACATCATCGAATGCTCCGAGAAGCACGCTCTTTCTCTCGGCACAAAGGGTCTTGTCAACATCCAGTATCTTATTTATCACAACAAGCTTTACGTTATCGAGGTTAACCCCAGAGCTTCGAGAACAATTCCTTATATCAGCAAGGTTACGGGCGTTCCCATGGTTGACATTGCCGCAAAGGTAATGATCGGTATGCCTCTCAAGGATCTCGGCTACGGAACAGGTCTTTATAAGACTCCCCCCTACTTCACGGTTAAGGTTCCCGTATTCTCATTCGAAAAGCTCAGCGACGTTAACTCCATCCTCGGCCCCGAAATGAAATCAACGGGCGAAGTTCTCGGCATCGGCAAGACCACTGCGGAAGCTCTCTTCAAGGGTCTCACCTCCGCAGGCTTCAAGATTCAGCTTCCCACCGCCGATAATGAAATCGGTCTCCTCCTGAGCGTTGATAATCACGATATCCTCGATGCAGTTTCACTTGCAAAGAAGCTTGACGACCTCAAGATCAAGATCTATGCAACACCCGAAACCGCAGAAGCTATCTCACACCTTGGCATTGACGTTGAGGTTGTCAAGGGCTTCAGCGAGGGTGACGATATGTTCAAGCTTCTTGAAACGGGCAAAATCAATTACGTTGTTTATACCGGTGCTAATTACGGCTCGGCTATGAACGATTATATTGCTCTCCACAGAAGAGCTATCCAGCTCTCAATCGCCTGCATCACTTCGCTTGATACCGCAAACGCACTTGCTGACATCATTGCAAGCCATTTCAATCAGCAGAACACAGAGCTTGTTGACATCAACAATACGCGTTCCGAAAGACGCAGTCTCAAATTCTTCAAGATGGATGCTTCAGGCAATGACCACATCCTCATTGAAAACTTCGACAACTCCATCACCTGCCCCGAAAGCCTCTGCGTAAGCCTTTGCGACCGCAACCACGGCGTCGGAAGCGACGGTATTGTTCTTGTTGAAAAATCCGACGTTGCTCAGGTCAAGATGAGAGTATTCAACCTTGACGGCAGCGAAGGCAGAATGGGCGGTAACGCAATGCGCTCCGTTGCAAAATACGTTTATGACAGCGGCTACGTTGATACCGAAACGGTTACAATCGAAACTGCAAGCGGCATCAAGAGCGTTGAGCTTTACGTTATGAACGATAAGGTTAGCTCCGTTTGCGCAAATATGGGCAAGACTGAGCTTGACGGCGCAGTTACAAGCACAATCGGCGTTGACAGATTCGTTGATTATCCCGTCATTCTCGGCGGCGAGGATTACAGAATCACCTGCGTTTCAATGGGTAACCCCCACTGCGTGGTATTCTGCCCCAGAGTTGATAACATCGATATCGAAAAGATTGGCCCCAGATTTGAAAAAGCTTCAATCTTTGCTCACAGAGTCAACACCGAGTTTGTCAGAGTTGTTAATGAAACCACACTCAAGATGAGAGTATGGGAAAGAGGCAACGGCGAAACTCTTGCTTGCGGTACAGGCGCTTGCGCGGCTGTTGTTGCGGCTGTTGAAAACGGCTACTGCAAGAAGAATACCGACATCACCGTTAAAGTAAAGGGCGGCGACCTCATCGTTAACTACACCGACGAAGGCGTATTCCTCACCGGCACAACAAAGCTTGTATTTGAAGGCACAGTTGAGTATTAATTAAATACCATAAAATAACCCCTGACGGAATCGGAAGAAACCGTCAGGGGTTTTTGTCATATGTTGCGTTATTTTGTTAATCCGGATCTATTGAGTGCCATGACAACGGGCGGAATCAGAAGAATATGAATAATAATCGCAGGCAAGGCATTTGTGAATGCTCCCGCCATAAACATTGCGAAAGTGAATTCTGTGCCCGAAACGCCCGACATAATGAGTCTTGCAACGCCCCACACGCATCTGCCTGCAAGCATCGAAATAATCAGCGCAGGATAGATATACGCATTCTTTTTCGGAAAGATTTTATAAAGCAGGCCGCTGAATAAGCCGTAAGCCGCCAGCTCAAACATCATTCCGAGAGCAATCGGATACATAGGAGGCATTCCGACAATCACGCTTCTGAGTATCGGAGCAATCGCTCCGACAAGAGCCGCATATTGCCATCCGCACACAAATCCGCAAATCAACACGGGAATATGCATCGGAGAAATCATATTGCCGATTTGCGTATTTCCTGCCGTTATTGTGGGCAAAACTATGCACAGCGCAAGAAACATTGCCGAAAACGCTGCATTTTTAACAGTCTTGTTCATTTTCATTTTTTATTTCCACCGGATTACGTCAGATTTTTTTGCCGTTTGATTCCGAAAACCAGACCGAGAATACCGCGAAGCATTTTCGGGCTGCGCACTACGACAACTTTCATATGTCAGCTCCCTTTCGTCAGTATCGGCTAAGGCTCAGCCCCGCGATAATCAGCACGCAGGCGATGACAACAATCGCTATCGTATATGGGAACAACGCCGCAACAAGCATTCCTGCGGCAAAAGAAATGCACGCAGAGCTTCTTGTATCACAGCATCTCAAAAAAATCACCGCCCAATCACACCGTTTGCAGTCGGCGGACAAAACCGCGCACCGCATGAGCCTTCGCTCATTACAGTATAATCATCGGCGGAGATTTTCGTTACTTTTATTTCTGAGCTTTCCAAGCTCCCATTCCTTGATTTCCTTTGCCTGCTCCATCATTGCACAGTAGCTCTCATGACGGCTGACGGGAATTTCCCCTGCCTCAACAGCCTCAACAATTCTGCAGCCCTTATCCTTGACGTGAAGGCAGGAGGTGAATTTGCACTGACCGATATACGGCTCAAACTCGGGAAACGCAAAGGGCAAATCATCTTTGAGAATGATTTCGGTTTCTTCAAGCTCAAGGGATGAAAAACCGGGTGTATCAGCAACGTAGCCGCCTTCAACCGCAAACAACTCGCTCTGACGGGTCGTGTGCCTGCCTCTGCCGAGCTTGTCGCTGATTTCGGCGGTTGCAAGAGCAAGAGAGGGATTGATTGCATTGAGAAGAGTTGACTTGCCGACACCGCTGTTGCCGCAGAATGCACTGATATGATTTTTCAGCTCTGCCTTGACCTCGGCAACTCCTTCACCCGTAACGGAGGAAACGGCAATTGCCTTTATCCCTGCCTTGCGGTATATCTCAATATACTCATAAACGGGAGCAAGGTCACTTTTTGTGAAAACAACAATCGGCTCAATTCCCCTGCTGACCGCAATCGCCGTAAGGCGGTCAACAATCATCAGCACGGGATTCGGCTCTTTTGCCGACGAAACGATGAAAAGGCGGTCAATATTTGCAACAGGAGGACGGAGCATCAGACTGCTCCTCTCCCTGATAACGTCAATTGTGTTTTCCGCGTTTTCATTGACGCTGATTTCAACTCTGTCACCTGCAAGCGGCTTGATTCTCGATTTTCTGAATACACCTCTCGCCTTGCATTCATATATCTCACCGGCAGCTTCCACATAGTAGAAGCCGCCGATACCTTTAAGAATTATTCCATCGAGTTTACTCAAAACTGAACGCCCTCCAACTGACCGACCACAAGGTCAATCTTCTGGTCAACGGAATAAATGGAACTGAAGATTCCGCCTGAATTCGAGCCTGACGGAGTCTGTGAAAGAATTTTGCCGTCCTGATTGGGATTAAGCACGGGGGTTCCGGTAATATAAACGTTCCAGAAGCCTGCCGCCTCGAGCTTTGCCCTTGCTTCGGATTCGCTCATACCTACAACATCGGGAAGTTTTGCAGAGGTTACGTTGAAACCGTTAGTATATCTTGCATCGCTTACTACCGCAGGATTCGACATAAAGCTGACGGTGCAGGTATAATGCTCCTTGCCGTCAACGTAAACCTTAAGTGACTTGTTATCACCGCTGCCCTGCACAAGAAGCTCGTAGGTGCTGCCATCGAGAAGAACGGGTTTTTCCTGAACAAGCTCGTTGTTGATGAACACCTCAAGGGTACCTCTTGATGATTTTGAGGGAAGATTGAACATAATTCTTGCCTCTGACTGAAGAGGAACACCTGAGCTGACGGTAAGAATAACCTCTGTGCCGGGGTAAACCTGGTCGCCTGCCTTGGGGCTGTGGGCAATAACCTCGCCTGCAGGCTTATCGCTGTTTTCTTCGATAACGGTGGGGTTAACCTTGAGACCCTGCGACTGGAGCAGAGCTGTTGAGGTCGCAACGTCCCAGCCGGTTGCATCAACAACCGTAATCATATTCGCATCGGATGCGTAGTAGATATTGATTGTTGCGCCGACGTCAACCTCGTCGCCTACCTTGGGATCGGTTCTCAGAACCGTGCCGAAGCTTTCGGTGAGATTCATTTCGGGAACGATATAAGTCTTGAAGCCTTTGCTCTCAATCTGCCTCTGAGCCTGCTCCCAGTTCATACCTACAACGTCGGGAACGATGGACTTCTTATTATTATTTGTAACGTAAAGGGTAACGGTCATTGTCTCGCCGTTCTTGCGTTCTGTGCCTGCCTTGGGATCCTGCGCATGAACAACACCGTCTTCATAACCCGTTTTGGGCTCTTCAACAATTTCAAAATTATAGTAACCCTCGTATTTTGCCTTGCCGTCGATTTCCTTCTTATAATCCATACCGACGAAATCGGGAACGGCTGCGGAATCCGTCTGAACAATCTTGTTAAGAACGGGGATGCTGTCGATGATATCGGGGCGGACAAACCAAAGAATGGCTATTGCGGCGATAAGGAACAGAACAAAGCCTGCAACAACGCCGAGGATAATTGCCATCTTCTTGTCACCCGTGTTGGGAGCATCGTCCTCGTCATCGTTTTCCAGACCGAAATTGGGATTTACGGGAGGATCGGTTTTGACGGGAGGATTGACAACGGGAGGCTTGGGAGGTGTTACAACGGGCTTTTTGCCAACGTACTTCGTGGGGTCATTGTCAACAAAATAGTCCTTCTGGAATCTGATGGTGGGATTTCTCTTGAACTCCTCGATATCGAGAAGCATTTCAGCCGCTGACTGATATCTTTCTCTTGCGGTTTTGCGCATTGCGTGCATAACAATCTGCTCAAGACCGATGGGAATATTGTTATTAAGCTCTCTGGGTCTTTTCGCCTCGTTCTGAAGCTGCATAAGAGCAACGGAAACGGAGTTATCCGACTGGAAGGGAAGCTGACCCGTCAGCATCTCATACATAACAACACCGACGGAATAGATATCGGCTCTGTCATCGGTTGTGTCGCCTCTTGCCTGCTCGGGGCTGATATAATGCACCGAACCGATTGCACTGTCGGTCATTGTTTTGGTGTCGCTGTAGCTGAAGCGTGCAATGCCGAAATCCGTCACCTTGATATTGCCGTTTGAGAGAAGCATAATATTCTGCGGCTTGATATCTCTGTGAACAATGCCCTTATCGTGAGCGTGCTGAAGCGCACGGAGAATCTGCATAGTGAAGTGAACGGTTTCCTTGATGCCGAGCCTTCCCTGCTGCTCGATATATTCCTTGAGAGTGATACCTTCAACGTATTCCATTACGATATACTGAAGCTTGTCGCCGTAGCTGACGTTATAAACCTTAACGATATTCGGATGCGACAAAACTGCAATAGCCTTTGACTCATTCTTGAATCTGCGGCGGAATTCCTCGTTTGCAAGATATTCATCCTTGAGAATCTTGACCGCAACCGTTCTGTCGTCAATGTTATCGTACGCCCTGTAAACAACGGCCATACCGCCCACACCGATTACTTCCTGAATCTCATAGCGTCCGTCAATTCTTTTGCCGGTATAATTATCCATAAATAAACGTTCCTTTCAATGTTATGCAATCATCTTGAGACAGTAACAACGGTAACGTTATCTCCGCCGCCGTTTTCAAGCGCAAGATTCACCAATCTGTCAGCATATCTGAAATACTGACCGTCAGCCGTAAGCTCTGCAAGCTTTGCCGTATCTGCGTAATTCGTCAGACCGTCGGAGCAGAGCAGAAGAAGAGTATCATCATAGAAATCTTCCTGACAGAAATCAACCGCAAGCTCGGAATCAACTCCGATTGCTCTTGTGATGATATGCTTTTTGGGATGGTCTGCAATTTCATCGGATGTGATTTCGCCGTTTTCAAGCATATTCTGAACAACGGAATGGTCCCGTGTAAGCTGGGTTGCCTTGCCATCGGCTATGAAATACGCTCGGCTGTCGCCAACGTGAGCGATATAAACGTAATCCTCCGTGATGATTGCGGCAACGGCGGTTGTGCCCATTCCGAAATATTTATCATCCGTCTGGGAGAGAGTGTAGATATGTTTATTGGCGTTTTCAAGAGCCGAAACAAGCAGAGCCTTGACCGAAATATCGCTCATTCCGTTTTTATAGCCGCTGCAGATTTTTTCACGGATTATCTTGACCGCCTCGGAGCTGGCAAAAGCACCTTCTGCCGCACCGCCCATACCGTCGCAGACAATCGCATAACCCACACCGCCCGAAAGCTCACCGCCGGTATACGAATCCTGGTTGTTTTCACGGACAAGACCCCTGTCCGTTCTGGCTGCTATTTTCATTCTTCCCCCTCCTTTGCGGAATTTTTCTCTTTTTCTTTGCGTCTTAACTGACCGCAGGATGCATCAATATCGGAGCCGAGCTTTCGCCTGACCGTTGCATTGATGCCGTTTTTTGAAAGAATCGAAACAAATCTTTCAACTCTCTCGGGTGTGCTTGGCTTGAAGGGACTTTCCTTGACCTCATTGACGGGAATAAGATTAACGTGGCAAAGCATACCCTTCAGCTTTGAAGCAAGCACTGTTGCGCATTCATCGGAGTCATTGACACCCGAAAGCATCGCATATTCAAACGAAATACGCCTTGATGTTTCGCCCGCATATTTCCTGCACGCTGCAAGAAGCTCCTCCACCTTAAACCGATGATTGACGGGCATTATTTTATCGCGAAGCTCGTTTGTCGGAGCGTGAAGCGAAATCGACAAAGTGAGCTGCAGCTTTTTATCAAGCAAATCATAGATTTTCGGAACAATTCCGCAGGTTGAAAGCGAGATGTTTCTCATCGAAAGATTAACTCCCTTTTCATCCGTTACGAGGGTGATGAAGCGCATAACGTTATCGTAATTATCCAGCGGCTCACCCATTCCCATAAGAACAATATGAGAAATTCTTTCTCCGATTTCCTTCTGCGCAACGTATACCTGCGAAAGAATCTCGCCTGCCGAAAGGCTTCGCTTGAAGCCTCCGAGCGTTGATGCACAGAATGCACAGCCCATCTTACAGCCTATCTGCGACGAAACACAAATCGTATAGCCGTATTTATATTTCATCACAACGCTTTCAACGTAATCCCCGTCCTGCATCTCAAAAAGAAGCTTGACCGTGCCGTCGGTTTTGGAAACCTGCTTCCTGACAACCGAGCAGCTTATTATCGGGAATTTTTCCTTGAGTGTTTCACGGAGCTGTTTGGGAAGATTGGTCATTTCATCATAGCTCAGCACAAGATGGCGGTGAAGCCATTCATAAACCTGCTTTGAGCGAAAACCCTGAATACCCTCAGCAGAAAATGCCTGCGAGAGCTCGTCAAAGGTCATTGATAAAATATCCCTTGTCATTTGTTTCCTCCGTTTTTGCAAAATGCCGCAACGAAAAATCCGTCGGTTGAATGAATATGAGGCATCAGCGTGAGGTATTTATCCTTCCCGTTGTATCTGGGGATTTCAGGCAAAACCTCAACAGCCTCAAACTCGGGATGCTCTGCAAGGAATCGGTTGCAGACTCCCTCATTTTCCTTGGGGTTCAGCGTGCAGGTTGAGTAAACAAGCCTGCCGCCGTCCTTAAGATATCTTGTGGCATTGCATAGTATACGATACTGCAATTCGGGTAAATTGTCAATATCGGCAGCTTTCTTGAATCTGATTTCGGGCTTGCGTCGGATGATACCGAGACCCGAACACGGTACGTCGCAGAGCACTCTGTCTGCCATACCGTAATTTTCATTGAATATAGACGCATCGGAAAGATATGTATAGACGTTGATAAGTCCGAGACGTTTTGCGCCGTTTCTGATAAGATCAACCCTTGACTGATAAATATCAAAGGCTCTCACACAGCCCGTATTCTGCATCGCTTCGGCAATGGTGAATGCCTTGCCGCCGGGTGCGGAGCAAAGGTCGAAAACAGTTTCTCCGATTTGTGCATCAACCGCTCTGCAGCAAAGCTGAGAAGCAAAGTCCTGCGCATGGAAAAGACCCTCTTTATATGCGGCAAGCTCTTCAACGGCACCCGTATTTTCAAGCACCAGCGAGTCAGGGAATTTTTCGGATTTCTCCGCAATAACGCCGTCCTCCGCAAGCTTCCAGATAAGGTCGTCAACCGTTGTTTTCGTTGTGTTGACCTTGATGATAACAGGTGCAGGCTCAAGTGCTTTTTCCGCAATTGCAACCGCATTCTCAAATCCGTAAGCATCAATCCATAGCGATATCAGCCACTCGGGACAGGAATATTTGATAGCAAGGTAAGCAGGACCCTTTTTCTCACCTTCGGGAAGCTGAAGTCCGTTATCGGCAACTCTGCGAAGCACCGCATTTACAAGCGACGCCGCAAATGCCGATTTATTAACCTTTGCAAGATTTACACTTTCATTGACCGCCGCGCGTGACGGTACCTTATCGAGGAAAAGAAGCTGGTATGCACCGAGACGAAGTATGGTGTGAAGCTCGGGCTTCAGCTTGCGCACAGGCTGATTGAGGTAAAGACCGAGGTTATAATCAATAAGAATCAGCCTGTCGAGCGTGCCGTAAACAAGGTTTGAAAAGAAAGCCTTGTCTCTGTCATCAAAATGCTCGTTTTCCTTCAGCGCCGCATCAACAACAAGGTTTGAATAAGCATCCTCACGCTGTATTTTCAGCAGTGCTTCAAACGCCGCCTGCCTCACAGTTTTCATATACGGGAACATCCTTTCGGGGTCAATTTTTTCTTCTTCCGCTCATCGCAAGAATACGAAGAGCAAAACGCAGAACACTTGCAAGGGCAACCAACATCGATGCAACGTAAGTCATTGCGGCGGCTGAAAGAACCTTTTTCGCTCCGCCGATTTCATCGTCATAGAGCAAATCTGTGCTGTCAATAACGTCAATCGCACGCTTGCTGGCATTGAATTCAACGGGAAGAGTTACAAGATGGAAGATGAATATGCCTGCATAAAGTGCAATTCCGACGTAAATAAGCGGATCAATCGCAAGGAAAAGACCGATAAGTGCAAGCGGTACGCCAAGCTTTGAGCCGATATTACACACTGAAACGAGAGAATTGCGGATTCTTATCGGGGCATACCCCTCTGCGTGCTGTGCTGCGTGACCCGCCTCATGGCAGGCAACACCGATTGCGGCAACGCTTGTGCTGTCATAAACACCTTCGGAAAGTCTGATCACCTTCGCCTTGGGGTCAAAATGGTCGGTCAGATTACCGCTGACTCTTTCAATCCTGACGTCAGAAATTCCGTAATAACTTAAAACCGCCTGAGCCGCATAAGCACCCGTCACGTTTCTGATATTTCTGACCTTTGAAAACTTACTGAAAGTTGACTTGACCTTCACCTGAGCAATCATCGAAATAATCATCGCAGGTATAACAAGGATTATATACCAATAATCAATAAAGAAACCAAAATAAGGCATCTCGTTTCTCCTTTCACATTTTTATTCCATTAACGTGCCCTTTTCAACAGCATTTCCTCTGAGAAAATCCGCCGCACTCATTGATTTTTTGCCCTCTGCCTGAAGTTCGAGAATCTCGATGCAATTCAGGTCTCCGCATGTAACGACAAGGCGTTTGTCTGCAACGATAATTTCGCCGGGCTTTGAGCCTTTTTCGGGAGCAAGGACAGATTTATGAAGCTTTATCTTTTTGCCGCCGAGAGTGGTGTTTGCCGACGGCCAGGGAGAAAGTCCCCTGATTTTATTATGAATTTCAGATGCACTCATATTCCAGTCAACGGGAGAAAGCTCCTTGGAAAGCATAGGTGCATAAGTAAATTCTTCGTGATTCTGCTGTGTGGGAGCAAGCTCACCCTTGATAAGAGCATCGATTGTTTTTTCAAGAATCTCCGCACCGAGAGCCGAAAGTCTGTCGTGAAGTTCGCCTGCAGTTTCGTTTTCACCGATTTCAATTTCACCCTTGATGAGCATATCGCCCGTATCAAGACCTTCATCCATCTGCATTGAGGTAACGCCCGTTTTTGCAAAGCCGTTGATGATTGACCACTGAATCGGAGCAGCACCTCTCAGAAGAGGAAGAAGCGATGCGTGGATATTGATGCATCCGTATTTCGGGAATTCAAGAATCTCCTTGGGGAGAATCTTGCCGTAAGCAACAACGATAACAAGCTCGGGATTTGCCTCCTTAAGCATTTCAAGAGCAGTGCCGTCACGCATTTTCTCGGGCTGATATACCTTGATTGAATTACTCTGTGCAAGCACCTTGACGGGCGGAGGGGTGAGAATCATTTTTCTGCCCTGAGGCTTATCGGGCTGGGTGAAAACGCCCGTTACCTCGTGGCCGCAGTCAATCAGCTTCTGAAGGCAGGGCACTGCAAATTCAGGCGTGCCCATAAAAACTATTCTCATCAGGCATTCTCCTTTTTGATAACGCGCTGGGTAAACACGATACCGTCAAGATGGTCAATCTCATGGCAGAAGCAGCGAGCCTTCAGACCTTCGCCCGTATAAACGCACCATTTGCCGTTTCTGTCCTGAGCCTGCACTCTGACGGTAGCAGGTCTGCAGGTTGTGCCGACCTCACCGGGAAGGGAAAGACATCCCTCGTCCTCAAACTGCTCGCCCTCGGTCTTGACGATTTCGGGGTTAATAAGCTCAATATATCCGTCGCCGCAGTCAATGACCACAACGCGCCTTAAAATTCCGACCTGCACTGCCGCAAGGCCGACTCCGTTTGCCGCATACATAGTTTCCTTCATATCGTCAAGCAGAGTCCACAGACGGGAATCAAATTTTTCAACCTTTCGTGAAGTTTTCGCAAGAATCGGGTCACCGATTTTTACAATGTTTCTGATAGCCATAACTTTTTTCACCTTTCAACCGCAGGAATCGGTATCCGACGGTTAATAATACAATTATATATAATCATACCGTTGATTCGGGATTGATATCGGCATAGGTCGTAACGCTCAAAAAACGGCTGTCCGTACCCATTACAACAAGCAGCTTCGATATCATCTGCCTGAATCTTTTTGTATTGCGGCACTTGATAATCAATCTGTATCGGTATTTGCCGCTGACCTTTGATACTCTCGCCGGCATAGGGCCGAGAGTTATGATTTTTTCACCACGGAATTCATCCGAGGTGTAATCTCTGATAAGTGCAAGTGCATTGTCTGCCGCAATTTTAACTGCGGATTCGTTTTCACCCGTAAAGCCGACAACGCATAAATCGCAATACGGCGGATAAACATGCGCCTTGCGCAGCCTGATTTCCGTTTTGAAGAATTCATCGTAATCCTGCTTTGCGGCAAGACGGATGATTTCATTTTCGGGAGTGAGAGTCTGCACGACCGCCGTACCCTCAAACTCACCTCTGCCTGCCCTGCCGACAACCTGAGTCAGCAACGAAAACGTCCTCTCAAGGCTTCGGAAATCATCGTTATAAAGCTGCTGGTCAACCGAAACTACGCCTACAAGCGTAACGTTGGGGAAATTGAGACCCTTTGCAACCATCTGAGTACCTATCATTATATCGTACTCACCTTTTGCAAAGCTATCCAGAAGCTTTTCGTGAGAATTCTTTCCTGCCGTGGAGTCGGTATCCATTCTGACGATTCTTGCATCGGGCAGAAGTGACGCAAGCTCGTCCTCAATTTTTTGTGTGCCGAAGCCCGAATATCTGACGGCATCCTCGCCGCATTCGGGGCATTTGCTTGAAAACGGAACGGAATAACCGCAATAATGGCACATAAGACGGTTATTTGCCGAGTGATAAGTCATTGAAATGCTGCAATTCGGGCAGCTTATGACCTCGGCGCAGGAATTGCACGCCGCAAAGGTGTGGAATCCCCTTCTGTTGATAAGCAGGATTGACTGCTTGCCGTTTTCAAGATTATTTTTTAATGAATCGTAAAGCGTTTTGCTGATTGCACGGCTGCCCGGAGCTTTTTCCTCGCTTCGCATATCAACCGTCAGCACCTCAGGCAAAACTGCGTTACCGTAACGGTTTCTGAGTGTGCAGAGCTCGTATTTGCCGCTCAATGCGGACGCATAGCTCTCAACGCTCGGAGTTGCCGATGCAAGAATCAGAAGTCCCTTGCTGAATGCAACTCTGTATTTCGCAACGTCAATTGCGCTGTATCTCGGAGTCTGCTCGGATTTATAAGTATGCTCCTGCTCTTCATCGACGATAATGAGACCGATATTTTCAAGCGGAGCAAAAACAGCGCTTCTCGTGCCGATAACGATTTTTGCCTCTCCTTTTTTGACCCTTTTCCATTCCTCAAGCCTTTCTCTGACGGAAAGCGCACTGTGGAAAACGGCAACGTTGCTCCCGTAACGCTTGCAGAAAAGAGAAAGTGTCTGCGGAGTAAGACCGATTTCAGGCACCATAACGATAACGGATTTTCCGCTGTCAACAACGCCGTCAATAACGCTCATATAAACGGAGGTTTTACCGCTTCCCGTAACGCCGTAGAGAAGAGAAACCGCCGCTTTTTCGCCCGATGCGAGGACGGTCAGCTTATCGTGAGCCTCCTGCTGTTCATTTGTCAGATTAATCGGAGTACGCACAGCCTTTTCCCTTGTGAAATCGGGCAGGCGCATTACGGGCTGCTCAAAGAATTCGGCTATGCCGTTTTTGACAAGCGCATTCGCAACCGCAGGAGTAAGACCCGTAAAATAGCAAAGCTCCCTGACACTTGCCGTGCCGACGTCGCAGAGCACGTCGTAAATCTGCTTCTGCTTCGGGGTGAGCTTTACGTTTTCCTCCGTCGGTACAAGACGCATCATACGCACCGTAAGGTCACCGAGATTCCGCACGGCATCGCTGCTTGTGAGGAGAAGTCCCTTGCGCACAAGAGACGCAGGAATTTCGGAATCGGCTTTGATGCTCATTGCCTTGAAAACGGAATCCGCCTTCACGAAAACGCCTTTTTTCGCAACGTGAGCAAAAAATTCCTTTTCATTGCCCTCAAGAGCCTCGATTTTTGCCGCATCGGCATCGGGATTCGGTGCATACGAAAGCACCATACGGTGATTGATTCCCGTGGGAAGCATAATCTTGGCGGCTTCATAAAGGGTGCAGAAGGTCCTGTCCTTAATCCACTCGGCAAGCGAGAGCATTTCATCATTAAGAAGCGGCTCTTCGTCAAGCACCTCGGTGATTTTTTTGATTCTCTTGCTTTCGGTAACGTCCGAAAGGTCAAAAACGATTCCGAGACGCTTTCTGTTGCCGTTACCGAAGGGGACGGTCACTCTGCAGCCTTTTTTTACCTTCTGCTCAAGCTCTGCGGGAATGGCATAATCAAACGCTTTATCAAAAGTATACACCGCCGATTCAACGGCGACCTTTGCATATTTCATCCGATTATCCCTCCCCTTGCCTGATTTAAAAATTCAATCAGATGTTTCTGATTTCTTCGGGCTCAACGATGACGTACTTGCCGTCAAGAATCTCTTCAAGAGCAACGCTGACGGGTTTCTCTGTCATAGGCTCCTTGTCTTCATATGCCTTTTCCGAAATTTCTCTTGCTCTTTTAGCTGTTGCTGTTACAAGAGAATAACGGCTGAGATGGTTTTTGAGAACGTTTCTGAGATCGGGATTAAACATTGTTGATTACCTCGCTTACTGTTTTTTTGTTTCTTTCGATTTTACGCTTTTCTGCACAAAGAATTGCTTTGATATCTGCCACCGCATTTTCAACGGTATCATTAAAAACAACATAGTCATAATCATATGCCTTGCGGATTTCTTCCTTTGCAATGAAAAGACGGTGCTGAATTGTTTCTTCATCTTCTGTGCCTCTGCCTCTGAGCCTCTGCTCAAGCACCCTCAACGAAGGGGGCATAAGGAAAATGCTGATGACGTCATCATAGCGGTTTCTGATTTTCTCGGCACCCTGAACTTCGATTTTGAGTATGACCGACTTGCCCTGAGAAAGCATTTCATCAACAGGCTCGGCGGGAGTGCCGTAATAATTCTTTGCGTATTCCGCATATTCGAGCATTCTGTTTTCGGAAATTTTCTTTTCAAAATACTCTCTTGTCACAAAATAATAATGAACGCCGTCAATTTCGTCGTCTCTCTTTTCACGGGTTGTCATTGAAACGGAAACCTTAACGTCGGGGTCGCATTCACAAAGCTTGTTAAGGACGGTGTCCTTTCCCGAGCCCGAGGGACCCGAAAGAATAACAAGAATTCCTCTCTCGCTCATTCTTCATCCTCCTCTTCCTCGATTTCCTCCATCTCGTCGTTGAGTCTGTTTGCAACGGTTTCACTCTGGAGATAGGTAAGAATAACGTGGTCGCTGTCCGTAATGATGACAGCTCTTGTTCTTCTGCCGTGAGTTGCATCAATAAGCGTTCCTTTTTCTTTGCATTCCTGAATAATACGCTTGATTGGCGCAGACTCGGGGCTGACAATGGCAACAAGTCGGCTTGCGTTGACCATATTGCCGAAACCGATATTTATCAGCTTCATCTTTTTGCCTCCGTTTTATTCTATATTCTGAATCTGCTCTCTGATTTTTTCAATCTCCGCCTTGACTGCAACAACTCTGCGTGCAATCTCAACGTCCTGTGCCTTTGAGCCGATTGTGTTGGCCTCTCTGTTGAATTCCTGAATGAGGAAATCCATTTTCTTGCCGACAGCTTCGTCGGAATCAAGGAAGGTGCGCATCTGCGAAATATGGCTGCGAAGCCTGACGGTTTCTTCTGCAACCGCAATTTTATCGGCAAAGATTGCCGCCTCTGTGAGAATTCGCTGCTCGTCAATATGAGTATCTGCGAGAAGCTCCCTGAGTCTGCCGAGAAGCTTTTCGTTATATTCCTTGACGGTTTCGGGAGAGCGCTCCTCAATGAAGCTGACGTTATCAAGAATAATTTCAAGCCTTGAAAGCACGTCGTCTCTGAGCCTTGAGCCTTCTCTTTCACGCATTTCGACGAATCCGTTGAGAGCTTCCTCGGCTACGGTCTGCACCGCCGCCCAGATTTTATCCTCGTCTGCCGCCTGCTTGCGGATTGAGAAAATATCGCTGACTCTTGATATATCCGAAACCTTGATATTGTTTTCAAGACCGTAGGTTTCGGCAAGCTCTTTATATGCGTCGAGATAACCCTTCACAAGAGGATGGTTGACGCTGATGATTGTGTCGGGCTCTTCAACCGTTTCAATCTGAACGTAGCATTCCATCTTACCTCTTGTGAGCTTGCCCATAAAAAAGCTTTTCAGCTTTTCATCAAGGAAGCCATAGCTTCTGGGAAGCCTTGAGGAAAACTCAAAATATCTGTGGTTGACGCTTTTAACCTCAACCGTTATGTTCATACCGTCGACAAGCATCTGACTCCTGCCGTAACCGGTCATACTTTTTATCATTTCAATTACATCTCCGTTTTAGTTATGTGAGCAAGAGCAACCGCCTGCAAGCGCCTCGGGAATTTCAACAAATGAGCCGTCCTCATCCTTGAAGCCGAGCCTTGCAAACGCAGGTCTGAAAAGCTCCCTCGGAATATAAGCAAGATATGCGTTGCGGTTTGCGGCGCTGTTCATAGCGGCTCTCGCAAGACCCTCCGCAACAATATCGTCACCGCAATCCATCGTAAGGAAAAACATTTTGTAGCCTTCGCTTACGAAAGTGCACTCTCCGAGCTCCTGCTCTGCTTCAAATGCTCTGAAGCGGAATTTATCCTGCTCGTGGTCGGGAAGAAAAGTCAGCATATTATTTACCGCCTTTCTTCTTCACGCCCGCCTGATTGAGAAGCTTCTCAACCTCGTCGGGGGTAAGGTCACGCCATTCGCCCGTCTGAAGCATACCGAGCTTGACCGAGCCGACGGCTATTCTGCGAAGCCTTGCAACCTCAAGGTCAAGAGCTTCGCACATACGGCGGATCTGTCTGTTTCTGCCTTCATAAAGCACGATTTCAACAACTGCTCTGCCGTCTTCCTTTGAAAGCACACGCACGTCTGCAGGGGCAGTCATCCTGCCGTCGATTTCAACGCCCGTTGCAAGAATATCAACCTGCTCTGCCGTTATCTCGGGTCGCACCGTGACTCTGTAGGTTTTGGGCACGTGTCTTGACGGATGCATCATCGCATTGGCAAACGCACCGTCATTAGTCAGAATCAACGCACCCTCGGAAACTCTGTCAAGTCTGCCGACGGGATAGATTCTTTCTTTAACGTCCGAAACAAGCTCGAGCACGCATTTTCTGCCGAGTTCATCGTCGGTTGTTGTAACGTAGCCTCTGGGTTTATTGAGAAGGATATAGCGCAGTGAGCCTTCTTTTCTGACTTTTTTGCCGCTGACGGTAACGGTATCCTTTTTGGGGTCGATGCTGTCGCCAATCTGTGCGACGTGACCGTTAACCTTTACCTTACCGGTCTTTATCATTTCCTCTGCCTTTCTTCGGGAAGCAACTCCCGCCTCCGAAAGAAATTTCTGAAGTCTGATCTTATTATCGGGCAAACCGATTTCACCTCTGAAACAATATTTCTTTTATTTTTTCATACAGCCTTGTGAAAAAACCTTTTTTCTCCGTAACGGGCTGCTCCTGAACCTGCACGTATGCCGCATTTTCCGCCGCTTCAACAGGAATATCCGCGACAATTCTTCCTCCCGTAACAAACACGGCTCTGCCGATTATGTCACCTTCGTTGACGGGTGCATACAACATCGGCTTTATAAGCATAATGCATTCGCACCCCGACAATCCCTGCCGCTCATACGACAAACGCATAGCGACGGAGCTTTTATCCGAGCCGCAAACCTTTGCCGAAAAAGCCGACAAATCACAGGTAAGCAACTCTGATTTGCAAACAGAAAAGCCGTAATCGAGCAGCTCCTTGTGGTCCGACCAATCATCGGGCGCTTTGAGAGTTACCGCAACAAGCGTTACGCCTCCCCTTTTTGCCGCACTGACAAGACATCTTCCGCTTTTTTTAGTAAAGCCCGTTTTAATTCCGATTGCGTCGGGATAGCTCCACAAAAGTCGGTTGTGATTGGTAAGCGTGCGTGCATACGGGGGATTACCGTAGGTAAGCCTTGCCGTTTTCTGCGAGCATATTGCCGCAAACTCGGGGTTGCGCAGGCATTCCGCCGCAAGCAAAGCCATATCGTGCGCCGTTGAATAATGCTCTTTAGCATCAAGACCCGATGCGGTCACGAAATTCGTGTCGGTCATTCCGATTTGAGCAGCACGCTCATTCATAAGCTTTGCAAAGCCTTCCGCATTGCCGCCGATAACCGTTGCAACCGTATTCGCCGCATCGTTGCCCGATTGAAGAAGCATTCCGTAAACAAGCTCTCTCATTGAAACGCTGTCGCCTGCAACAAGCCCCATTGACGTGCCCTCAACAGAAACCATTTCTTCCGTGACGACAATCTCCTTATCGGGCTGCGCATATTCAAGAGCAAGCAGCGAGGTCATTATCTTGGTCGTACTTGCCATCGGAAGCCTTTCGTCAGCGTCCTTGAAATAGAGAAACTCTCCGCTTTCAACGCAGAGCAACGCCGCACTGCGTGCACTCAGGCTCAGACCCGATGCAGACGGAGTCAGCGCAGTTACCGCAACAATCACCGCAACCGTTAGTGCAGATATTATTTTTTTCACAAAGCCTCATCCTCACATATCGGAATAGACGCATCACACCGATGCATAACTATTTCAATATATGATTAATCAGGCTGAATAATTATGCCTGCTCCTCTTCTGCGGGAGGATTTTCCATATAATCGTTGATTGCGTTTTCAACGGTGTTATCTTTTTTTGTGAGCTTTGTGATAACCTCTGTTGCCTTATCAACAACGTCGGGAATCATACCGATTGCTCTTTCAACCGAGCCTTCAGCCGCATTGAGATATCTTACGGTAACGCTGCCGTTGTTAACTACAAGGAAGGCAACGGGAGAGATTGTGATGCCAGCTCCGCCGCCGCCACCGAAAAGCTCGGTGTTGTTCTTGGAGGGGAAGTCTGTGCCGCCTGATGCGAAACCGTATGTAACCTTTGAAACAGGGATAATCTGAAGAGTATCGCTGATTTTGATGGGATCACCGATAATGGTGCTTACGTCAACGAGATCCTTGATCTTTTCGATTGACGTGCCGAGAATTCCTGATGCTGACTGTTCTTTCATTTTGTTTTCCACCTTTCTGATATTTGAAAAAATTATTTATTATCCTGCTTTTCCACTTTTTCCTCTTCGGGAGCCTTGCTGTGCATAAGCAGTTTTAATACAACTTTAAAGAGAAGCTCAAACACGAGAACGAATACCGCATTGATGAGCTTGATGGGTCTGAGCGAGATCTGAGTGTGAAGCCTTGCTTCGGTTTTGTTATAGATGAAATCAGGAGAAATATCTATGCTGTATTTCTTGACCCTTGCCTTATTGACGAAAAGACCCATTGCAGGGAAAGCACCTGCGCAGACCTCGCCGTATTTGATTGCGGTATCTGCCGAGTCATTTCCGCCGATTTTGAGAGCAATATAAAGCTCTTCAAAAGTGAAGGCTCTGCCGATTCTGCCAAACATACCGCCGAGTGCCGCAACGGCATCCTTAAGGAGCTGAACAACTCCGTCTACGCCGCGGTTTTTATAGAATCTGACAAACATATTGTCGCCCTTTTTCTTTTTGGGCTCTTTAATTGTTTCGTCCTCTTTCTTAGGCTCTTCTTCTTTTTTATCTTTCTTCTCTTTTTTCTTTTTTTCCTTCTTCGGCTTCTTCTCGTGCTTGGGAAGAATATTGATTTTGATAAAAAGCCACTTTACGCTCACGGCAACGTCATCCTCATAATGAACGGTTACCGCAAACTTGATTGAAAGAAGAATCACGAAAAACGCAATGATTCCGAGAATTATATATAGCGCTGTCACGCTGTCGCCTCCTTCAAAACCGATTTATTCCTCTTCCGAAACGTCTGCCTGGAAAAAGCTCCTGATCTGCTCGCCCTGCTCGTTGTTGATTTCGTCATCCTGCAAATCGTCAACCTCGGGTCTTTCGGGCAACTCGGGAAGCTCCGCAAGCGATGAGATGCAGAAGCAACGCAGGAAATCGGGCGTTGTGCCGTAAAGCAGAGGTCTGCCGGGAAGGTCGAGTCTGCCTTTTTCTTCAAGCAGACCCTTCTGGCACAGGGTTGAGATAACGCCCGAGCAGTCAACTCCTCTTATCTGCTCAACGTATGCTTTGGTGACGGGCTGATTATAAGCAACAACCGCAAGCACCTCGAATGCCGCAGGTGAAAGCGGAGCATTCTTTTTGATATCGAGAACGCTTCTGACCTGCTGTGCATATTCAACTCTGGAGCAGAGCTGATATTTGCTGCCCAGACGGAGCAGACAGATTCCGCTGCCTCTCTCATCAAGGATTCTTGCAAGCTCCCACAGTGCACCCGAAACCGTATCCATATCGAGTTCAAGCGCCTCTGCGATTCTTGCGCATTCAAGCGGCTCTCCCGAAGCGAAAAGTATCGCCTCGCACGCCGCACGAATCTGTTCATTCGTCAATTTCAATACTCTCCCCTCTGCCCTGAAGCAAGGTTACGTCAACGTTATCGCCGCTGCCGTCAAACTGAATTCTTTTTGCCTTTGCCATTGCGAGCAACGCAAGGAAGGTTGCAACCATTTCGGAGCGGGATTCCGAGCCTTCAAAGAAGGCTGAAAACTTTTGCTTTTTGCCTTTTTTGAAGAAATCAATGATAACGCTGATTCTCGAAGCAACCGAAACAATCTTATGGGCAACAATACCCTTGAACGCCTCAATCGGCGGCGGCAAACGGCGCATACCCTTGCCGACAGCCGCAAGATAGGCTTTATAAATCTCAACGGGCTCGTGAGTTCTGGTATAGGTCATATCGGGCTCGAATTCTTCGGGCTCTCTGCCGTAGAATTCAAATCCCTTCGCCTGCTGCTGGAGCTTACCTGCAACAAGCTTGCAGTCCTGATATTCCGTCAGCTCGCCTCGAAGCTCTTCAACAAGCTTCTCCGCCTCCTCGTGAACAGGCAGAAGCGAAACGGTCTTGATGTAAAGAAGTCTTGCCGCCATTTCAAGGAATTCGCTTGAAACGTCGAGATTATCCTCCTGCATCTGACGGACGTATTCAAGATACTGCTCAATGATTTCCATAATCGGAACGTCGTTGATGCTTAATTTCTTTTTACCGATGAGCTGAAGCAGAAGGTCCATCGGGCCCTCAAAAACCTCAAGCTTATACTGAATTTTATCCAAAAGATTTAACTCCCTTCGTGGGATCGATTATTTTAAAAATAAGTTGAAAGGAAGATCGGCAAGCCATTTGATGCCGTTCATAATGATGCCCGTAAGGAACGAAAGCGGAATATCGAGCACACCGAGAACAATAAGAAGAAATACGCCGAGAATAACGTATCTTTCATACTGCATATATTTGAAATAATATTTTGCAGGGATAATAATAGCGAGAATCTTTGAGCCGTCAAGCGGAGGGATGGGAAGCAGATTGAAAACCGCAAGGCTGACGTTTATCATCGCCGCATAATAGAAAAACATATACGAAACGTACCACACCAAAGCCTGACTGCCGGAATAAAGCAGCACCGCTCCGTTTGAAAGAAGCAAGAAAAAGAACGCCATAACGATATTGGCAGAGGGACCTGCAAGAGCAGTAAGCGCCATACCCGATTTGGGATTCTTGAATCTGCGTGCATTGACGGGCACTCCCTTTGCATAGCCGAAGCCGACAAGAAGAATCATTGCCGCACCGAGAATATCGATATGAGCAAGAGGGTTGAGCGTGAGTCTGCCCTTGAGCCTTGCAGTATCGTCACCGAGCTTCGTTGCAACCCATGCGTGGGCAAATTCGTGAATGGGCAAAGTGCAGAAAATAACAAACACACTTGCCATAAGACCGATTAATACATCGGTAAAATTACCTTTACTTGTGATTAAATCTAAAAGCATATCATAGCCTTTCCGTGCCGACGACCATTCTTCCGATACCGTTGAAATCGTTTTCGGAATAAACGCGTGCACATTCTGCAATAAATAAATTCTCGATTGTATCCGTCTGGTTTTCTCCGCATTCAACCGCAATTGCTCCCTTGCAGAAGGGAAGCCATTTCAGAGCAAGTGCTCTGTAAAAATCATATCCGTCCTCGCCGCCGTCAAGAGCCATTGACGGCTCTCTCTGCACTTCTTTTTGGAGAAGCGGAATCTCTGCTGATTCGATGTAGGGCGGATTTGAAAGAATCAAATCAGGCTCGGGCAAATCAAAGCCCCCGAATCCGTCAAACATATCACCGCTTATGAGCTGTGCATTCGCACAGCCGAGAAACTCCTTGTTTGCGGAAAGGTATACGAATGCCGCTTCGGATTTTTCAAGAAGGAAAACCTTGGCATCGGGTCTTTTTTGAGCAATACTCAGACCGATGCATCCGCTGCCTGCACACAAATCGAAAACAACGGGATTCTTTTTGTCCGCAAGATAATCAAGAGCAAAATCAACAAGCATTTCGGTTTCGGGTCTCGGAATGAGCACTCCCTCACCGACCTTAAAGGTTTCGCCGTAAAAATCCCATTCGCCGATAACGTACTGAAGCGGTGTGCCTTCGGCTCGTTTTTTTATCATTTCACAAAAGCGCTCCGCTTTGGTGAAATCAGCTTCCGATTCGCCGTGAAGCACCGCAAACTCTCTGCCGCATTCAAACGCCGATTCAAAAATCCAGCGTGCTTCGTTGGCGGCGTTTTCAACCTCCGAAACGGAAAGCAGGTTTGCCGCCTGCACGAGCAATTCTTTTATCTTCATAAATTATTCCTCGGAAGTCGGTGCTTCGTCAGATTTTTCCTCTGCGGATTCCTCCGCCTTCTCTTCCTTGACGGGTACCTCGCCGGTAAGCGCACCCTTCATCGCCTCAATTGCAACCTCAATGATATCATCGGTGGGCTCAACGGTTGTGATTCTCTGCATAAGCAGACCCGGCATTGAAAGGAAGCGTGTGAATTTATTGGGATATTTGCCTGCAAGCTGGATAAATTCAAAGCCGACACCCATAATGAGGGGAAGCATAAGAATCTTTGTTGCAATCCAGACTGCACGGATTTGAGTAAGAGCAGGAAAAGCGATGGAAACGATTGAAGAAATCAGGATACTGAGGATAATCGTTACAAAGATGAAGCTTGTTCCGCATCTGGGATGGAATCGTTTTTCTTCCCTGATATTCTCAACCGTAAGCTCCTTGCCGTGCTCAAAGCAGAAAATCGTTTTATGCTCCGCACCGTGGTACATATATACTCTGCGGATTTCTTTCATTCTGGCAACAAGTGCCATATAAGTAATGAAGATTATTACTCTGATTACACCCTCAAAAAGTGCTCTGAACATTTCGATTTTTCCGTCTGCGAGGTACTTGTTTGTCAGATCAAACAGAAGCGAAGGAAGATACATAAACAGAAGAAACGAAATGCCGACGCCGAGCACCATTGATATTGCGCCGATAACCGCCATCATCTTGGGGCCGAAATGGTCGCTTATCCATTTATCGAGCTTCGATTCGTTTTCCGCTTGCAAATCGTCCATTGAGGTTTTTTCGGCGGATTCCATAAGAAGCTTATAGCCGCTAATCATCGACTCTACGAAAGAAACAACGCCTCGCAGAATCGGGATGTTGAAGAATTTGATTTTCTTTCTGATTGAAACGAAATCCTTCATCTGCGTTTCAATCGTGCCGTCGGGCAGACGAAGTGACATCGCGGTGCCCTTGGGGCCCCTCATCATAATACCCTCCATCAGAGCCTGACCGCCGACCGCCACATATTCGTTTTTATTTTTCTTTTCTTTACTCATCTGATGCTGAATCTCCTTCCGACTCTGCACGGCTTTCCGCAAACACTGCAGGTTCAAGCGGCAGAGTGATTTTAACCGTTGTGCCTTCGTTGAGCACACTTGATATTTCAAGCTCGCCCTTATGAAGCCTGATGATTTCATCGACAACGGCAAGTCCGATTCCCGAGCCTCTGATTGTGGAATCGACCTTATAGAATTTTTCCTTGACGTGCGGCAAATCCTCAGGTGAAATACCGATGCCCGTATCGCTGAACGTTACGACAAGCGTTGCAGGGTTTGGCATATCGGCAATAACAATGATTTTACCGCCGCTTTTTGAATATTTGAGTGCGTTATCAAGAATATTGATAAACACCTGCTTGAGCCTCGACGCATCCGCCCTTGCAGGAGCGGGAACGTGAGGAACGTTATATATAATCTCGACACCTTCCTTGACGGTTCTTTCTCTGAATGAGAAAAGTACCTCGTCAAGCTCGGCAAGAACGTCGATTTTTTCAAAATTAAGAGTCATTCTGCCGCTGCTCATTCTTGAGAAGTCAAGCAGCTCCTAAGTCGGAGGCCAAGCGGTCTTAGGAAGACAAG
>JAZNUD010000036.1:0-3522 GCA_045592085.1 Acutalibacteraceae bacterium | reverse complement strand
TTCTTTTGATACTGTTGATATAGCAGGCACAGGAGCAGTGTAATCTTCATAAAGCAAAACATAAATATGCGATTTGATATATGAATGACTTCCGAAGAGAAAACCGATAACAATAAGTACAGTGAGAACCGCTTTCAAAACCTTGTTGTCAAATATTCTGAACACACAAAGCAAAGTCATAACAGATGTGATAATGAATGTGAGATACACGGGGATAACCATTGCCGCAAGCTCAAGCTCACCGCTGCCGATTACGGCATTTATCAAAAACATAAGTCCGATAAGGACAAGTGCAAAGACCAAAGCCGTCAAGGCTGCATTCAATGCCGTTTTCTTTTTATCCGTTTTTTTACTCAGCGGTATCGAAAGTAATGCTCCGCCAAGGCAGACAACAAAGCCGAGAATAAACTGAAGCGGTGTATATTCAAAGCAGAGATACTGCATATGGAAATAATATAATCCGACGATTGCAAAAGCTATGCCCAAAACAAGACAAATTGTTCCGGATATTTTTGCTTTCAAGGTTTTCTTCATAAAAATAAACCCTCCTGAAATCTGATTTATCGAACACATTATACCACCTGCACGAAAAAAAGCAACAGCTTTCGGGCTGTTGCTTTCATTGACTGTCAATCAGATTTAATCAAACTATTTTTAAATTCAGTTGAATCCCGTTGTTTGGTGTGATACAATAATAAAAAACATTAAAAGAGGGATATTATGAACGTCGGAACCAAAAAGATTATTTGCATTGTTATGACTTTGTGCCTGTGCTCCGCCTTTCTCGGACAGCTCGGTCTGACTTCTTTTGCGGCAAATGTAAATGACAGCGATATTGTTCTCTATGTTTCTCCCGATGCTGCAGATAAAGGCGAAGGAACGTTGGAGTCACCAATCAGTCTTTCAGGCGCAAAAGAGATGCTTAAAGGCTTGAAAAATGAAAAGTCATCCGCAACGGTTTACCTTCTCGGCGGAACATATTATTTTGATGATGCTTTATATTTCAATTCCGAAGATATGGCGAACGTTACATATAAAGCCTATGATAATAATCAGGTTGTTTTCTCAGGCGCTTATGAGATCAGCGGTTTTGAAGAGAGCGAAGCCAACGGAATCAAGGTTTTCAAAAAGCAGATTGATACTTCTGCGGATAACTGGTATTTTAAATCACTTTTCAGCGATAACGGTGAAGTCAGAACAACCCGTTTCCCTGAAGAAGGCTATTTAACAGTTAAGGCTGCTGCACCCGAAGACGACCTCTGGAATGAAGAAAACAGACCTTGGGAATTCACTTACGGTCAGCGTTCTTTCTATGCAAATACCGATGATATCCCGGATGAGTTTCATAATCCGGAGGATGTTAATATCCGTATTCTCCATTATTGGCACGATGAGCTGATGAATATTAAATCCTACAATGCCGAAACGGGAAAAATCGGCTTATCAAGACCCTCTACAATGGAAATAAGAGATATCGACCGATATTATTTTGAAAACGTTTTTGAAGCACTCAACGAGCCCGGCGAATGGTATCTCGATAGAGCTTCAGGCATTCTTTATTACGTGCCGAAAGACGGCGAAAAAGCCGATACTCTCACTCTTTACGGCTCAAACGTTGACAGACTTATTGATATAAACGGTGTTGACGGAATTTCCTTTGAGGGTGTTCATTTCACCCGTACCGATTGGGCAAAACCCGAAGCTGACGGCTTTTATGCGGGTACCTGGTGGGAAGAAAACGATATGGATTTCCCTCAGGCGGCAATATTCGTTGACGGAGTTGTTTCTGTTAAATATGCAGAAAACGTTCACCTGAAAAACTGCGAATTCACCTGTCTCGGCGGTACAGCCGTAAAATTCGGATTCGGTGTAAGAAATTCATCTGTTGAAAACTGTTATTTTGAAAATATTGCGGCAACAGCGATTTATGCAGGCGGTGAAAACTGCTTGCCCGAGCACGAAAACTATACGCAGAACATTACAATCAAGAACAATGAAATCTATAAATACGGCAGAAAATTCTTCAGCGGAATCGGTATTCATATAACCTTCTGCGACACTGCCGAAGTTGTAAATAACGAAATTCACGACGGCTATTATACGGGTATTTCCGTCGGCTGGATGTGGAGCTATGATTATCACGTAACAAAGAACATAAATATCAGCCGAAATCTTATTTATAATATCGGCCAGGGTTGGCTTTCCGATATGGGCGGTATTTATATGCTCGGCAAACAGCCAGGAACCGTTTTGAGTGAAAACGTTATTCATAACGTTGCCGCCGATCCCGGTGAAGGCGGTTACGGCGGCTGGGGTATTTATCTTGACGAAGGCTCATCCTTTATGGCGGTTGAGAAAAACCTTGTTTATGCCTGCGGCAGCCAGAGCTTCAACGTTCACTACGGTGAAGGCAACGTTATCAGAAACAATATTGCTGCACTCAGCAGAGAGGGTCTGATGAGTCCCGGCATAGATAAAGGCGAAACCCACGCAACGGCGATGTATTATAATAATATTTACCTTACATATAACAAAGCTCCGATTTATATTGAAATGCTTAATCCCTCGCATTTCTATGATAACGGCAATCTTATGTGGAGCCTTACAGAGGGCGATGAGCTTTATTTCAACACAAGCGAGTATGTTTACACCCTCGAGATGGCTCAGGACAAGGGATTTATTCATTTCCCGACTGTTGCCGACCCGATGTTCAAGGATGCACTTAACTTTGACTTTACGCTGACAGAAAACAGCCCTGCGTTTGCTTTGAATTTTGAAGCATGGGATTATTCTCTGGCAGGTACAGTTAAAGATACCGTTATCGGTCTGGACAGAGCAGGCGGTCAGACACCCTATAATGCGGAATCCGAGCTGCAGCCTGATACGGAATTTGAACATAACTTATTCGGAGGCTATATTCCTTATATTATATTTATCCTTCCCGCACTCCTTGCATTGGCTTGGCTTATTATCGGTGTAATCAAGGGTAAAAAGACGGTAACACTCCCGATATTTGCCGCTGTTATTTCAGTGCCTTTGTTTATTGCGGTTTATAATATGTATCTTGAATGGATAGAAATTCTCTATTTCTTATCCGTATTTGCATTGGCGGCACTTGCTTCTGTTCTTCCAACGTGCGTTGCAATTGAAAAAGGCAAAACGAAGAAAGGCATAATTTTAGCGTTTGTTATCAATTTTGTTCTTTCGGCAGGCATTTTCCTTGGACTTGCAGGCATTCTTAATATGCTTTTGCAGCCCGGAAGCCCTGAAGTAATTTCACTTACCTGCGGAGCAATGTTTATCTATATGCTTGTTGAAACAATCCGTCTTTTAAAGGCATACAAAACAAAATAGCTTCATAAAAAAGAAAGGAACTGATTTTTCGTCAGTTCCTTTTTTGATATATTCAGTTATGTAAATTCCAATTTTTCTAATTGTTTTACAAATTGGAATTTGTCAATCAAAAAACACCGTTATTATATTTTTTCTGCACGCAAAAAATGCAGATAAATCCGATTATTA
>JAZNUD010000035.1:0-3795 GCA_045592085.1 Acutalibacteraceae bacterium | reverse complement strand
CAATCTTGTTGGTAACACCGTCAAGACCTGCCATAAGAATTGCTGCATAGCAGAAATAGGGGTTGCAGGTTGCGTCGGGGTTACGAAGCTCGAATCTTCTCTTGTCGGGGCTCTTTGCATAAGCGGGAATACGGATAACCGCACTTCTGTTTGATGTTGCATAGCCGACTGTAACGGGTGCTTCATAACCGGGAACAAGTCTCTTGAAGGAGTTTGTGCTGGGGTTGGTGATAGCGCAGAGAGCGCCGATATGCTTGAGCAGACCGCCCATGAAGTAATGAGCTGTTTCGCTCAGATGTGAATAACCGTTGTCATCCGAGAATACGGGCTCGCCATCCTTGAAAAGGAGCATATGAACGTGCATACCGCTGCCTGCTTCACCGTAGATGGGCTTGGGCATAAAGGTTGCGGTCTTGCCGTATTTGAGAGCGGTGTTGTGGATGATGTATTTGATCATCATTGAAGCGTCAGCCATATGAACAACTTCGCCGAGCTGAGGCTCGATTTCATACTGACCCGATGCTGCAACCTCGGGATGATGATAGTTTATTTCGATGCCTGCATCCTTCATATGCATACACATTTCACTGCGGCATTCGTAGGATGTGTCGAAAGGCTTTGCGATGTGGTAATTCTTCTGCTTGGGAACAACAACACCGAGACCGTCTGTGGCTGAATTCCAGTAGGACTGGCTTGCATCAACGGTAGCGCCGACGTGTCTGCCGTCAACGTTCCAGGTAACCTCGTCGAAAAGATAGAATTCAAATTCGGGGAGAATCTTCATTTCATCAGCAATGCCGCTGTTTTTCATATATTCAACCGCTGCTCTGATAATGTTTCTGGGATACTGAGCAAGGGGCTTGTTTTCGGGTGAAGCAATAATCATTGCGTTACCGGTCATTGAAAGAGTGGGAATGCTGCAGAAGGGGTCGATAACGGCTGTGTCGGGATCGGGGATGAATACCATATCGCTCTTTTCAACAACAGCGTAGCCGTAGTTTGAAGCGTCAAAGCCGATACCGCTTTTCATTGTGTCCTCTGAAAAGTTTTCTGCAGGGATGGTAACGTGTCTGTACTGACCGTTGATGTCAACCATCTTGAAGTCAACCATCTTGATGTCGTTTTCTTTGATAATGTTCAGAACGTCCTGAATGCTTTTTGCCATAATCATCTTTCTCCTTTAAATATAGAAGTAAAATAAGCCAAAATCAGTATATCAATATTTTTTTGATTAGTCAATTATTAATTTATAAAATTATATAACAAAAAAGAGGCGGTTTTTACCGCCCCAACACTTCAAATATAACATATTATTATATGAAAAGTCAATGGGTTTTATGCAAATTGTGTGCAAATTGCACTAAAATCTCTGTTATATACAATATGTTGCGGTGAACTTTGTATAATATTCCGTCTTGAAAAGGGCAAAAAGATATGCTATATTATAGTCAAGGAAAGGGTGATACCGATGAGAAGGTAAAAACCTTAAGACCTGAAGCTGAAAACGAAATAAAACAAAATCAAAAATTCAAATCAGCAAAAGGTCGATGAAACAATCTTAAATAAAACGAAAATAATCAATCGCAGAGTTTAAGATTGGACAATACCGCAGAAAGAGAGGTTAACCAAAGATGTTAGATAACAAGAACTCACAGAAATAACCCTTGGCTGATTGTGTAAAGAAACATCAGTCAAGGGTTATTTCCATTTTACGGGGAAATTTTAATGTGTAACGATTCACACAGCCCAAGGGCTGTTTTTTTATTTATCTTTTTTAAAGGGTAGGGGGATATTATCCGTCCGCCATTTATTCTGCGAACTGTACGAAAAAAAGACAAAGCACTCTGCCGAATGCCTTGCCTTTTATAAATGCGGATGTTCATAAAGCTTTTTATTATTTCATCAGAAGGTAGGGCTTGCCTTCGCAAACCAGAAGATAGGTTCTGTCTGCAACTCTTCTCATTTCGCAATTCATTTTGCCGTCAATGATGATTGTGTCGCCGTCAATTGACCAGCTTCTGTTGTTGACATATCCGTAATCGTCTTTGATTTTTCCGCTTTCTTCAAAACGGAAAGTGCCTGTCCAGCTTCCGCTGACAGTACCGCTGGCCGCTCCGAATATGTTATAAGAAACACTCCACTTCTTATCGGGAAGGATTTTTGAAGCATCCTCACCCGATACGATGTCATATTCATTTAAGTGCTCGGCAAAATATGCATTTGCAGCATCATTAGTGAAGGATGCAAGCGCTGTTTCAAGAGACATTTCGATTTCGGGTTTTGTGTAGTTCTCTCTGTCTGCGGCGGTAACGAGATATGTGAATTCTTCTTTTTTACCTTCGGAATTGGGAATTTTGAAGGTGATTTCAACATCTGCGGTCAAATCTTTGATTTCTGTTTCGATTTCTACACGGGCACGGCGGGTCTCTTTTTCGTTTGTCATAAGCAGCAAATTGTTGCCGGGATCAGAATACCATTCACCCGCATTCTTGGTTTTAAGTTTTCCGTCTGTATCCATATATCTCTCTGCTTCGTACTGGAAAAAAGCACCGTCTTTCATAGCGCTGTATTTCTTTCCGTCATATTTAACGGTAGCAAAGGAGCCGCTGTGGAATTCGGAGGATGCCCTGTTCAGGTTTTTAACCGTGTAAGAAAATGCAGCGTATGTGTGACCTACGGGAGCAACGTACGGGTTATCTGCATCGTCTTGGGCATCATATTCCTTGGGAGTAAAACGCTTGTCGTCGTTGACATTGTTGAGTGCAATTGTGAATTCAGCTGCGTTTAAAGTGAACTCAAAAATATCGGTTGAAACAGTTTCACCCAGTTTGTGATAAGCTGCATCACCGCCTGATTTACCGCAAGCTGCAAAAGACAAACAGATAACGGCAATCAGAAACAACGAAACAATTTTTTTCAATTTCATCAACCTTTCTTTATGTTTTGCGGAAATAATTATGAACATCACGCAAAAAGAAATTCACTTCTTTATTCTCCGCAAAAATAAAAAAGTGCGCCAACCGAAGCTGACGCACATAAAACGCAGACCCCGGTTGTCGCCAAACAAACTTAAACAGAATGGGGATAACAATCCAAGCCATAATGATTTAATGGAATCTGCATTTTTAACACATTCACAAATCATTATGACTTAATAAAGGCATAAATATCCCGTAAAAGATAAAATATCCCCATAGCTTCTGTTAATTCAGTTTGTTTGGCAGGATTAGTATATCACAATCTGAGGCGGTTTTTCAATACGTTGGACAAATTTCTTTGCAGCAAATAAGCGGTTACAATGACGAAATGATTCCTGAATAAAAATATTTGTATAAAACCACTTGATTTTTGCTTGCGGTTGTAATATAATTTTATGGCATCAATATCCGGGTGTGGCGAAGTTTGGTATCGCGCTTGGTTCGGGACCAAGAGGCCGTGGGTTCAAGTCCCGCCACTCGGACCAAAGGACGAAAATCCGAACTATCTCTTTAAAATAGGAGATGCGTTCGGGTTTTTTCTTTTATACAGTCTTATAGAATAGGAAAACGGGGATGATAATTCATCCCCGCCAACTGATAATTTATTGATTATGCAGTTTCTTTTTCCTTTTCGGATTTCCACTTTTCAAAGGCCTCTCTGCCTTCTTCCGTGTTGTAGAATTTTTCGATTTCCGGGAGAAGAACTCTTGCCAGAGCTTCTATTGCGTTCTCCGGAATTCCTGTTCCGAAATCTTTTTCATTTTTTGTGTTTTCCATGCGAAGTATTCGCTTTTCTCCTTTCACCAAAGGAGATTTT
>JAZNUD010000034.1:0-7480 GCA_045592085.1 Acutalibacteraceae bacterium | reverse complement strand
AGCCTGCGCAAAGCACGGGAGGTCTGGGCACAACGTTGACGTCAGTTTTAAGGCTTTCCTTCTCTTCTCCGAGGATAACCTTTGCGATAAGGCTCTGTGAGTATTCGCCCTGAAGAGTAAATGCATCCTTACCGATAACCTCAATGCCGTTTTTGCGGCAATGTGTTTCAATATAATCGTCAAGCTCCTCGAGCACGTAAACCTTTTCGCATTCTGCGGCGAAGCTCTTTATGAGCTCAACGGGAAGCGGATATACGCAGCCGAGCTTGAGATATGATGCGTTTTCACCGAGTGCTTCCTTTGCGTACTGATAGCAGATACCTGCGGCAATAACGCCGATTTTCTTGCTGTTATATTCAACCTTGTTGAGTCCGTCCTCAACCGCTTCCTTTTCACAGTAAGCAATCTGGTCAAGAATTCTCTGCTCAACAACAACGTGCTTACCCTTTGCATTGGCAGGCACCATAACGTATTTCTGGGGATTCTTTGTATATTCTTTAAGACCGTTATCAACTCTTTCGGAAAGCTCTGCGGTGCTTCTTGAATGAGCAACTCTGGTTGTTTCCCTGATGATAACGGGGGTGTCAAATCTTTCGGAAAGCTCGAATGCTCTCTTTGCGTAATCAAGGCATTCGGCAGAATCCGAGGGCTCAAGCATCATAACCTTTGCACCCATTGCATAGTGTCTGGAATCCTGCTCATTCTGTGAAGAATGCATACCGGGGTCATCGGCAACAAGAATAACCATACCTGCATTGACACCAGTGTAGGATGCGGTGAAAAGGGGGTCAGCCGCAACGTTGAGAGCGACGTGCTTCATTGCGCAGAATGAGCGTGCGCCTGCAACGGCTGCACCGAAAGCAACCTCCATGGCAACCTTTTCATTGGGTGCCCATTCGGAAAAAATTTCATCATATTTTGAAGCAAATTCCGTAACCTCCGTGCTGGGGGTGCCGGGATAGCTTGAAACAACGCGGCAGCCTGCTTCGTAAAGACCTCTGGCAACCGCTTCATTACCTAAAAGCAGTTTTTTCAAACCTGTTTCCTCCTGATTCTTGATTTATATGTTTTATTTATTTGTTTTCATTTCAACCTGAGTTGCAACCAGGCTCTCACCGCAGTAAATCTTACGAAGCTTCGGCTTCTCGATTTTACCCGTGGGATTACGGGGAACTTCTGCGAAAATCAGCTTGTGCGGACGCTTATAACGGGGAAGGTCGCGGCAGAAATCGTTGATTTCTTCTTCGTCTGCTTTGCAATCCTCTTTAAGCTCAATAATTGCGGCGGCAATTTCGCCGAGTCTCGCATCGGGCAGACCGATAACCGCAACGTCCTTTATGGATTCGTGCTTACGCAGGAAATCCTCAATCTGAAAGGGATAAAGATTTTCACCGCCCGAAATGATAACGTCCTTCTTGCGGTCAACAAGATAGATGAATCCGTCCTCATCCTCCTGCGCCATATCGCCCGTGAAGAGCCATTCGCCGTGAAGAGTTTCGTTTGTGGCTTTTTCATCGTTATAGTAGCAAAGCATTACACCGGGGCCTTTGACCGCAAGCTCACCGACCTCACCGCGTTCAACCTCGTTGCCGTTTTCGTCGATGATTTTTGTTTCCCAACCGTAGCCCGCCTTACCGATTGCGCCAACCTTATGAACGTTTTCAACGCCGAGATGAACACAGCCGGGACCGATGGATTCGCTGAGACCGTAGTTGGTATCGTACTGATGATTCGGGAAGATTTTGAGCCATCTCTTGATAAGGCTGGGAGGAACGGGCTGTGCACCAATGTGCATAAGTCTCCACTGGTCAAGAGTGTATTTATCAAGCTCGATATCGCCTCTTTCAATCGCATCGAGAATATCCTGCGCCCACGGCACAAGAAGCCAGACGATTGAGCATTTTTCCTGCGAAACCGTCTGAATGATTCTTTCGGGCTTTGCACCCTTGAGAAGAACGGTCTTGCCGCCGACAAGAAGGCTGCCGAACCAATGCATTTTTGCACCCGTATGATAAAGCGGAGGAATGCAGAGGAAAACGTCATCCTTTGTCTGCGAATGGTGATTCTGCTCAACAATGCAGGAATGAACGAGTGCCTTGTGTGCGTGAAGAATCGCCTTGGGGAAGCCCGTTGTGCCCGATGAGAAATAAATGGCGGCGTGGTCATCGTCACTCAGCTCGATATCGGGATTTCTTGAAGTACAGTATGTAACAAGCTTATTATAGCTTTCCGCAAACGTGGGGCAGTCCTCACCGAGATAAAGGCAGAGTCTTACCTTGGGCATTCTGTCGGAAATCTGCTCCATTCTGCCCGTAAACTCGGGGCCGAAAACAATCGCATCGCTTTCGGAAAGCTTGAGGCAGTATTTGATTTCCTCCGCAGTGTAGCGATAGTTAAGCGGCACCGCAAGAGCACCCGTTTTGAGGATACCGAAATAAATGGGAAGATATTCGATGCAGTTCATAAGAAGAATTGCAACTCTGTCCCCTTTCTTGATACCTCTTGAGAGAAGGAAGTTTGCAAAGCGGTTTGCCTTTTTGTTAAAATCCTCCCATGTGATTTCGCTTCTGCCGTCGCCCCTTGCACCCTGCTCAATGAGTGAATATTCACGCCAGGTGACACGGCTTTTTTCCTGAAGCTCAGGGTTGATTTCAACAAGGCTCACGTCGTCCTTGTAGAGTTCTGCGTTTCTTTCGAGAAACTTGGTAATAGGCATTTGTATTTTTTCAGTCCTTTTCTGTAATTTCTTATAAAACAACTGTAAACGGAAAGCCGTCAGAGCAATCCGTTTACATAATTTATACAATTTTATTCAGCGGTAACCTCGCCGCTGTAGAAGAATTCGGCTTCCTTTTCGTTTGTTGACTTTGTTGCTGCACTGACGGCAACACAAAGAATAATTGAAGCCGCCATAGCGATGCAGGCAAAGAGCGGACCTTTACCGGCAAGGGAGACAACCGTCGCATTTGAAGCGAGACTGCCGATACCTGTCAGCAGCTTTGCAACTGCAGGAACAACGGCAATGCAGAAGCCGCCGATAATCGATACCCACGCACCCTTGGTGTTAACCTTTTTCCAGAAGAGAGAAATAACGTAAGGTGCAAGGAAGGAGCCCGAAATAACGCCCCAGGAATAACTCATCATATCAAGAATGGGCGTGTCGGAATTTGCAATAATATAGGAACATATTACAAATATAACACATAAAACCTTAATTGTAAATGATGATTTTTTCTCATCCATATCTTTCTTGAAATGCTTGATGAAATCAATGGTAAGCGTTGAGCAGGCGGTAAGGCTTACGGAGCAGAGAGTTGAAACCGAAGCCGCAATGAGAAGAACGAGAACGATGCCGAGAAGAACGGAAGGAATATTTGCAGCTTCAAGCATTCTGGGAACGATATCGTCCTGAACGATGTAGTTTGCATTGGTCTTATCGGTAAGCTGCTCATATGTAAAGAATCTGTAGCAGAGTGAGCCGATGAAATATCCGCCGCCTGCAACAAGGAATGCGAAGAAGGTTGAAATTGTGATACCCTTCTTTGCCTGCTTATCATCCTTGATGCCGAAATATTTGGTAACCATCTGAGGCAGACCCCACGTACCGAAGCTTGTCATAAGAACTGTTGCCCAGAGGGAAATCCACTGGTCTGCATTAAGCTTGGGAAGACCGTTGGTTGCGCTCGGCTGAACACCCTGAGTGTGTGCATATTCCATAAGTCCCTGAATTCCGCCGACCTTATCGCAGCGGATAACACAGACAATGAGAAGTGCAACGCCGAACATCATAACAATGCCCTGGAAGAAATCGGCTCTTGCCTGAACAAGATATCCGCCGAAAACAAGCATAAAAGCTGCAACAACCGCAATGATTATCATGCAGTATTCAACCTTGATTCCGAGAAGAATATCGGCAATGGAAGCAAGTCCCTTATAAACAGATGCCGAATAGGGAATAAGGAAAACAAAGATAACAACGCAAGCGAAAAGACGCATTGCAGGGCTTGAATATCTTGAATCAAGAAGCTGAGGCATGGTTTTGATTTTAAGTCTTGACGAAACGTCTCTTGTTCTTCTCGCAAGAACCTTCCACGCAAGCCACGAACCGAAAACCGCATTGCCGATACCTGCAAGAATGCCCCAGAGACCGAAGCCCTTACCCGTACCGCCTGCATAGCCGACGAACATAACCGCCGAGAAATAAGCGGTACCGTAAGAAAGAGCAGAAAGCCACGCACCTGCATTTCTGCCGCCGACGGTGAGGTCGGCAATGCTGTTAGCTTTTTTGCCCTGTGTGATTCCGATTACTGCCATAACAATAATATAGATACCTATTGTAATCCATACAGCAGTTTTGCCCATTTTGCATCGCTCCTTTAAATCTTTAAAGCTTTAAAGCTTTTATGCGCTAAAGCGTTTTCTATATAATATACCTGCTTTATGCATTTGTCAAGAGTAAATCCTCATTTTTTTCAGATTTTTTTGTTGTTTTTCGTATTATTCCGATACGCAAAAAAGCAGACGGCAAAGGTCACTTCCGATGCAGTCCGCCATAGTTTTATTATTTTCATTATAGAATGTTTTCTATTTGATTTTACCTTCTTCTCCCCTGCTGAGCCTTATGAAATTAGAAGTGTGCTTCATCAGAATCAGCAATGAGCAAAGCATTGCAAAAACGCAGTTTTCCGTTGCGTTTAACGGGCTGAGAAAATATGCGAGAATCGGATACGCCGCCGCGCATACCCCCGATGCAACCGCAACGTATTTTGTTGCAAGAAGAATAACAGCGAAAAGTCCGAGCAGAATTATCGCAGTAAGAGGCATCAGTGCAATCGCCGCACCGACAGCCGTCGCAACACCCTTGCCGCCTTTAAATCCGTGAAAAACGGGAAATATATGACCGAGTTGCACAAAGAAACCTGCAAAAAGCGCAATTTCATACGGAGCATCAAAAACAACCGAAATCAGCCTCGCAATAATCACGGCAAGCACACCTTTCAAAAAGTCGCAGACAAACACCGCAATTCCCGTTTTCTTGCCATAAAGTCTCATTGCGTTTGTTGCTCCTGCGTTGCCGCTGCCCGAGCTTCTGATGTCCTCACCGTGAAAACGCTTTGAAAAAATCACCGCAAAGCTGATGCTTCCTATAAGATAACCGATAACCGACGCAATTAAAAAATATTCCATAATTTATCACCCAATCCTATTTTTTCCGTCAAACAGAAAAAAATTCACGGCAAATTTTCCTTCATATTTATACATGATTAATACTTGATTTATGGATAAAAGAGTGATAGAATATCTTGTAAAAATATTTTTCCAAATCGGTTTAAAGCTGATTTGGTTTTTAAAGGGGACTTTCATAATGGAAAGAAGAACAGGTACAATTTCAAGAGGCATCCGCTGCCCCATCATCCGTCAGGGTGACGACCTTGCACAGATCGTCTGCAACAGCGTTATCGAAGCAGCCGAAATCGACGGTTTTGAGCTTCGCGACAAGGACGTTGTTGCCGTAACCGAATCCATAGTTGCAAGAAGCCAGGGTAACTACGCAAGCGTTGATGCCATCGCAAAGGATGTAAAGGCAAAACTCGGCGGCGAAACAATCGGCGTTATTTTCCCCATCCTTTCAAGAAACCGTTTTGCAATCTGCCTCAAGGGCATCGCAATGGGAGCAAAGAAGGTTGTTCTTATGCTCAGCTATCCCAGCGATGAGGTCGGCAATCACCTTCTCACCCTCGACCAGCTTGACGAAGCAGGCATCAATCCCTACAGCGACGTTCTTACCCTCGAAAAATACCGTGAACTCTTCGGCGAAAATAAACACGAATTCACCGGTGTTGACTACGTTGATTACTACACAAGCATTATCACAGAAGCCGGTGCAGAGGCTGAAGTTGTTTTTGCAAATCAGGCAAAGGCTATTCTTGATTACGCTGACTGCATCCTGACCTGCGATATCCACACAAGAGCAAGAACAAAGAGAATTCTCAAAGCAGCAGGCGCAAAGGTTGTCTGCGGTCTTGACGACATCCTCACCTCATCTGTTGACGGAAGCGGCTTCAATGAGAAATTCGGTCTCCTCGGCTCAAACAAGTCAACCGAGGATTCCATCAAACTCTTCCCCAAGGAATGCACCGATTTCGTATACAAGACCCAGGAGCTTCTCAAGGCAGCCTGCGGCAAGCATATCGAAGTTATGGTTTACGGCGACGGCGCATTCAAGGACCCCCAGGGCAAAATCTGGGAGCTCGCAGACCCCTGCGTTTCACCCGCATACACCGAAGGTCTCAAGGGTACACCCAACGAGCTCAAGCTCAAGTACCTTGCCGACAACGACTTCAAGGATCTCAGTGGCGATGCCCTCAAGGAAGCAATTTCAAAGAAGATTGAAGAAAAAGACGGCAGCAGCCTCGTAGGCAATATGGCTGCTCAGGGCACAACTCCCAGACAGTTCACCGACCTTATCGGTTCACTCTGCGACCTCACCAGCGGCTCGGGCGACAAGGGTACCCCCGTTGTTCTTGTTCAGGGTTATTTCGATAACTACACCAACTGATTTAGTTTATAATTTTTCATCATATAATTGAATACGGAGGTAAAAACTATGCAAAGTGTTGTCCGTCCCGAATCAATGGCCCGTATCACAACTCCCGAGCTTGCAAACGCTTTTATTGAAGAGCAGGTTGCAAAGGTAAGAGCTCAGGTTGGTGACAGCAAAGTTCTTCTCGCTCTTTCAGGCGGCGTTGATTCATCCGTTGTTGCAGCTCTTCTTATCAAAGCTATCGGCAAACAGCTTGTTTGCGTTCACGTTAACCACGGTCTCATGCGCAAGGGTGAGAGCGAGCAGGTTATTGAGGTTTTCGGCAAAGAGCTTGACGCAAACCTTATTTACATCGATGCAACAGACCGTTACCTCGACCTTCTTAAGGGCGTTTCAGACCCCGAAACAAAGAGAAAGATTATCGGCAACGAATTCATCAAGATTTTTGACGAAGAGGCAAAGAAGCTTGAAGGCATTTCCTTCCTTGCTCAAGGCACAATTTATCCCGACATTATCGAATCCAAGGGTGTCAAGGCTCACCACAACGTAGGCGGTCTGCCCGAGGAAATGAAGATGGAGCTTGTTGAGCCCGTTGCACTTCTATTCAAAGACGAAGTCAGGGTAGTCGGCGAAGCACTCGGTCTCCCCCACGCAATGGTTTACCGTCAGCCGTTCCCCGGCCCCGGTCTCGGCGTACGCTGCCTCGGCGCAATCACAAGAGACAGACTCCATGCCCTTCGTGAGGCTGATGCAATTCTCCGCGAGGAATTTGACAACTGCGGTCTTGCAGAAAAGGTATGGCAGTATTTCATCGCAGTTCCGGACGTAAAGAGTGTCGGCGTAAGAAATGACGAGCGCTACGAAGGTTGGCCCGCAATCATCGGCGCAGTTAACACCAAGGATGCTATGACGGCTACAATCGAAGAAATCCCCTAC
>JAZNUD010000033.1:0-10020 GCA_045592085.1 Acutalibacteraceae bacterium | reverse complement strand
TCCACATTTCACAGATTGCTGACCGTCACATCAGCAAGCCTCAGGACGTTCTCAAGGCAGGCGACAAGGTTACCTGCAAGATCACAGGCATCGATTATGACAAGAAGCGCGTAAGCCTTTCAATCCGCGCTCTCATCGAGCCCGAAGCAGCAGAAGAAGTTGCTGAAGAAGCAGCAGAAGCTGTTGAAGCAGTTGCAGAAGAAGCTGCAGAATAATTGTGTTTTTTCGCCGCCCGCAGTTTTCTCTGTGGGCGGTTGTTCGTTTGGAGTGTTGGTTATCAAAAAGGAAAAAATCCTCGGCCCGTTTTACTGTATCCTCGCCGCAGTAGTATGGGGGCTTTCGTTTGTTGCACAGAGCGAGGGTGCATCAATAGGTACGTTTACCTTTAACGGCCTGAGAACGCTTCTCGGCGGAATTGTTCTTGTTCCGCTTGTAGCGTTCAGATTTATAAAAGAAAATTCAGCATTACCCGCCAGCGAGAAAAAGATTTTTCCGTTAAAAGACGTTATTATCGGCGGCATCTGCTGCGGCATACCCCTTTTTATCGGCGGCAATCTTCAGCAGCACGCTTTCAACTATCTTTATGTCGGCAAGGTCGGTTTCATAACCGCACTTTATATGGTTATTGTGCCGCTTTTCGGGATTTTTCTCAAAAGAAAGCTTAAAATCAACATCTGGGCAGGCGTAGCGCTCGGCGTTGTCGGTCTTTATTTTCTGAGCATCAAGCCGGGCGATTTTACCGTCGGTACGGGTGAGCTTGTAACGATTCTCTGCTCGTTTGCGTTTGCGGCGCATATACTTGTTATCGACCATTTCTGCCAGAAGGTTGACAGTATGGCACTTTCGTGCGCACAGTTTTTCTTTGCGGGTATACTTTCGATAATATGTATGTTCATTTTTGAAGAACCGAAAACCGATGAGATTCTCAAGGCATGGCTTCCTCTTGCTTATGCAGGTATCGGCAGCTGCGGAATCGCTTTCACAGCCCAGATTTTCGGTCAGAAATACACAAATCCCACGGTTGCGTCCGTTCTTCTCTGTCTGGAATCGGTATTTTCCGTTATTTTCGGATGGCTTCTTCTTGACCAGAGACTTGATGCGAGGGGATATGTCGGCTGCGTTATTATGTTTGTGGCGGTTATTCTCACTCAGCTTCCGCAGGAATGGTTTGATTTCAAAAAGAAGAAAAAAACAGTATAAATTTGAAGAGGAGTTGTCAGAATGCTTGGTAAGATTATAGCAATTGTAATGTCTGTTGTAATGTCTGTTTCGGGCTCGGCTTTCAGCCTTTTCGGAGCGGCAATTGACAGCGTTTTTGAACTTATCTGCGGCATTCCCTACACTGCTTCGGCGGTGAAAGATGATTTTTTGGACAGAATTGAAGCTGAAAGCATCGGATTTATCGACAGCGAAACGGGTTACGTCAAGGATACTCTCGCTGTTTTCGTTGACCCCGATCTCGGTTTCTTTGAAAGATTCCGTGTCCTCAGCTCCTGCGGCGGTGCGGTTGTGGGATGGTGTGCACCTGCGGAGCTTTATGTTATAAAAACAGTAGGTATGACTCACGACGAGGTGGTTGCAAGGTGCGAAAAGATCGAATCTGCCGAAGGCGTTGCACTGGCCATGCCACTCTATCTGAGCAAAACCTCGGAACAGACTACCCCCGATGACCCGTTTGATTATATGTTTGAAGAGGATATTTATTGCTCCGAAAATCCGCTTGTCTGGGATGAACTTCACCCCGAAGGCAGAAACTGGTGGCTTGAAGCGATTCACGCAAGGGAAGCCTGGGATTACGAAGCATATTATCAGCCGATCAGTCTCGGTGTGCTTGACAGCGGATTTGACCTTGAGCATCCCGAGCTTGAAGGCAAAATCAGCTTTCCCAATGAAAAAAGAGCAAGGAAAAACCGTCCCTCCGACCACGGTTGCCACGTTGCGGGCATTATAGCGGCGGAGAGAAACAACGCAACCGGTATTTCGGGAATCTGCGATAATGCGGAGCTTATCTGCGTTGACTGGAATCCCGACCTCTTCCAATTCTGGTTTACCGAAATTGCGATTTACTATGGCTTTACGGAGCTTGTTCAGGCAGGAGCAAAGGTTATCAACCTCTCACTCGGCATTTCGCCTTCAGTATCTTCGGACAGAGCAGGCTTCTATGACCGTCAGCTCAAGCCCAGAGCAATGTCGCTTACGATAGCATCACTTCTGAACAAAGGCTATGATTTTCTTGTTGTTCAGTCTGCAGGCAACGGCAATGCACACGGCGCTCCGATTGATTCAACCAACAACGGTCATTTCACTGCGATAACCGAAAAGAATGTTTATACGGGCAAGCACGAGATTGCCAAGGAAGAAATCCTTGAAAGAATCCTCGTTGTTTCAGCCGCATCAAACGGCCTTAACGGCAAATATTATCTGTCGGGCTATTCCAACGTCGGACGGTACGTCGACATTTCGGCTCCCGGCTCGGAGGTTTTCAGCTGCGGTGACCCTTGGCTCAATGATTACGCTTACAAGTCGGGCACGTCTATGTCTGCTCCCTGCGTAACGGGTGTTGCAGGTCTTGTGTGGTCTGTAAATCCCGATTTTACGGGCAGACAGGTCAGAGAAATCATTGTAACCTCAACGGATTCGATTGTTGAAATCAATGAATTCAATGAGTACGTCTATGATCTTGATTTGATTGAATATCCTATGCTCAACGCAAAACTCGCCGTTGAGGAGGCAATCAGAAGGACAGACAATACCGTCGGCACCGTCAGCGGAATTACCTCCGCAAGAGGTGCGTCTCTGATTGAATTTGGCGGCACTTCTTATACGGTTCTGAGTGACGGCAGCTTCTCTTTTGTTGCTCCTTCGGGAAGCGGAGTTGCGGTTATAAAAAACGCCTCGGGCGAAGAAATCGGCTCGTTTGAGCTTTCCTTTGCGGCAGGCGAAACAGTTAATTTGGGTAATATTTAATTTATATAACTGAAAGGAAGATACTGATGGCAGAAATCAAAAAGCATTGGTATAAAGAAATGGCGGTTTATCAGGTGTGGCCGAGAAGCTTCCGTGACGGTAACGGAGACGGCATCGGCGATATCAAGGGTGTTATGGAAAAGCTCGATTATATCAAGAGCATCGGTGTTGACGCAATCTGGTTTTCGCCTCTTTATAAGTCTCCCCAGCACGATTACGGCTACGATATTGCGGACTATAAATCAATCGCTCCCGAATACGGTACGGTTGAGGAATTCAAGGAGCTGCTTGATGCGGCGCACAGCAAGGGTCTGAAAATCATTATGGACCTTGTTATCAACCACACTTCCGATGAGCACGAATGGTTTATCGAAAGCAAAAAAGGCAAGGATAATCCTTATCACGATTATTATTTCTGGCGCAAGGGTAAAAAGCCCAACGGCAAGAAGCCTCCCAATAACTGGCTTTCGACCTTTGCAGGTCCCGGTTGGCATTATAACGAGAATCTTGACGAGTGGTATCTGACTCTTTTTGCCAAGGAGCAGCCCGACCTCAATATGGATAACCCCAAGGTGCGTGAGGAAATCAAGGATATTATCCGTTTCTGGCTCGATATGGGCGTTGACGGTTTCCGTGAGGACGTCATCACCTTCATTTCCAAAAAGGACGGTTTGCCCAACGGATTCCCGATTCCCGTTGCCTGCGGTATGGAGCATTATAAATGCGGCCCCAGACTTGACGAGTATCTCACTGAATTCAGAAAGGTTACCGATGATTATGACTGTATGACCGTCGGTGAGGCACCGATGATGACTCCGAAGCTTGCTCTCCGCTTCATCAAGGAAGGCCCCAAACAGACTCTTAATATGATGTTTAACTTCCAGCATATGGAAGCTGACAGCTTTATGGTAAGCTGGATTCCGATGCCCTTCAGTCTCAAAAAGCTCAAGAATGCCTATAACAGATGGCAGAATAAGCTCTACGGCATCGCCTGGAATGCAAACTATATCGAAAACCACGACCAGCCCAGAATCATCAGCCGTTACGGTGACGTGAAATACAGGGTTGAAAGCGGCAAGATGCTTGCAACGATGTATATTTGTCAGAGCGGTACTCCGTTCATTTATCAGGGTCAGGAAATCGGTATGACAAATATTCATTTTGATTCCGTTGACGATTATACCGATACTCAGGTCAAGAGCACCTATCAGCTCTTTAAAAAGCTCGGCTTCTCGGATAAGATGTTCCTCAGAATCGCAAACCGTGCTTCGAGAGACAATGCAAGAACTCCCGTTCAGTGGAGTGCGGAGAAGAATGCAGGCTTCACAACTGCAGATAAGCCCTGGTTTACCGTTAACCCCAATTACACCGAAATCAACGTTGAGGCGGCGGAAAAGGATGAGAATTCAATCCTTAACTATTACCGCAAGCTTCTTAAATTCCGTAAAGAAAACGAAATCTGCATCTACGGCGATTTTAAACTTCATTATAAGAACAGCCGAAATCTTTTCGTTTATGAAAGAAATTATGAGGGCAAGAGAATGCTTGTCATCAACTCTTTCACGGATAAACCCGTTAATTTCACTGCACCTGCAGGCTTTGAGCTGAGCAAGGGCAAGCTCGTGCTTTCAAACTACGAGGTTGCGGATAACACGCTCAACACGTTTGTTACAAAGCCCTACGAAACAAGAGTTTATCTCTTTGAATAATAACCGTAAAAGCCCCTGACACTCGGTCAGGGGCTTTTTTGCGGAAATCTTTAGCTCCGTACCGCATATAATAGGATTGAATATATACATACGGAGGGATGCAGGTGAATAACTGCTGTATTACCGAGCTTCGGTGCAAGGAGATTATAAACAAATCAAACGGCTGCAGGCTCGGATTTGTGAGCGATATTGAGGTTGATAAAAGCTGCGGCAGGGTAGTGGCATTGATTGTTTACGGCAGACCGAAATACTTCGGCGTTTGCGGCAAACGCGAGCGTATCCGCATTTGCTGGGAGGATATCGACGTTATCGGCAACGATACGATTCTCGTCTGTAAAACCTGCTGCGAAAACAATGACCGCCGCAGAGAAAGAATATCTTCAACATAACGAAAAATCCCCTGCACCGAAGTGCAGGGGAAAACTGTTTATTTCGGAGAATTAATACTTGAAGTTTCTGTAGAATACGTGTGTTGAGCCTGTTGCGTTACCGCCACCAGCTACATCGATAACAACGCTGATGTCGAATTCAACTGAAAGGCTTACGAGGTGACCTGTTGCGCCGTCGATAACAGCCTTAACAACTGCATTGTTGTAGCTTTCGGAGATAACGGCACCCTTAACAACCTGACCTACTGCACTGTAAATAACAGGAGCTGTCTTGTGGTCGAAATAGCTCTTGTCAGCATCGCCTACGCAGATACCGCACTTGTCGATGGGAGCCTTTGTCCAGCTCTCTGACTTTGAAGCCTTGCTGGTACCGTTCTTAACGTTGAGAACGATTGTGTACTGGCCGTTAGCTTCTGTGCAGGTAGCATCCTTTGTGAGATCAGCCTGTGTGAGAGTGCTCTTGCGGAGATAGTGGTGAGGAACGTCGCTTTCCCACTGACCCTTTGTTACGTCCATTGTGTACTTGTTTTCAGCGCCGATACCCATAAATGAGTAAACGAGGTCGCCGAATGTCTTGAGAAGGAAACCTGCATTAAGAGCTTCGTTATCGGTGTAACGCTCTTTGTTGAAGCCGACCTTTGCTGCATAAGCATCGTTGATTGTCTTGTTGTAAAGAGCAACGATTTCTGCTGATGTTGCGGGGATGGCTGTGATAGCGCCGCTTGCGGGAGCAGAGGGATCAACAACAGCGGAGGGGTCAACTGCTGAAGGATCAGCTGCAGAGGGATCTGCTGCTGAGGGGTCGTTTGCAACAGGTGCGTCTGTTGCGGGTGCTTCTGTTGATTCTTCAACGGGAGCGGTTGTGGTTTCGGGTTCTTCGTTGCCGCCGCATGCTGCAAATGAGAAGAGCATTGCGAGAGCAAGGATGAGTGCGAGAATTTTCTTCATGGTTTTTACTCCTTTGGAATTTATTATTATGCCTTCAGGCATAGTTTGCTTATACGGATGCGATGAATCTGAGGAAGGCGTTTCTGCCTTCTTCCGTGCGCTTGTAAACACCTGCGTGCTCAAGCACCTTTGCGAAAACCTTACCGACTTCAGCTTTGATGATATCCATAGCGTTATCGGAGTTGATATCATCATATTCTTTGATGAATTCCTCTGCCCAGTCTGCGTGGCTTGCTGTCAGTTCGTCGGCACGCAAATCCTTGCCGCTGACAATTGCATCGGCAAGTGCTTCAAGCTCGGGCTTGAGTCTGGGAGGAAGCACGGCAAGACCCATAACTTCGATAAGACCGATGTTTTCCTTCTTGATGTGGTGGAGCTCTGCGTGGGGGTGATAAACGCCCATAGGATGCTCGTCGGTTGTTATGTTGTTGCGCAGCACGAGGTCAAGCTCAAATTTTTCTCCTCTGCGCCTTGCAATGGGAGTTATGGTGTTGTGCGGATTGCCTTCGGTTTCGGCAAAAATGAAGGCTGATTCGTCGCTGTAGCCTCTCCAGCTTGTGAGAATTTTATCAGCGAGGTCAACGAGCCTTTCGGGATTGTCCGAAAGCAGACGGATGGTGGACATCGGCCATTTTACAATGCCTGCCTCAACGTCCTCAAAGCCGTTGAAGCTGACCTTTGTTTCAATCGGAGCTCTTTCCATTGCAAATTCAAATCTGCCGCCCTGGAAATGCTCATGGCTGAGAATTGAGCCGCCGACAATCGGCAAATCGGCGTTTGAGCCGATGAAATAGTGGGGGAATTTTGCGGTAAATTCAAGAAGCTTCGCGAATGCCGTCTTGTCAATCGTCATCGGCGTATGCTTACTGTTGAAAACGATGCAGTGCTCGTTATAATAAACGTAGGGAGAATACTGCATAAACCACGGAGAATTATCAATTGTTATCGGGATAATTCTGTGATTCTGTCTTGCAGGGAAATCAACTCTGCCTGCGTAGCCCTCGCATTCTCTGCAGAGCATACATTTCGGATAGCCCGACTGCGGAGCATTCTTTGCGTCGGCGATTGCTTTGGGGTCTTTTTCGGGCTTTGAGAGATTGACGGTAATGTCAATTGTGCCGTATTCACCGGTTTGCTGCCATTTGAGAATTCTTGCGATTCTGTCTCTGCGAATGTAGTTTGTGTCACCGCTGAGTCTGTAGTAATAATCCGTTGCCGCTTCGGGAGACTGAGCGTAAAGCTCGTTGAATCTTGCAATAACCTGCGACGGTCTGGGGGTGAGCGCACCCATAATTGCGGTGTCGAAAAGGTCTCTGTATGTAATCGAATCGATGATGATTTCTTTTTCTGCGGCGATGTCACAGAGCTTGTCGAGAATCTCGTTGATTTCGCCTTCTGCCGCCTCGCAGGAAGCATCGTATGAATCGAGCTTCAGCATTGCCATAACGGCGTTTGTGCAGTAAACTCTGTCGGATTCTTCAATCAGACCGTTTGCAACTGCGTAATCTATCAAAGCTTTGATATATGAGTCCGCCATATCAAACCTCGTCTTTCGTTGTAAGGATACTCATATTATATACATTTTATTACGGATGTGCAAGAGTTAAATCATATTTTTAATGATATACTTTATATAAATATACGGTTTTATTTCTGAAAACGGCAAAACGATGTCATCTGACGGTTAATTTTTTGCCGTTTGGTCTTTACTTTTTTTGTTTCGTATGTTAAAATGTTAAAGTGTAAAAGCACAAACTCTGAAAGGCGGTTTGAAATGAGCGATAAAATTAAAGACAAGAACGTTGATTTTCTCTTTGAAGCGATTCTTAATCTGCAGACTATGGAGGAATGCTACGATTTCTTTGAGGACCTCTGCACCGTAACCGAAATCAAGTCCATTTCGCAGAGAATTGTTGTTGCGAAGATGCTCCGCGATAAGAAGGTTTACAGCGATATCGTAAGCGAAACCGGGGCGAGCACCGCAACAATCAGCCGAGTCAACCGTTCATTGCAGTATGGCTGCAACGGTTACGAAGAGATTTTCAAGAGGATGGAAAAATAATGTCCTACGATAATTTTTCCCGATTCTATGACCTGCTGACAGATAACGTTGAATATAAGAAGCGTGCAGATTATTTTTGCAGGCTTCTTTCATTGTGCGGAATAAACGGGGGTATCCTGCTCGACCTTGCCTGCGGCACAGGCAGTATTTCTGTTGAAATGGCGAAAAAGGGCTTTGACGTAATCGGCGTTGATTCAAGCATCGGTATGCTCAATGCGGCAAGGCAGAAAACCTATGAAAGCGGCGAGCAGATTCTTCTGCTTAATCAGAGTATGGATGATATCGACCTTTTCGGTACGGTTGACTGTGCCGTCTGCGTGCTGGACAGTATCAATCATCTCGACGGAGCACAGCAGGTGAAGCGCACGTTTGAAAAGGTTTCTCTTTTTATGAATCCCGGCGGAGCTTTTGCGTTTGACGTCAACACCTTATATAAGCACAAAAACGTCCTTGCGGACAATACTTTCGTCTATGACCTTGATGAGCTTTACTGCGTCTGGCAGAATAGCTTCAATGAAGCCGACGGCAGCGTTGATATTACGCTCGACTTCTTTGAGGAGGATGACGGCGCATATTACCGCTCGTACGAGAGCTTTACGGAAAAGGCATATGACCTTTCCGATATTGCAAAATGGCTTGAGGATGCAGGCTTTGAGGTTATCGGTATATTTGATGATATGACAACGGAAAAGGCACACCCCAAAACGGAGCGTGCAGTATTTTTAGCGAAAAAGAAGTGATAATATGAGTGAACTTGTAAGAATGATTTCGGTTGACGGCACTCTCACCGTTATGGCTGTTGATTCAACCGATATAATTAACAAAATGGAGAAGATTCATCAGACCTCGGCGGTAACGTCGGCGGCTCTGGGCAGATTGCTGACCGCCGCATCAATGATGGGTGCCGTGCTCAAGGGAAAGGATCACAGTATAACTCTGCGCATCAACGGCGACGGCCCTGCAGGCTCTGTTATTGCTGTTTCGGACAGCTCGGGTAACGTCAGAGGGTACGTAGCAAATCCGATTGTTGAGATTCCTCTCAACGATAAAGGCAAGCTTGACGTTGCGGGAGCAATCGGCAAAAACGGAAGTCTCACCGTTATGAAGGACCTCGGAATGAAAGAGCCCTATATCGGTCAGGTGCCGATTGTTTCGGGTGAGATTGCAGAGGATATAACGAGCTATTTCGCAACAAGTGAGCAGACACCGACCGTTTGCGCACTCGGTGTGCTTGTGAATCCCGATCTTTCAATCAAAGCAGCAGGCGGTTTCATTATTCAGCTTTTGCCTACGGCATTGGATGATACGATTGACAAGGTTGAGGAGTGCATCAAGGGAATTCCGTCAGTAACACAGATGCTGACCGACGGTATGACTCCCGAGCAGATATGCAGAAGTGTACTCAAGCTGTTTGAGCTTGATTTCCTTGATTCTTCAAGCCCCGAATACAGATGCAACTGCTCAAAAGACAGGGTTGCAAAGGCTTTGCTTACTCTCGGCAAGGATGAGCTTAAGGAAATGGCAGGCGATCCCGTAACGGAGGTAAGCTGTCATTTTTGCGATAAGAGATACAGATTTACTCCTGCAGAGATTCTTAAACTTGCTGAATAAAGCGGATTTTGTTGCCTGCAGACCGAAAGATTTGCAGGCAATTTTGTTTTGAAAATCGCCCTTGCATTGTTCTTTGAAAGAAGAATAAAAAATTCTGAAAATTTTTAAAAAAATTTCAAAAAAAGGGTTGACAATTCCGAAAAAGTGTTGTATTATATAGCACGTCGCTTGACGAAAGCCAAGCGCGAAAACGTGGGAGCATAGCTCAGCTGGGAGAGCATCTGCCTTACAAGCAGAGGGTCACAGGTTCGAGCCCTGTTGTTCCCACCAATGGCCCGGTAGTTCAGTTGGTTAGAACGCTAGCCTGTCACGCTAGAGGTCGACGGTTCGAGCC
>JAZNUD010000032.1:0-20200 GCA_045592085.1 Acutalibacteraceae bacterium | reverse complement strand
AATTATTCGACCTCCTTTGATTTTTGGTTTTTGCAGTTGGTGTTGCATTTTCTATTATATCAAAGGAGGTCTTTTTTTCTAACAATCAACGCTTCCGCTTTTATATTCTCCACAAGTATAACTTGTGGTTGATTGCATAATTTAACCGACCTTACGGATTGCTCCGCAGGGTCGGTTTTTCTTGTCAGATATTAAGCTCTATTTCATAGACCTTCCATTTGCCGTCTTCCTTGACGATGAGTGCCGAGCCGCTTCCCTCCGCGCTTTCTTCCTTGCCCTTGATTTCAATTTCAAAATCAAGCTCCACGCCCTTCTTGATTTCAACCTCTGCAAGGTCATTGCTGAGCGAATATGCGTTTCGGATTACGTTGAGCGATTTGGTGGTCATTTCATCCTTATCGGTAACCTTGATTTTATACTTAACGTTCTTGCCGTATTTATCCTCAAGATTATCCATTCTGTTTTTGAGTTCATCCTCAATTTCGATTTCAAGAGCCTCTTCGTCAGCAACGTTATAGAGCTTCTTTTCGCCCTCCGACATAACGGAGATATATTTCTTGAAATTCTCGTTTTCAACGGCTTTGAAATACGTCTTGAGAGCACCCTTTGCACCCGAGCCGGAAGCGATTGCGCTGATAATAACAATAATCACAGCTAACACTGCAACTGCCGCTGCAGCTGCCACACCGATTTTTTTAAGCTGCTCGGGCTTCATATCCTTAAGAACAGGGATTTTTGATAATAAATTTTTCTTTTCCATCATGTATACCGCCTTTCATTTGTCGAAACCGCATATCTTCCGCCGCAAAAAGCAGATGATATGCGGAATATGTCAATTTCTATAACGATATTATAAACAAAACAGACCCATTCTGTCAATATCTCTGTGACAAACAAAACGGATTTATGCAAAAACGGATGCCGTGCTTATCGCTGCGGCATCCGCTTGATTTTAAGCTTTGGGTAATTCAACAACCGCCTTGAACAAATCGCCGTCCACGCTGATTGAGAATCTTCCGCCCTGAAGCTCACAGAGATTCTTTACAATTGAAAGTCCGAGACCGCTGCCCTCGCCCGTTCTTGAGCTGTCACCTCTGACGAAGCGCTGCATCAGCTCTTCAGCAGGAACATTCAGCGGATTGCGGGAAATATTCTTGAACGTCAGCACGGCAAATTCGCCGTTAACGCTGATATCCGCATAAACTCTCGTGCCCTCCATAGCATACTTTCTGATGTTGGAGAAAAGGTTTTCGACTACTCTCGAAATCTTCATCGGGTCAGCCATAGCGTGAACGGTTTTCTGCGGAAGAGAAAGAACAACGTCAATTCCCTTTGCCTTAAGCTCATCCTCGTGTTCACCGACTGCCTGCACCGCAAATTCGCAAAGGTCAACCCTTATCGGATGCACCTCCATTGCGCCTGAGGAAGCCTTTGAAGCTTCAACAAGGTCCTCGATGAGCTTCTTCATACGGTGTGCCTTTTCATCGAGAATTGAAATATATTTATTGGCATCCTCGCCTTCAACGTTGCATCTTTTGAGCAGGTCAACGTAGCTGACGATTGAGGTCAGGGGTGTTTTCAGGTCGTGCGAAACGTTTGTTATAAGCTCCGCTTTCATTCGCTGATCCTTGACCGCGCTGTCAACCGCTTCCTTAAGTCCGTCGCCGATTGAGGTGATATCCCCTGCAAAGTTTTTGAGGAAAAGGGGCATACGCTCTGTATTGATTTTCGCATCGGTATTGCCGTGGCGGATATCGGAAACCGTGTGCATAATTCTGTCAACCGAAACGATGATAAGCACGCAGTAGAACAAAGCGGCAACGTCCATTATGGCTGCAAGAATTATCATAATTGCACCCGGCTCATCTCCCCAGGCATATCCCAAAAAGATGAGAATTGCATTGATAAAGAAAAATGCGGTTACTGCAAGAGCTGATACGGTTTTGAATTTTTTTGTCTTGCCCTTTGAATAATCGGCGGCAAAGATATATTTAAGATTTTTGAAGAAGCCCGCGATTTTTTTGAAAATCCATATAACGGGCATAAATATATATCTGCAAAGGGTATATTTCGTGAAGGTTTTTGCCCTTGCGTTTCTTGCAATGCTCATAAGCAGAGCTGTCGGAGCCGCAAAGAAAATCGCAACAAGCAAAGCCGATGCAGGGCTTGAAATTGTGCCGAGAATACCTGCAAGGCGGATTTCGAAAGTGCCTGCACGGCTGAAGTTTGACGGGAACAGCTCATATACAACCAACAAATATGCACCGACAGCGCTCAACGCCATTACGCCCAACGCAAGCACAAGGTTGATTTCAAACGGAATCTTATCGCAGAAGCAGGTTTTGACCTCGCCCTCTTCGGTTTTGCCTGCCGCCGAAATCAGCCATATGCCGATTGCGCAGGCGATAAGGAAGAAAACGATTGACGCCGCCAGTGCAAAGCCGGCAGACCTTGTTATCTTTGACGAATGAGCGTTATGGAGCCTTTCGCTGACGGCAAGGATATCGCCGTCACTCATTTCGGGATTATAGCTGAAATATGCCCATTCAACCGTACTGTCTGTGGAAGAAAGATAGGTCAGAGTGGAAACGTAAAAATCCTCAACCAGCTCATAATAAAGCTGTGAAAGAAAACCGTCGGAGTGCGGCATTTTCTCTTTTGCAGGCACGTATTTGCCGTTTTCAAAGGATTCAATCAGCTCACCGCCGAGCTTCTGAACAATTGCCTGACGGTTATCGGTCGGGGTGACTCCGCTGTTTGTGAGCACCTTGCCCGTATCCCTGAATTTAACGGCATAGCGGATACTCTGATTCTTATCAAGGACGAAATATCCGCCTCTGTCAACCGTAATATTATTGTATCTCTCCAAAAGCTCCTCACGGTAGTCGTTCTCAATCGAAAGAAGAAAAGCTTCCTTTGAGATTTCGCCGTAGTTGAGATTATAGCCGTTATAGTTCGTGTTGAAAATGAAATCAAGCGCATTGCTGATTTTGTTGATATAGGTCATATCAACGGCATTGAGCTCGTCTTCGAAAGTAAAGGTTGTCACTTCTCCCTCTACTGAATCAACCGTCGGAGCATAAATCTCAACCGCATCATTTGATTGGGAAAAATCGCTTGACTGATCGGATTCCCCTGCCATTGCCTCGGGCACAACGATGCTTTCGCCGTTTGAAAACGTTCCGTTCTCATTGCTTCTTATGTAAGTATAGCTGTTGAATTCGTCCTCGGTTATCAGCGAGCCGTTATAGGTGAAATAATACGGCACACCGTTATATATAAGGCGGTATCTGTATTTGTTGTTTTTGGTAACGTAAACGCCGATGCCCGATTTATCAAGCAGGTCATAGCTGCTTTCGGCAGTTCGTCTCAACTCATCATATCGGTTTTTGATTTCGGCACCGTAGCTCGTTTTCTCAAATTCCTCAACAGAATCAACGAGCATCATCTGACCCTGATAGACTGCGGAGTTCTCAACCATATTCAGCGCATCCCTGAATGCGGCAGTCTGCAGGTAAGGTCTGCTGTCGAAAGAGTTATAGACAAACTCGCTTTTGATGAACATACTTGTGAAATAACCCGAAAATGCAAACATAATCATCGCCAGAATAAACGCGACGGTACGCACACCTTTTCTTTTACTTATATTTTTCAATTTTGTAGCCAATTCCCCACACCACCTTTAAATATTTCGGTTCTTTGGGATTGATTTCGATTTTTTCGCGGATGCGTTTGATATGCACCGTTACGGTTTTTTCGGAGTTGTAGGCAGGCTCATTCCAGACCGCCTCGTAAATCTGTGCGGTTGAGAGCACCCTGCCGAGGTTTTCCATAAGCACGTTCATTATGCCGTATTCGGTTGCCGTGAGCTTGATTGCTTCGCCGTCAAGCGACAGAGTTTTTGCAAGGGTATCGAGCGCAAGTCCGCCCGTACGGATAACACCCTCTTTGACCTCCATTGACCCCAGCGCAGTAAAGCGCCTTATCTGCGACTTGACTCTCGCCATCAGCTCAAGAGGGTTGAACGGCTTTGTCACGTAGTCATCCGCACCGAAGGAAAGACCCATTATCTTATCGGTATCCTCACTCTTTGCGGAAAGCAGGATGATGGGAATATTGCTTTTTGATTCTCTCAGCTTCAGCGTTGCCTGCAGGCCATCCAACCCGGGCATCATAATATCAAGAATAACGCAATGAACCTCATTCGAATTTACCTGCTCAATTGCCTGCCTGCCGTTTTCGGCACGAAGAACGTTATATCCTTCGAGTTTTAGATAGATTTCAACCGAATCAAGTATTGCAATGTCGTCATCGCAAACAAGAACAGTATACATCTGAACACCTCCGAATATCTTTCAATCCCATTGAACGGCTTCATTATACCGCCGCGTAACTACAATTAATTATCAAAATTATTACAAAATTCTTAAAATTGAAACGGCGGAGCATACATTAATATAAATGCAATGCCTCGCCGCCTTTCGTTATTTTACGTATTTAACTGTGAAGCAGTGTGAGCGCAGACGGTAATCGCAGACCTCACCTCTGAATTTATTTCCTCTGATTTCCTTATTGCCGATTCTGACAACCGAGACATAACCGATATCGCCGCTGTAAGCACCGTCGTGCGAAACGATTTTTATCCATTGCGAGGGGTCATCACCGAGGACGATGCCTGAATCATAGGACTCAATCAGCTTTTTCATTTCCTCTGCGCTGATTTCAACCGTTGCGGTCTCAACCGCTTCTGGGCTGGTTACTCCGCCCGAAAGATAGTTATACGTACCGCCCCAGACGGAGCTTGCGGATGCGGTTTTGCCTGCGGAGCTTGCAAAATAGCAGGTGAACGCAGGGGCACCGTTATAATCGACGTAAACTGCCTTGGGTGCATCGCTTGCATCCGCCATACCCAGAATCTCAAGGCAGGCTTTATGGGTTGCGGTGTTTTCATATGCCCAATTCGCAGAAAATGCGTGGCGTGAGGAATCAACGTTAAAATTATAGGTCTTTGCAAACGTGTAAACGGCAACAATCTGCGCCTTGATTGCTTCCTCGGGTGCACCGTTGCCGATTTCTCTGTAGGAGGTTTTGCACAGATATTCAACAAGACCGTAGTCAACGCCGCCGTAGCTGACGGTTTCAGGTGTTGACGAATCGGGCTTCAGGGTTGTGCCGGGATAATATGCGGCGAGAATCTGTTTATAATCCTTGCCGTTTTTCGCCATTGAGATTGCACCCTCCTGGCTCATTCCGACGCCATGACCCCAGCCGTAGGTTGTGAAAACAAATTTGCCGCTGAGGGTTTCCTGCTTTGATGCAGTTGTCTGCTGGACGGTCGGCTTCTGTGTAGGTGCCTGAGTCGGTGCCGCCGTAGGCTTTGGTGCATCGGTTGTTGCAGGTACAGTAGGTACTGCCGTAACGGGCTTTGTCGGTGCTGCGGTTGCAGACGTTTTTTCCGTTGTTGCTTCAGGCAGAGTTACCGATTGAGTCAGCTCGATTTCTTCGCCGATTCCGCTGCCTCCCCTGAAATCGTTTTCTTTCTCGGTTTCGGTCGAAGTCACTGTCACCGTCATTTCAGTTACGGGCAACGTAACCGTTGTCCCCTCTGCAAATGCGTGCACCGCAGGGCTCTGCTCCTGCAAAAATGCGTTGCCTGCCGCCGTTGTCGGCTCTGAATTATCGGTTTTCTGCCCTGCAAAAAGCGAAACGAGCAGAGCAATAATTACTGCAACAGCAAGTCCGATTGCCGTTATTATTATCGGTAAAACGGGATTTTTCTTTTGTTTTTTCTCTGTGGGTGCATCGGGATTGATAAGAGCACCTGCGCCAGCAAGCTCCTCAAGCATTTCGCAGAGCTTTATGACCGCCGCACCTGCAAGGTGCTTTGCGTCCTCGTTTTCCTCTGCAAAAACTCTTGCAACCTTTGCCCTTTCGGAATCCGCAAGGCTGACGGAAATGAAGCTTTCACCGCTTTCGGGGTCGGTTTCAACCTCCGAAACCGCAACGCCGTAGTCTGCTTTTGTGTTTTCCTTTGCGGATTTTGCGCATTCAGCGTTTGCAGAGTCGGGCTTCTCCGATTTTCCGCTGACGGATGAAAGAATAAAGGTTTCCTTACCGCCCTCAACGCTTGAAACAACCGACATAAAAACTTCCGAAAGACCCTCGGGAGCAACCGCAACCTTCTTTTTGGTTGCGATGATTGCGGCAAGACTTTTTTTATAGTCCGATGCCGTATCCGCCGTGAGATTAAGCAGGGGTAAAAGCTCCTTAAGCCTGCCAACCTCAAGCGGAAGCATTATATATTTTTTATTGTTCAGTTCATAAGTGAATGCCGAAAACAGACCGTCTGCCGTGACGAAGGCTTTTGCTCCGTCAGGCACTGCGGAATGAACTTCGATTTCTTTTTCGCTCAGCGGACAGTCCTCTCCGACAGCGGCGGTAATCGCACTGCTTCTGACGGTTTTGACTCCGAGAGCCTTGAAAAATGCAATTTTTGCCTTAAGAAAAGCGTTTTCGGGTACAGCAACAATGACGGTGCTGAATTCAGACCGTCTTATTGCCGCCGCAAGCTGCGACGGTGTATTGAAATCAATGACCTCGGATTCTGCCGCATATCCCGAAACGCTTTGCTCAAGCAGCTTTGCCGCTTCGCTTTCACGCTCGGATTGCGGAAGATAAATTCCGCATTTATCCGTCACGATTTTTCACTGTCCCTTCATTTTTTACCAACGTGCATCGTATGCGTAGTTATTGGGCTTGCCGTTTTCGTCATACCACGCCTGCGGACCCTTGGGGTCGGGATTCTTGATTGCCTTCGACGTATCAACGCTTACGCTTTCGCCGTCTCTGAGAAGTCTTGCAACAACAACAAGTCTTGCATCGGGGAAATCGTAACAGCAGGTTGAAAGAGTGAGAATCTTATCCGTAATGGCAAGGTCAACGCCCGTATCGTAGAATCTTCTCTTCTCAAGCTCAACGATATACTCTGCAAACTTCTGGTCACTGCAATCGATGAAGTTATAGGGGAAAACGTAGCCGTTATCGTGCTCCGCCTTGCTGTTTGAAATAAATACGCCGCAGATGACCCAATTATAATTTCCGTAAATTGTGTTGCACTCGATAACGGGGGCTCTCTTGAAGCCGTCGATATCTCTGTATTCCTCAAGCATACCGAAAATCAGGTCGTCGCTTCTCATATTGTGGCCGTAGATTACGGTGTTTCTGGGCAGATTTACAAACTGACCCTGCGCAATTCTGTAATCAAAGAAGGGTACGCCGTATTCGGTCCACTTTTTATAAATGTTTCTCTTGAGATAATAATCGTTATCCGTTCCCTGAACAACGGGAAGGTTGATTTCGAATGCGGGAATTGAAATCCAGCCTCTGAGGTCTGTGTTTGAAGCATAAAGAGGCGCATATTTTGCAAGCATTCCCATGGGGAAGTTTACGTCATATTTACTGCTGATGCCGTCATCGATTTCAGCATCGCCGTGTTCCTTCAGACCGTCGGAAAGGTCGCTGACGGTGTCGCTGATAAGCTTTTTGGCAAGGGCAGGCTGAACGATATAAGTATTGACAAGGATTCCGCCGCTGGCGATGATAACGAGAATTGCAAGGGTGAGAACAATTCTTCTGACGATTTCGCCTGCACCGATACGGGCCTTTTCACCGTTTTTCTTCTCTGCCTTTTCTCTCTGCTTTCTTGCCTTCTTGTCTTCCTTTGATTCCTCGGCTTCCGCCTCAAGCGCAGCCTTTTCCGCCGCCTCAAAATCTCCTATAACTCTTTCGGGAGTCTCGGGAACAATATTTGTATAGCCGTAATCATGCTCGCCGCCGAAACCGACTGTCGGCTGTGCGGGAACGGCTTCTTCATCTTCGCTCTGCTCTGCCGCAAAGGCGTAGTCGTTGCCGTCATCGGGAATGCTTATGATGAACGCATCGTCGTCATCCTGACCTGCTTCTTCCGCTTCTGTTTCACCGAGAAGTAAAGCAAGCTCCTTTTCAAATTCATCTGATTCGGAAATTACTTTCTTTTCCGATGCAGGCTTTTCGGGCTCCTGCGGAACGGAAATCGTTTCTTCAGGCAAAGAAGGCGTTTCTTCAATTGCAGAAGCTTCTGTTTCTATCACAAAAGGTTCTTCTTCGGCTACAGGAGCTGTTTTTTCAGGCTCAACAGGCTTCTCCTCAGGTGCTTCTTCGGGTGCTGATGCATCCTCCTCGGGAAGCTCAACAACGGGAAGAGTTTTCAAAAACCCTGCAAGTGACTCATAGTCATCCGAAACGGGTGCAATCTCTGCATTGGCTTCGATTTCGGCAAGGATATCGTCAAAACCCTGCTCGCTTTCCGTTTCGCTCTTCATGCTGTCAATCATACCGAAGATATCTTCCCTGATATCCTCTGCCGTGGGTGCAACGGGAGCTTCCTCTTTTTCAGGCTCGTCCGCCGTCGGCTCGGGTGTAAAAATCGCTTCCTCGGGAATGGCTTCCGCTTCGCTTTCCTCTGCATCATCGAGAGAAACAACGGGAATATCAAAATATTCCTCGGGGCTCATCCAGAGCTCCTCAAGACCGCTTTCCGAGGGAGTTTTTTCACTCTCTGCGGCATCCTCCGAGGTGATAACCGACATAGGCTTGGGCACTATCGTTGCAGGGCCGCTGCTCATAATATCCTCATAAAGGCTCTCGAGCTCACTCTCAAGGCTTTTTTCCGTTTTTTCAATATCCTCATGGAAACCTTCAAAAACGTCGGAGCCTCTTGCTGTTTCATCAAGGAAACTGCCGAAATCTATTTCGGTGAGAGCCTCTTCATCGGTAAGAAAGCTGAGGCTTTCGCTGCCGTTTCCGTTATTCTTTTTATTATCCATAAATCAAACCTCCGAAAATCAATAGGCACTGGGTGTCCAGGCTTCGGTATCTTTATAGGGGTTTACTTTGCCGTTTCTGTTATACCATACCTGCGGTCTGCGGTAATCGGGATTATCCTTGACGAGAGTGGCGTCAATCTCTTCGCTTTCGCCCTCGTGAAGCAATCTGCCGACAACAACAAGTCTTGTATCAACGCTTGCGCCGTAATCATAAATGCAGGTTGAAAGAGTGATGACCTTATCCGTAGGCTCAAGCGAAACGCCCGTTTCATAAAGCATTCTCTGCTTGACCTGATTGATATAGCCGACCATATTGCTATCGCTCATATCGGGATAAATATAGTTGAACATATAGCCGTTATCATCAGCTCTCTGGGTTGTTGAAAGGAAAACGGCGCAGATTTTATATGTGTGCTCCCCATAAAGCGTCTGGTACTTTATGATGGGATTCTCAATGAAATGCTGCATATCCCTGTAATCGTAAAGTGAGCGGAATGCCTGCTTGGGAATGCCGCTTGCTCTGCCCGTTGTGTGGCCGTGGATGACCATATTTTTTGAAAGCTCCGCCGTATTCGAGCAACGGTAATCAAGATAGAGGTTGCCGTAGTTTGTCGCCGTTGTTTCGGTGGTGTATCTCTCATAGAAATCGTATTTGAGATAATAATCGTTATCCTTGCCCTGAAGAATGGCGGTATCGATTTCCGTGCCCGGAATGCTGAGCCATCCGACAAGGTTATTGTTTATTGAATATGCCTGCTTCATATCCTCGGTAATTCCTGCAGGAAACTGTGTGCTCTTGTAGCCGTTTGTGTTGACCGCTTCAAGAGCCGATGCCGCAGCATCATAATCAACCGCACCCTCAACCTTGTAATTCGCCGCATCTCCGCTTAACGCAGACTGCTCACCCGAAGGGGTTTCGTCCTTCTTCAGCATATTTGATGCCGTCAGACCGCCGAAAACCGCCGTAACAACGGCAAGCACTGCGCAAACAACGGCAAGAATCTTCTTTGAATCCATCTTTTTATCCTCCCTTTTTCTCTAAATAACGCCTCACGAGATTGAGTGCCCGTGATGCGGTAACGTATCTGTTATATTCTCTGTCATTTCTTCCTGTTTCGATTTTTTCGCAAATCTGTGCATCGGGAGCATTCAGCGCAATGAAGCACAGACCGACGGGTTTATTTGTGCCGTCACTGCCGGGTCCTGCAATACCCGTAACGGCAATTCCTATATCCGCACCCGAAACCCTGCGGATGCCTGCCGCCATTTCCGTGGCGGTCTGCTCGCTGACGGCTCCGTAAGCAACAAGCGTTTCGTGCTTTACTCCGAGCACCTTTTCCTTGACGTCGTTTGAATAGGTTATCGCACCGTATTCAAAAACGCTGCTTGCGCCTGCAATATCGGTTATTCTTTTCGGAATATATCCTGCCGTACAGCTTTCAGCCGTGGCAAGAGTCATTTTATTTTTTTTGAGAAGCTCAACAACTCTCTGCTCGATGCTTTCACTGTCGATGCCGTAAACAACGTCACCGAGTCTTTTGCGGATTTCTGCAATAACAGGCTCAAGCATCGCCTGCGCTTCAGCTTCGGTTTCAGCCTTTGCAGTGACCCTCAGAAGTGCCTCGCCCTTTTTGGCATACGGCGCAACCGTCGGATTTTCACCCTCAAGCAAATCGGCAACCCTTTCAGCCATTGCGCTTTCACCGATACACATTGTCCTGACGGTTTTTGAAACGATAATTCCGTCGGAATATTCCGCAAGATACGGCACGACGCATTCGTGATACATCGGCGCCATTTCATAGGGCGGACCGGGAAGAATAACAACGCATTTGCCGTTTTTCTTCATTCCGATGCCGGGTGCGGTACCGTTTTTATTTTCAAAAACCTCTCCGCCGACGGGCACGTAAGCCTGCCTGAGATTGTTTTCGGGCATCGGTATGCCCCTGCCTTCAAAATAATTTTTTATTCCGTCGGCAATCTCTCTGTTAAAAACAGTGCCGAAGCCCATAACCTCACAGCAAACGTCCCTTGTGATATCGTCCGCCGTGGGACCGAGACCGCCCGTTGCGATAACGATATCGCTTCTTTCAAGAGCCGCAGTCAGTGCGGCGGCAAGCCTTTCGGCATTGTCACCGACGGTTGTATGGTGCAAAACGGAAATTCCGATTTTTGCAAGCTCAACCGAAAGATACCGTGAATTTGTATTCAGAATATCGCCGAGCAGGATTTCCGTGCCGACAGATAAAATCTCGCAAACAGCCAAAGCAGATGCTCCTCTTTCTGTTAATTAATAGCCGTTGATGAATACGAATCTTGCATTCTCCGCAGCTTCATTGACAAGCCTGTCCACCTCGAGAGCCTTTTCGCACTCTTCAACGTAGTCGATGGTCGGTCTTGTCCTGGGATGCTTCGGCGTGAATACCGTGCAGCAATCCTCATAAGGAAGAATTGAAATATCGAAGGTTTCGATTTTTCTTGAAATTGCAACGACCTCATCCTTATCCATACCGATAAGAGGTCTGAAAACGGGGATTTCGCAAACGCTGTCAGTGCAAGCGATTGCCTGCATCGTCTGGCTGGCAACCTGACCGACGCTTTCGCCCGTGATGAGTGCGCCTGCGTGCTCTTTTGCGGCAATCTTCTGCGCAACTCTCATCATCATACGGCGCATAATGACCGTAAATATTTCTTCGGGGCAGTTATCCTTGATAAGCTCCTGCGTTTCCGTGAAAGGAACAACGAAAAGGGCGATTCTGCCCGAATATTTGCTGACCTGCTTAAGAAGCGAGTGCACCTTCTGCTCGGCTCTTTCGCTTGTGTAAGGAGGCGAGGCAAAATGAACCGCCATCAGCTCAAGACCTCTTTTTGCCATCATATATCCGGCAACGGGGCTGTCGATGCCGCCCGAAATAAGAAGCGCTGCTCTGCCTGCAGAGCCTGTGGGCATACCGCCTGCGCCCTTAATCTGTTTGCCGTGGATATATGCACTTGTATCTCTGATTTCAACCGTTACAACGATATCGGGATTATGCACATCAACCTCAAGATGAGGGAATTTGCGAAGCAGATAGCCGCCCGTTTCCCTGCAGATTTCGGGTGAAGTCATAGGGAATTTCTTATCCGAGCGCTTTGCTTCGACCTTGAAGCTTCTGACGGTCAGAAGCTGGGGAGCCAGGTATTCTTCAGCGCTTCTGAGGATTGTATCCATATCCTTTTCAACTGCGGCAGCTCTTGAAAAACCTGCGATACCGAAGATTTTGCCGATTCTTTCAACCGCCTCGTCAAGGTCAACGGTTTCGTCCTCGGGCTCGGCAACAATTGTTGACTGAGCAATTGTGAATTTGAATTTGCCGATGCTTTCAAGTCTGCGGCGCATATTTTTAACGAGCATATCCTCAAACGTTCTTCTGTTGAGACCCTTGAGAGCAAGCTCTCCGTTTTTTATAAGAATGATTTCTTTCATTTTGCAACTCCGTTTTATTTATTTTGCGGCTCTTATAACTTTTTTGGCTTCTTTTATGCCGAGAATAAGAGCATCGATTTCCTGAACCGTTGTGAATCTTGAAAAGCTGATTCTCAGCGGACTGTCAAGTCTCATACGGTCAAGACCCATCTGCATGAGCACGTGGCTCTTTTTACCCTTTGAGCACGCCGAGCCTGCCGAAACGTATACGCCTCTGTCCGAAAGGAAGTTGAGCATCGGCTCGGATTTGATTCCGAGAACGGAAATATTTGTTACATAGGGCAGTGCATCGGGCGGAGAATTGATTACCACTCCGTCGATTTCAAGGAGCTTCGTCACCATATAGTCACGCAGAGCGGACATATGCTCAAGCTCACGTCTCGGCTCAGGCAAAGCTCTTGCCGCCGCCGCAAAGCCGGCGATTGCAGGCATCGGCTCGGTTCCCGGTCTTATCTTGCTTTCCTGCGAGCCGCCGAATGCACGGGGATTAATTTTAACACCCTTGCGGATATATATCGCTCCGACACCCTTGGGGCCGTGGATTTTGTGCGAGCTTACCGTCATCAGGTCAACGCCGAGTGCGGAGGGCTTGATCGGCATTTTGCCGAATGCCTGCACGGCATCGCAATGAATCAGCGCAGGCGAGCGTGCCATAAGCGCAGCTCTTTTTGCCGCTTCAACGGGCATAATCGTTCCGACCTCGTTGTTAACGAGCATCATCGTGATAAGAATTGTGTTTGAATTAACGGCGGCGTACAAATCCTTTTCGTTGATTCTGCCGTAGCCGTCAACTTTAAGCCTGATAACCTCAAAACCCTCGGCTTCGAGGATATTGAGTGCTTCGTCAATGCTCGGATGCTCAACGCTTGTTGATACTATCCTCCTGCCCATGCGGCGCATTTTGTGAGCCGCACCGATAACGGCAAGGTTATTCGTTTCCGTACCGCCCGAGGTGAAATAAATTTCTTCAGGCAGGCAGCCGAGCTTCTTTGCAATATCCGACCTTGAGGAATCGAGCAATTCCTTGGCACGGTTTCCTGATGTGTGAAGCGACGAGGGATTTCCCCAGCAGTTGACCAGCGCATCGGAAACGGCGCTGACCGCTTCACTGCAAGGAGCCGTTGTTGCGCTGTTATCAAAATATGCTTCCATTGTTTTTGTTTCCCCCTGTCGCCACTACACCCATTATAATCATATTTAAGACATTATACACCATTATCTCCTCACTTGCAATAATTTTTTAATAACAAAATATTAATATAATATAGACAAAAAGCAAATTTTCTTTGCACTATCATTATACGCACCGCCACGCCACCCGTTAACAATATTGTAATTGAATTTCAGACTCCGATGTGTTATAGTTTAAAACAGATAAATCTTACGGAAAGGAGGATTCCGATGGCAACCGAAAAGCGTCAGCCGAGATTCAAGCAGATAACCGTTCTTTTTCTCATAACCGTTTTCCAGCTTCTGTGCTGTGCGTGCGTGCTTCTCCGTCAGGAGGAAATAAGCGCAATAACAATCTATACTTTTCTCGGCTTCATAGCTCTTGAATGGTTTTATATGGCACTGGGTACTGCCATCACGGGGCACGATTACTTCGAGCTGGAGGCAATCGCCTTTTTCCTCTCGGGAATCGGACTGACTGTCTGTGCGAGCTTCAACGACGAATTCGCATATAAACAGCTTTTCGCCCTGATTCTCGGAATCGTTGTTTATCTGACGGTCATTCTGCTGACCAAAGACGTCAACGTTGCTTCAAAGCTGCGTACCCCTGCGGCAATCGGCAGCATACTGATTCTCGGAGCAAACCTTGTTCTTGCAGAAAATATCAACGGCACCCTCAACTGGATTGACCTCGGATTCTTCTCAATCCAGCCCTCGGAGCTTGTGAAGGTTTCGTTCATTTTCGTTGGTGCGGTTTCGCTCGAAAAGCTGCTCTCATCAACCAGCCTTACGAAATATCTCATCTTCTGCATCGGCTGTGTCGGTGCACTGTTTCTGATGAAGGATTTCGGCACGGCACTTATCTTTTTCTTCACGTTTATCCTTATCGCCTTTATGCGCTCGGGTGACGTGAGAACAATTTTCTTCGTCTGCACGGGAGCCCTGCTCTGCGCAATCCTCGTTTTCTTTTTCAAGGACCACGTTGCGGCAAGATTCGAGGCATACAGACACGTGTGGGAATATATGGACACTACGGGCTATCAGCAGTCACGGGCACTGATTTACATTGCAAGCGGCGGACTTTTCGGTCTCGGCATCGGTGAGGGTCACGTGCGTGATATTTACGCCGCATCAACCGATATGGTGTTTGCACTTGTCTGCGAGGAATTCGGTCTGATTATGGGGCTTATCATCCTGCTCTGCTTTGCAGGCATTGCGTTTTTTGCAATCCATGCATCGAAAACGGCAGGGTCAACCTTCTATACAATTGCCGCAGTTTCAGCGGCAGGTATGATGCTTTTCCAGCTCTCGCTGAACGTTTTCGGAATAACGGATATTCTTCCGCTGACGGGTGTCACTCTCCCGTTTGTCAGCCGAGGCGGCTCAAGTATGATTTGCTCGTGGGGTCTGCTTGCCTATATCAGAATGGCAAGCGCTCCGTTTGTGCCTCCCGAGGCAGACCCGAAGCCGATTCCAGTCAGCCGTAAGCCTCGCACCAGGCGCCCTGCTAAGCCGACGGACAAGCCCGAAGAAAAAAAGCTGCCTCCGAAGGCATCGACCCCGAAGAAACAGCCTGCAAAAAAACAGTCGCCCAAAAAGCAAACCTCAGGCCGTCAGGCACCGCCGACAGTGCCTCCCGTTAAATTACCGGGCAATTCATCCCCGAAATCAGGTAAGGGAGGCAACGCAAAATGAAAATAACCGTCAGAAGAGCATCTGTTTTCTACGCATTTCTTCTTGCGTTTTTTGCAGGCGTTGCTTTCCTTGTTGCAAGCATATATATGCACGGTGAGGAATGGGCAACAAACCGTGCAAACCGCCATCTCTATTCACGTTCAAACGCAGTTTTAAGTGCAGGTCCCGTTGTTGATTTTCGCGGTACGGTCCTTGCCGAAACCGAGAATGACAAACGAATTTACACCGAGGATGCCGAGCTCCGCAAGGCGATGCTTCACGTGCTCGGCGATACTCACGGCTTCATTTCAACGGGCACACAGAATCTTTACAGCGATGCACTTTCAGGCTACAGCTTCGTTGACGGCGTTTATTCACTCAAAAACGAGGGCATCGGTCCCGAGCTCGTCCTCAATCTCGACGGCGAGGCCTGCAAGCTCGCATACAAAGCACTCGGAAAATTCAACGGCGCAGTTGCCGTCTATAACTATAAGACGGGGCAGCTTCTGTGCAGCGTTTCAAAGCCGACATACGACCTTGTCAACAAGCCTGACGACGTTAATACCAACCCGAAATACGAAGGCGCATATCTCGACAAGGTGGTTTCGGGTCTTTATACGCCAGGTTCGATTATGAAAATCGTGACCGCCGCCTGCGCAATAGAGAATATTCCCGATATTTATGAACGCACCTTCGACTGCAACGGAGAATACGTTATCACCGAGGGTCAGCGAGGAATCATCTGCAACGCCGACCACAAAACGGGACTCACCTTTGAGGATGCGATGAACAAATCCTGCAACGCAGTTTTTGCTCAGATTGCCGTTGAGCTCGGTGCGGACAAGCTCCGTGCAACGGCGGAATCAATGGGCTTCAACACATCCCTTCAGGCAAGAGAAGTCCGAATCAAGACAAGCCGTTTCAAGCCTGCCGTCAGCGATAAGCTGGAGCTTGGCTGGGCAGGAATCGGTCAGTCCACAACCCTTGTCAATCCCTGCCATTTCCTTGCAATTATGGGAGCGATTGCCAACGGCGGCGAAGGCTATGCACCCGACAGAATCTATGAGATGAAGGGCAGTGCCGCAGGACAGAGAGCACCGCAGGTGATGATTTCTCTGAATCCCGAAACTGCAAAGCAGCTCGGTATTTTACTTCGCTCCAACATTGAAAAGGAATACGGTGACGACCGTTTCCCCGACCTGCAGATGTGCGGAAAAACGGGCACTGCGCAGATTACGGGCGCAACGAGCCACTCGTGGTTTGTCGGCTATTCGCAGAGAGAGGATTTACCTCTCGCCGTTGTCTGCATCGCCGAAAACGCAGGCTCGGGAATGAAAACCGCCGTCAACGTTTCCAACGAGGTTATGCAGTATTTTCTTGAAAATCCGTATTAAAAAATCAGAGGTAACTCGGAGATTATCCGTGTTACCTCTTTTTGTTTGCTGTGCTTTCGGGCAATTCGTGAATCTTCCCTAAAAACGGGGTGTGGGCAACGCCCACCCTTAACTATTCACTCTTCACTTTTCATTATTCACTGAAAAAGGGCGGATAATATCCGCCCCTGAAATTATTTATTCCTGATTTTGTTGACGATAACTCCCAGACGGGTGTTGTTGAATTTCTCTCTGCGTTTTTCTGCGGGAGAAAGCTCGACGGGAGGCTTCGGCTCAAGAATGAATCTCTCCATATTTCCGTCGTCGCAGATAAACGCCTGCGTCATACATATACCGCCCTCGCCCTTGAGCTGACAACGCACGTAGCAGCTTATCTTATCTGCGTGCTTTGCAAGGTCGATAACACAAGTCATTTCCCCGTCTTTCTCTGCCGTTACGCTCTCAACGATTTCGCCGTCGGCAATCCACTCGATTGCCTTGCAGTTTTTGCCCGAAACGGTTATCGTCTGCGCCGCTTCGTCAACCTTGATTTCCGTCACAACGGGATATGCTCCCTTGCCGGCGAAATCCTCGCCAAGCTCGTTTTTGGCATATCTTGCAATCGCAAAGAAATGTCCGTTTTCCATAGCGTTGCGCAGATTTGCAAGCGAATAATCAGGCAGAATGAAATCCATAAATGCGGTGTCAATCTCACATACCCTGTGAGCATCGCTGTTGCCGAAGCCCCAGACGTTTCTGCCCTCGGGAATGAGCGTTTTAAGCAAACCGTCCCAGAGAATTCTGTCGCTTCTGTTGGGTCGGTCATACATATTGAGCACCTCGATGCCCATACAAGACCTGTATCTGCGAAGCAAATCGGCAAAATACGCAACATTTTCGGGCACCCTTGCACATTCGGGGTCTTTATAAGCACCGAGCCAGTCGGTGGGGTGATTGATATGAGAAATGCCGCCGCTTTCCTCGATAAGACGCAACGGAATTTCAAAATCGTTTTCCTTGCCGTATTTACCCTCGTAAACGTTGGTGAAATAACCGTTGACGTGGTTTTTCATCAGTGTAAACATATTGGTTTCAATCGTATCGGCAACGCACTGAAGTCCCCTCTTTTTTGTGCGCAGACCTGCGGCGGTTTTGTAGGAGCCGTCAAGCACTGCGTGATACATTTCGGTTGTGGGGTGGTTTCTCTTGCCGTGCCAGAGAAGCTGGAAATAGAAAAGCGGAATTCTCGTGGGCTCCTGATCCCATTCCTTGCCGACGATTCCGTGCTCCGCAAAGGCAAGAATATCAAAATCGTTATCATAAAAAGCCTCAACCATTTCGGTCATTGTGTTGTTTGCGTCGCTGTAGGTTGAATGGGTATGGAGATTCGTCTTATAGTGGTTATCAGGGTTACCGATGAATTCTGTTACGCTCTGATAAGGATTTGTAATTTTAAAAGCCATATATATTCCTCCGTAAGGTGTTATAACGAAATAATCAGCGCTTCAAGCTTTTCTTTGAGCGCGGCAAGCTCCGCATCAACTTTCATCTGCTCCTCAACAACGGCGTTGAGGACATTTTCAAGGTCACGCTTGACGCTGAGCACATAATCTCTCGATTTCTCAATTTTACGCAACGATGCGAGGTCAACGAAGAATCCGTCGAAGAAGTAATCCGCAAAACGCAGGAATCCGTCCTCGTTTATTCTGAAATCGGCATCGAATTGAACGTCGGCAAGCTCTGTTTTGAAGCGGCGAAGCTCTGTCTGCAGCTTTTCGACAAGCCCCTGAGCTTCGTCAAGATATCCGTGCTTCATAATATCGGGAAGCATACCGCCGCCGAATAAATCCCATTCACCCATACTGACGGCTTTATCAAGCTTGATTTTGATTTCTGAAACAGTTTTGTGCGCCGTGTCACCTGCAGAAACCGCCTCGTCAAGCTCCCTGAGTTTATTGAGCAAAACTGCTCTTTCCTGCTCAAGACGAAAGATTTCTTCTCTTTCGGGCTTATCCGAGCCCTTTATTTCGGCAACCGCCGCGGCAGTTGCACTTTCAAGCTCTGCTTCACAAGTCTTAAGCGAAAGAAGCTCTGCGCCGTATCTCTCAATATCGCTTTTGACCGCATCGAGTTCTCTTGCCGCCGCATCGTATCGGACCGCCGCTTCCTTTGCTTCTCTCTGCTCTTTTTCGAGCTTTTCCTCTTTTTTACCGATTACGGTATAAACAAATGCGGTAAGGCTCCGACCCTCAAGACGGTCAGCCTCTTTCTGCTCACGGGCCTTGGTTAATCCGTAGCGGTAAACCTTGTCCTCGAGGTCAGCACGCTGAATATCAAGCTCCTCAAGCAACTTTTCAAGATGAGCCTTGCGGAGTACCTTTTCTTTTAAAATCCTGACCTTTTCTCCGTATTCAGACATCGCTTTCCCCTCTTTCCGTTAGATTACGGAAACATTGTAGCACACTTCGTGCATAATTTCAATAAACGAAAACCAAAACACCGCTTGACGGCGAAAAAATGCCGAACAGCGAAATTTGCTTGAAAACCCCTTCGCCGTTTTGTAATATAAGATTGCAAGGGTTACTGCGCAGTAACAATAATCTCAACGGAGATGATCAAATGAAACTGAAAATTTTCATAGACCCCGAAAAAGATGAAGAAATTCTGATTTTTGCCCATAAAAAATCGCCGCTGACCGACGCAATAGAGCAGCTTGTTTCGGAAAACGGCGTTGATATCATCGGGCATAACGGGACGGAATCGGTAAAACTCAGCCTCAACGAAATCTGCTGCTTTTCGGTTATCGGAGAAAATGTTTTTGCCTGCACTCTCTCGGGGGATTTCCGGGTTAAGCTGCGTCTTTTTCAGTTAGAAGAAAGGCTGCCAGATTCCTTCGTGAAAATCAATCAGTCCTGCATAGCAAACATCAGGATGATTGAGCGATTTGATTCGTCTCTTTCGGGCTCATTGCTTGTGAAATTCAGAAACGGCTCCTCGGACTACGTTTCAAGGCGCCAGATGAAAAAAGTTAAAGAAAGGTTTGGTTTATAATATGAATAAGCACGTTAAAGAATTTTTCCGCAGAGGTCTGCTTTTCGGCGGCTTCGGACCCGTTATTCTCGGCATTATTTATTGGATTCTGTCCGAAACGGTTGAGAATTTCAGCATCAGCGGCTTTGAAATTTTTCTCGGCATCATTTCAACCTATCTTCTCGCCTTCATTCAGGCAGGAGCATCGGTATTCAATCAGATTGAGCATTGGCCGCTTCCGAAATCCCTTCTCTGCCATTTTTCAACGCTTTTCGCCGCATACTCTCTCTGCTATATCGGCAACACCTGGATTCCGTTTGAGCCGAAGGTGATTCTCGTCTTTTTCGGCATTTTCGTTGCAATATATTTTGCGGTCTGGATTACGGTTTTTATCTCGGTCAAAGCCGCAAGCAAAAAATTCAATGCAAAAATAAAATAACAGATTAAATGTCAAAAGCACCTCCGAAGAGGTGCTTTTTTGTTGGTCGGAGTAAAGATGATATATCCAAACCCGCGCAAGCGGTTTCAATCTCTTTGAAAGAAACACGCTTTGCGCCTTTTCGGTAATTAAGATTTATGAGAATTTCGTCGTCATAAACGACTACACTGTTTACAAATCTGTC
>JAZNUD010000031.1:0-20615 GCA_045592085.1 Acutalibacteraceae bacterium | reverse complement strand
AATTCACCGTTATGAAGTTTAACGATTTCGTCAACAACCGCAAGACCGATACCCGAACCCCTGATTGTTGAGTCAACCTTATAGAATTTTTCTTTGATGTGCGGTAAGTCTTCTGCGGGAATGCCGATGCCCGTATCGCTTATTGTAACAACAAGGGTTGCCGGGTTTGGCATTTCTGCAAATACGGTTATCTTATCGCCATGCTCCGAATATTTGACGGCATTATCAAGAACGTTGATAAACACCTGTCTCATTCTTGAAGCGTCCGCCGTTGCGGGAGCAGGCACCTGCGGAACGTTGTATATAATCTCGAGACCGCTTCTGACGGTTCTTTCTCTGAACGCAAATACCACTTCATCCAGCTCGGCAAGAATATCAATTCTTTCGCTGTTGAGCTTGAATCTGCCGCTGCTCATTCTTGAGAAGTCAAGCAGCTCCTCTACCATCTCGTTAAGTCTTGTCGCCTCGCTGATGATAACGCTCATACCTCTCTGCGTCATTGCAGGGTCGGTATCGCCAATCTGGAGCAGCGTTTCGCCCCAGCCCTTGATTGCGGTAAGCGGAGTGCGCAATTCGTGAGAAACGGTTGAAATGAAATCGTTCTTCATTTTGTCCGTCACCGACAGCTTGGTCGCCATATCGTTAATCGTTGTGCAGAGCTCACCGATTTCATCGTTATACGGATAATGGTCGATTCTCGCCTCAAGGTCGCCGCCTGCAATCTTCTTTGCGGTTTCGCCGACTGTTTTAACGGGATTGACGATTGAACGGATGAAAATGCTGCCCGAAATCATAAGGAGCGCAAAAAGTGCAATCGCAACAACCGCAACGGTCAGGGTCAGCCTGACAAGCTGACGCTCAATCTGCTCAAGCGATATCATAAAACGGACCGCACCTGCATGAGTACCGTCGGGGTAGTTATAAACGCAGGTTTTGGCGATTATCTTTTCGCCCGATGGGAGTTTACCTCTCCATTTGGCGTTATTGGTGCCGCCCATCGCTTCCTCATAGTCGGGCATCGTTACCCTGCCCTTGATTTCAAATCCGCTTGAGGAAAGAATAACGTTTCCCGAGCTGTCGATAATCCACACCGCCATACTGTCCTTATCGGGAAAGCTTTCAACAAAATTTCTGCCTGCCGTTCTGAAACCGTCCGTCGCCGCATCGCCGTAAAGGCTGAAGCTTGCGGAAAGCTCCTGGGCAGAATATGAATCCAGCGCAAGATTGGCTACGCTGTAATAATAGCTTCGCATAGAAAGAAGTAACGCAAAGGAAACGGTTAAAAGAATCAAGACAACAACAGACGCAATATTAAGAAACCAGCGTTTTGTTATGCCCATGAATCTCATGCATTACTCTCCTTTCCGAATTACGGTTTAAATTATTCCATTCACCTTATCCGTCAGACAAGCCATTTATATCCGATGCCCCAGATTGTTATGAGGTGCTGGGGATTTGAGGGCTCGTCCTCAACCTTCATACGAAGGCGTCTGATATTGACGTCAACAATTTTTTCTTCACCGAAATATTCGTCTCCCCAGACTCTGTTGAGAATCGCCGTTCTGCTGAGTGCGGCGCCGGCATTGGTGAAGAAATATTCCATCATCTGAAACTCAACCTGCGTCAGTTCAACGAAAACACCGTTTTTGGTGAGACTGCGGTTTCTGAGGTTGAGCTTGAATTCACCAAGGGTGATGGTATCCGAAGCGGTTTCCTTGCCCGAGTTATTCATAGCAACACGTCTGTAAATCGCATCAACCCTCGCAACAAGCTCCGAGGGTGAAAACGGCTTCGTGACGTAATCGTCTGCACCCGTCATAAGACCCGTGATTTTATCCATCTCCTGGGTTTTGGCGGTAAGCATTATAATTCCGAGATTGTTGCTTCTTTCACGGAGAATTCTGCAGACCTCAAGTCCGTCAACGTTCGGCATCATAACGTCAAGGATAACAACGTCAACCTCGCCGCCGCAGGAATCGTAAAGCTCCAGCGCCTGAGCACCGTCGCACGCTTCAAGAACGTCGTAGCCGCCTCTGCGAAGGTTAATGACAACAAACTCTCGGATGGCAGCCTCGTCCTCAGCGATAAGAACTCGTTTCATATTTTTCACTTCCCAATGTTGAATTTATAATCAGATAAGAGGAATGATCTTTGTTTTAAGCTCGGAATCCGTTACTCCTCTTTCAACACCGTTCTGATTGATATAAGCATAGACCGTATACTCATCCTTGACGATAAGAGGAATATGCTTATCAAGGTCGGTGCTTGCGGATTTTTCGTTTGATATGCGCAGAATCGAATAAAGCTCTGTTGCTTCACCCGTCTGCTCGTCTTTTTCTTTTACTATCCAGCAGTTGAGCTCACGGTAATCCTCAACAGCAAGGCTGAAACGGTCCTTGCCGTCAATGACAAGCATATAACCGTCCGCATAGTTGACAAGAGTATTGAGCAAGGTGCCGAAGCCGTCTTCATAGAAATTGAGCCAGCTCGTAACGTAGAAATGCTGAGGGTCTATCGTCATTTCGTTCGCATTGCTTGAGAAGATCTCAACCTGCGAAGGAACGTCAATTCTGCCGTCGCCGTTGATATCGGTGCTTGCAATCGGCTCGTTGCGGAGCGTTCTTGCCGTTGACATCGTTTCTTCATCAAAAAGAGGTGCAACCAGCTCGGATGAATTTTTATCCCAGTAGATAAGCTCGGTTATCATCTGCCTTTCGCCCTTCATTGCATCAATGAATATCTTCAGAGGCTCATCGTCCGAAACCTTTTCGGTCTTGACGGAGGCATAGCCGCTTATGTTTGCATCAACTCTTGCCTCCCCCTTGAGGACTGCTGCGCCGTTTGAAACACCGATTAATCTTGCGAATCTCTGCGGTGCCGCCTTTACGTTTGATGAAGCACCGCTGTTGGCTGTGATGAGGAAAATATCGTCAAGCGAATCGCCGTCAACATCAACTATCATCGATACGGAGCAAACCTCGTTTGAAATCTCCTTATACGGAGCGTCAATCACAGGTGCGTGGTAAACGGAAAGCGTTTTACCCGTGCTGATACCCGAAACGCCCCACGCAACGATAATCTCCGAAACACCGTCGCCGTTCATATCCCTGACGCTGACACTTTCGACCTGATTGCCGTGACCGTTGAAATCGGCGGAAAGAATCCATTCGCCTTCCTTGATTTCGTAGCTGCGTGCCTTTGCAACGGGGTCGCCCGAGGATTCACGGTAGAATATCATCGCTTCATCCTTCATATCGCCGTCGAAATCCTCAACGATAATTGCGGAGCGGTATTCGCCGTCATAGGGAGTGCAGAGCGAAACACCGTCGCCTATCTGTGAACGGAAAAGCTCAACAAGTCCTTCATACTCCTCATAGAAAAGAGGCGGAACGAGAAGAGAATCGGCGGAGCGGAAAAACGAGCCGTCCGAGCAGGACGTAAACGAGAATACAAACAGCATTGCCGCCAATATAATTGCAACCGCTTTTTTCATAACGCTCCCCCCTTCCGTTTATTTCAGGATACACTTACAGATTTTCACCATATTATAACACACATTAAATCCATAAATCAATATATAAATATAAATAAATTATTAATAATATAAAGAAAACAGCCACCCGAAGGTGACTGCTTCACGCTAAACTGTTATTTAATTATTTTGACTTTTACCGAATAGCTGCTGTCAATCCAGCAATAATCCGCATCGAGCACAACGGGCACTTCGATTTCACCCGTTGCATCTTCAGGCACTGCACTGAAATCAAGCTGAAAATTATTTGCTGTCAGCGAATAAACCTTGTCTCCGAAGCTGCAAACGCTCACGCTCTGCGCATCCCCGAGGCTGACAATCTCGTATTTGAGATGATGCTTGTTGTTGATATCTTTGATGGAAAGATTTTCGGGCTGTGCGGGAAGAGCAACGGTCGAATAGTTGATTTCCTGCAGTGAAACCCTGACCGTAAACTTCTGCGTGCCGGGTTTGCCGGTTTCCTCATCCTTGACGGCAATGCCCTGATTGACGGAATACTCGACAACGAATTCCTGCTCTGCCGCCGACCTGAAATCAAGGTCATTGAAGCTGATGGTTGCAACGGAAACCTTTTCGGACACACCGTCCGAAAATCCGAAAACAGCACTCGCAGGCTCAACGGTATATTTGATGAGATTATCGGCATTTTCAAGACCTGCAGGCAGGTCGGTGAAGGTTACCGCAGATTCGGCAACCGCCTCTTTATAGATGACTGTATTGATAAAAATATTGCCCGACGACATATCGTTTTTCGACGACTTAATTCCGACGTATTTCGGAGTGTCGCCGTTGAGCTTTGCAAGCTTCATGCTCGCATTGAAGCCGTTGTTTTCAACAAGATTGCCTGCAACGGTGGCGTAGGCATCAACTCTCATAACCGCTTCAACCTCGGATTTCGGACCGTAAATCGTCACCTTCTCCACCTCGGGATTGAATTCCTCGGCGAAATATCCTTCAGCCGCAAATTCGCCGTTTTCAATGCTGATAACGGGATTTACGGGCACCTGCTTTTCAACGTAATAGTCAAAGAGAACTTCAACCTCGCTGACGGAATATGAAACGATTTCATACTGCGGTCTCGTGCTGATGCTTCCGACATCGATACTCAGCTTATGCGTGCCCGCTTTTGTAACGGATGCCGTGTTGGCAACCGCCTCAATATCCTTGACAACGCCGTCATCCTCAACGATATATCTCTTGCCGACAACGGTAACGTCAACGGTCAGATTTTCTGCGCCGAAGGGCTCGAGCTTCATCGAATTTGCAACACCCGTTGACGCAACTCTGACGGGCACGTTTCTGATTGTTATCTCTGTTTCGGGGCTGAATTCAACCGCAACAACAATCCAGATGATAACAGCGGCAACAACCGAAAAAATCAGCAAAAACTTGTTATTATAAAAAAGATCACTTATTTTTTTGCCATTTTTAATCATTTTTTCCAACCCTTAAACAGTTTTTTGAATACATCCTTTTCAGCCGTAAGCTTTTCGGGAGCTGTATCAATAAGGCTGTTGAGAAGCACCTCGCGGAGCTCCGCTTCCGTAACGTCTCTTATAAGCTCACCTTTTACGGCATAGGATATGATACCCGTTTCCTCGCTTGTGACAACAACAATCGCATCGGAAACCTCGCTGATACCGATTGCCGCTCTGTGTCTCGTGCCGAGTTCACGGGAAATATTCTCATTCTTTGTGAGAGGAAGAACGCAGCCCGAGCAAAGCAATCTGCCGTCCCTGATAATTGATGCACCGTCGTGCAGGGGCGAATTCGGGAAGAATATGTTGCCTACAAGCTCGTGGGTGACCTTTGCTTCAACGGCAGTACCCGTCTTTATAACGTCACCGAGATGCGTTTCTTTTTCAAACACAACGAGTGAGCCGATTTTTTTGTCGCTCATACGCTGAGCTGCCTTTGCAACCTCGATAACAGCCTCGGTCACAACGGAATTCGTATCGTCAGCACTGCCCTTGAGAAGCGCACTCAAAGCAGAAAACTTACTCTTTCCGACTCTCTCGACAACCTGACGGATTTCCTGCTGAAAAAGAATAATGAGAACAATAAAAATATTCTGAAAAACAAGCCTGAAAATATATGCACTTGACTGCATCTCAAGCTGATAAACGATAAGATAAGCCGCCCCGAGCAGGAGTAAACCCTTGACAAGCTGCATTGCTCTCGTTTCACGGATAAGCTTGATTCCGTGATAAATTATGAACGCCACGAGGCATATATCAAGGAAGTCCGCCACTCCGAAATTGAGCGAGGGCAGTTTCGAGAAAAAGTCGGATATATTGTCAAAAAGGGACATAGGCCTGCGCCGCTCCTTTCATCAGATTTCATCGGATTCTATCATAACACATCGCAAAAAACGTGTAAACAGAAATCACTTTTATTTAACAAAAAATTTATTTTTCTATCAGACAAACCGCGTGTGCGGAGATGCCCTCTCCCGAGCCCGTAAAGCCGAGACCCTCCTCGGTTGTTGCTTTGACACTCACGCAGTCAACGTCAATTCCGCAGGCTTTTGCAATATTCTCACGCATTTTGTCAATATGCATTCTCATTTTCGGTCTCTGCGCAAGGATTGTGGCATCGATATTGACAATGCCGTAGCCTTTTTCCGAAATCGCTTTCACGACCTCTCCGAGAAGCACAAGGCTGTCCGCATCCTTGAATGCAGCATCGTTATCGGGGAAAAGGCAGCCGATATCACCCATCGCCGCTGCACCGAGCAGAGCATCGCTCACTGCGTGCAGAAGCACGTCCGCATCGGAGTGTCCGAGCAGACCTTTTTCGTAAGGAATATCAACGCCTCCGATAATCAGTCTTCTGTTTTCAACAAGCTTATGCACGTCGTAGCCGTGACCTATTCTGAGCATATATTCCACTCCTTTTCGATTTCTCTGACGTCCTCAACGAATCTGTCATAGGTTGTTATGCAGTTAAGCACCGTCACAAGCGCATTTGCCGTTAATCTTGAAGGCAACGCATAATAACGGAGCAGATGAGCCCGCTTTTCGGAGCTTTTTTCTCCGCCCGTAAAGCCGAATTCATATAAATCAAGCTTTGTAATCGGTCTCTCGGGCTCTGCGGAATTCTCATAAAGCACGCCTGCATTGGCGAGTGCCTGCATAATAACCTCCTCCGAAACGCCCTCAACGCCGAGCTTGCCCTCCTTCGAAGGCTCGGTTTTACGCCTTTCCTTGCCGAAAATATCGGGAATATAGGCGTGTTTTATATACTTTTTATCGACGGTTGAACCGATGAAAGAACGGATTTTGAAGCCTGCGGAATCACTGTCCGTAAGCACGAGAATCCCTCTTTTTTCAGCAAGCATTCTGATAAGACGCTGAAGCTCCTTATCCTTGAAAATGCCGAAGCCATCGGTCTGGATTATAGGCGCATCGATGATTGAGGAAAGCTTGATTTTATCGTACTTTCCCTCAACGATGACAGCCTGACTGATTTTTATCATAGCTTATCTCCCGCCGACTCTCGCAAGCTTGACGATTGCCTTTTCAAGAATCAGCCTTTTATCGGTTGCGGTGCTTTTCATCGACGTATCCGCCTCAACAAGAATCTCTATGCACTCACTGATATCGTCAAACGTCAGCGAAGCACTGTTTCTTGCGGCGTTTGTCAGCCTGAATTCCTTGCCCGCATAATTATAGAATTTTGCAACGTCCTCTGCCCTGCCGCCCGATTTGACGGCGGTTTTCGCACGGTAAATGTCGGAATACGATGCAATAAGAGCACCGAGAATCTGGAATTCGTCCTCTCTCTGCTCAAAAAGCTGCTCAAGCTTTCTGAATGCACTGTCAAACCTGCGTGCCGTCAGGTCCTTTATCATATCGAAAACTCTCGCATCAAGGCTCTTGATGCAGACGGCGTCAACGTCGCTTTTGGTAATTTCTTCTCCCTGCGCATATGCACAGACTTTTTCGGTTTCGTTAAGAAGAGTGTTGAGGTCGGCACCCACGCAGGTGACGAGATATGCGGCAACGCCTTTGCCGAATACCTTTCCTCTCTTTTTTGCTCCGCTTTCAAGCATTTTCGCAAGCTCAACGGAGGTCTTTTTCTCGAGCTTCACAGCGTATGCAAGTTTCTCGAAAAGTTTTATGACCTTCGTCCACTTTGCGCCCTTCGGCTCATACGCAACAAACGAGAAAATCAGCGCACAGTCATCGGGGTTGTCCTCAATGACCGTCCGAAGCTGCTCAATGCCGTTATCATCAAGCGTATCAAGAGGAAAATCTTTGACGAGCACGCATTTTGTTTCCGCCATCATAGGCACAGCCTGCGCACTTTCGTAAATATCGGAAAGGGTTGATTCCTTGCCGTCAAAAACGTGGAAATTGAAATCGGCAAACGATTCGTCAACTGTTTTTGCAACGATTTTATCAATATAAACCTTCTTGAGATAGCTCTCTTCGCCGTAAATAAGATAAACGCCGACGGGATTTTCCCTCAGCTTTTCCTTGAGTGCAGATTCATTTAAAGCAGGCATTTCAACCTTCCTTTCTCATTCTCTGCGAATGCTTATACCGCCCTTGTCAGCGGTCAGGATAACATCTCCCATACCGCCCGTTGCGACAGAGAAAACGTTCCTTGAAATCAATTCATTCTGTATGGTGATTCCCCTCTGATTTTCGGCGCAGATTATCGCCGCACCGATGCCGTTTTCCGTTATATCACAAGGATAATCGCTCCGTGACACAATAACGTCAGCCTGCCTGAATTCAGGCGGCAGCAACGAAATCTTTTCCCCGGGAAAAGTGCAGACCAGAAGGGTGATATTTTCATTTTTAATCTGTATAAAAGTTTTATCGTTGAGCTTATGAAAATCTGCGGTAAACTCGCCGCAGTCATAATCGTTTTCAAGAGACAAAACCTTGCTTTTGCCGAGCAGAAGCTCTGCGTTTTCGGGCAATTCATCCGCAAAAACGGTTTCGGGTCTGAATTCGCCGAGAATATCGACAAAATATGACGAATCGACCTCTTTTGCAGAGGGAATCACAACGGCATCCGCACCGCCCGTATTTCTCAGCACGCTGCAGATTTTCTCGGCACCGTTGAAGGTGTTGCCGCCGCAGCCGACGAGAAGAGTTTTTCCCTTGTGCTCAAACAGCATCGAAACACCGTTGCCCGTATCAAAAATACGCACCTCGGTTTCGTTTCCGTGCAGAAGCGATGACGAAAGTATTCCAGAGAAGAAAACCGCACAGACAAGGGCATAGGAAATCACCGGCTTGGGCGAATAAATCAGCGCCGTTACAATGCATATGCCGACGAAAACAATCACGAAGCCGATAAGTGCATCGGACTCCGCTTTGCCGATATTAACACAAAAGAAATCCGCTTTCGCAATAAGCGACGAAAGCCTGATGATATACTGCAAAAGAAACTTTGCGGCATAAAAGAATATGTTCATCCTCGCAGGCACAATCAAACACGTTGCCGATGCAAGAGCGGCAACGACCATTGCAGGACCTGCGACAGGAGTAATTATCAGATTTGAGATGACCGTTGCAAAGCTGAAACCGCCCGTCAATTCAAGTATTACAGGCTGCATCATCAGCGTTGCGCTCAGGGTCAGAAGCACTGCATTCAGAAATCTGAAAAGCAGTGAAAAAAGTTTCTCGGGGCTTTTGCCTTCAAGCAACTTTTCGATATACGGTTTGATAAATTCGTTATAAATCAGGATGCCGAGCGTTGAAAGCACCGAAAGCTGAAGCGAAGCAGACGCACACGCAAACGGCGAAATTGCCGTTATAACGAGCGCCGAGAAGCCGAGAGAATTGATTGAATCAGATTTTCTTAGCACAAAATCCGCAAAAAGAAACACAAGAGTCATTATCCCTGCACGCATAACGGAATATGAAAATCCCGTCAGCATCATAAAGAAAACAACTCCGACTGCGGCAACGGAATTGCGCACCAACCGAGGAAGCTTCACTTTTTTCAGCAAAGAAATAATCAACGATGCCCACAGCGAAAGATGAAGTCCCGATACGCAAACGATATGTACGATACCCGCAAGGCGCATATCGTTATACATTTTCTGCGGCATACCGCTTTTGTCACCGAGAATCATCGCAACGGCAAGCAAACCGTTTTCATCGGGAAAAACTCTGAAAATTGCCCGTTTGATTGCCTTTCTCATCTCAATCAGCTTCATACCGAAGGGCTTTTCAGCTTCGGGAGTTTCGGTTACGGTAAACCCGTCCGACGGATAAGCACCCAAAATCAGACCCTTTGTGAGATTGGAATTGAGAAAGTCGGGGTCGGTGCTTCCGGGACGGTAAAACACAAAGTCACCCTCAACGTAATCATAGGGCAAAACCTCGGGTGCGGATGAAAACACCAGCCTTATATCCTCCGAAAATTCAGCCCCGTTAACCGATACGGTTTTTGCCGTACAGTAAAACTTGCCGTATTTCGGCTCAACCTCGCTTGTGATTTGCGCTTTAAGAGGATATATTCCGTTTGCATAAGACGCAAGCGGACGCACGTAAAGAAGATTCGTTGCAAGAATAACGGCGCAGGCAACTGCTCCCGATGCCATACAAAGAGGTATCACCCTGCCATCTCTTACAACTTTAATCAAAAGACTACCAACCAGAGCAACGGTAAACACCGCCAGAGCGGCAACCGTTACTCCGGTTTTCTGATTAAATAAAATTGCTACGGTCAAAAACACCGTGAAGCCGATAACGGCAAACGGGCGTTTCATTATCAATCACCGAGTATATTATTTTTCGATAAGAGGAATTGTGCCGAGGAAAACGATATCGTCTCTGTCTGCCGCATCGCCTTCAGCAAGAACGGCAGCTTTGGCAACTATGTTTGTATCGAACTTTGCGCAAAGAGTTTCAACCGCCTTGAGGGATTCGCCCGTGCTGATAACGTCATCAAGGATAACTACCCTCTTGCCCCTCATCTGCTCGCCCTCTGCTCCGTCAAGAATAAGCGTCTGCTCTGCATCCGTTGTGATTGAGCGGACGGTAACGGAAACGGGCTCCGACATATAAAGCTTCGCCTTTTTGCGGACAACGAAATACTTCTTGCCGCTCTGTCTGGACATTTCGTATGCCAGAGGAATGCTCTTCGCCTCGGGGGTTACGATAAAATCGAATTCGGGAAGTCTTTTTAAAAGCTCCGTTGCCGAGTGAACGGTAACCTCAACGTCACCGAAAAGGATAAACGCCGCAATATCAAGCTTGTCGCTTATGGGGCAGCGCATAAGGTCTCTTTTGAGACCTGCTATATCAACTGTATAATACTGCATATTTATTCTCCTTTATCAGCCTGCAGGCCAGCCGAAATCTCTGCCGCCCATAAGGTGGAAATGAATGTGCTTGACGGTCTGTCCTGCACAGTCGCCGCAGTTGTTGACGATTCTGAAGCCGTCGTCAAGTCCCTTTTCCTTTGCGATAATTGCCGCAACCTCAAAGATATGAGCGATAACGGCGCTGTTTTCGGGTGTGATGTCTGCGGCGCAGGCGATATGCTCCTTGGGTACAATCAGAATATGAACGGGAGCCTGGGGCTCGAGGTCATAGAAAGCAAGCACCTTGTCATCCTCATACGCTTTGTTTGAGGGGATTTCACCGCTTATAATTTTACAAAAAATGCAATCCATAATCTAAACCTTCCTTTATTTAAGCATTGCCTTTATGATATCAGCCGCAGCCGCCATAGCACCTGCAACGTTGGAAACATCCTTTGTGCCTGCCATTGCGCTGTCGGGTCTGCCGCCGCCTGAGCCGCCTGCAAGCTTTGATACCTCTCTGACGATGTTGCCTGCGTGAGCACCCTTTGCAATTGCACCCTTACCGCAGGCACAGGCAAAGTTGGCACTTGCACCGTTGATGCCGCAGATAACCGCAACGGCATCATCGTTTTCCTTGACCTTGTCGCACATTGAGCGAAGGTCGCCGGGGTTAACACCTTCAACGGTTGTTGCAACGAGGGTTACACCGCCGAGGTCAATTGCGCCGCTCATAAGGTCGCCCGTCTTGAGTGAGGAAAGCTCTGCACGGAGCTGCTCGATTTCCTTTTCCTTTGCCTTGAGGTCGGCAACGATTGATGCCGCCTTCTTATCAAGCTCGGAAACGTTTGCAAGCTTCATATTTGCGGCTGTATTATTGATAAGAGCATTGTTCTTTGCGATATATTCAAGCACACCGTAGCCGGTAACTGCTTCGATTCTTCTTACGCCAGCGGCAACGGATGACTCGGAAACAATCTTGAAGAGACCGAGCTTGCCCGTATTATCAACGTGTGTACCGCCGCAAAGCTCGATTGAGAATTCACCAGCTTTTACAACACGGACAACGTCGCCGTATTTCTCACCGAAGAGAGCCATTGCGCCTGCTTTTTTAGCTTCTTCAATGGGCATTTCGGTGCTTGTTACCGCCATAGCAGAGAGAATGATTTCATTGACTCTTGCCTCAACCTTTGCAAGCTCTTCACCTGTAAGAGCGGAGAAATGAGTAAAGTCGAATCTCATTGCATCGGAATTAACGAGCTGACCTGCCTGCTCAACGTGTGAGCCGAGAGCCTCACGCAGAGCTGCCTGAAGAAGATGAGCTGCGGTGTGGTTTCTTCTTGTTGCGGCTCTTGCCTTTTCGTCATAAACGGTCACCGCAACGTCACCAACCTTCACGCCGTCACCGCTGAGGATACCGTGATGAAGATATGCGCCGTCTGGGTCTTTCGTTGTGTTTGTAACTTCAAAAACACTGTCGCCGATTCTGATTTCACCGATATCGCCGACCTGACCGCCGCTTTCGGCATAGAAAGAGGTCTTGTCAAGAACGATAACCGCGCTGTCACCGTCGTTGATGAATTCTTTTCTCTCACCGTCGGAAACAAGAGCAAGAATCGTTGCGCTTGTGTTGTTTTCGGTGTAACCCGTAAACTCGGTTTTTGCAACATCCTTGAATGAGACGCCGTTGTTTCTCCAGTCGGAATCTGCGGCATTTCTCTTTGCGCTCTTCGCTCTGAGTCTTGCTTCTTCAACAAGCTGACGGAATCTTTCCTCGTCAACGGTGATATTTCTTTCGTTTGCGATTTCCTTTGTGAGGTCGATGGGGAAGCCGTAGGTATCCTGAAGCTTAAAAGCGTCTTCGCCCGAAAGCACGCCGTTTTCAGCCTTCTCCATCATCTCGTTGAGAAGACCGAGACCTGAATCAATTGTTCTGTAGAAGCTTTCTTCCTCTGTTGAAATAACGGTCTTGATATAGTCCTTCTTTTCAACAAGGTTGGGATATGCGTTTGCGTTTTCGGCAATAACGGTATCGCAGACCTCTGCAAGGAAGGGTCTGTCAATGCCGATGAGTCTGCCGTGGCGTGCGGCTCTTCTGAGAAGCCTTCTCAGAACGTAGCCTCTGCCGCTGTTTGAGGGAATAACACCGTCGCCGACCATAAACGTTGTGCTTCTGATATGGTCAGTGATAACACGCAGGGAAACGTCCTTTTTCTCATCATCGTGGTAATTGAGCTGCGCAATCTCCATGATGTGCTTCATAATATTGCGTACGGTATCAACCTCAAAAAGGTTGTCAACGTCCTGCATAACGCAGGCAAGTCTTTCAAGACCCATACCTGTATCGATATTGGGGTTTGCAAGACGGGTATAGTTATTCTTACCGTCGTTTTCGAACTGTGTGAAAACAAGGTTCCATACTTCGATGAATCTGTCGCATTCGCAGCCTACCTTACAGTCGGGGCTGCCGCAGCCCTTTGAAGGACCTCTGTCAAAATAGATTTCCGAGCAAGGACCGCAGGGACCTGCACCGTGCTCCCAGAAATTATCCTCTTTACCGAAGCGCACCATATGCGAGGGGTCAACACCGACCTCCTTTGTCCAGATGTCGTATGCTTCGTCGTCCTCAAGATAAACGCTGACGTAAAGAAGCTCCTCGGGAATTTCAAGCACCTTTGTGAAGAATTCCCAAGCCCAGGCGGTTGCCTCGTGCTTGAAATAATCACCGAACGAGAAGTTGCCGAGCATCTCGAAATAAGTACCGTGACGGGCAGTTTTACCAACGTTCTCGATATCGGGTGTGCGGATACATTTCTGGCAGGTTGTAACTCTCTTTCTGGGAGGAGTCACCTCACCCGTGAAATACTTTTTCATGGGAGTCATACCTGCGTTGATGAGCAGAATGCTCTTGTCTCCCTGAGGAACAAGTGAGAAGCTGGGCAATCTCAGATGATCCTTTGATTCAAAAAATGCGAGATATTTTTCTCTTAATTCGTTAAGGCCTGTCCATTTCATATTTATAATCCTCCTATGATTTTACTTGATAAAAACGGCTTAAAAACCGAAAAAAAGGTGCAGCTTCACAACACAATGGGACGGCATATAGCCGCGGTACCACCCAAATTGCGCAAACTGCACCACTCAATCCTTTTAACGCGGGAAACGCCGCCGTTCATCACAGCGGAACTCGGAAGCGGCCTTTCCGATTCTTTATGCTCAGCGGTCATCGCAGCAAACTGACCGCCTCTCTGGGAGCTGAAACGGAATTCTTCTTCTTCACTGTTTCATGTATTTGAATTTCGAATAAATATTATATTACCAAAAAGGTATATTGTCAAGATTAATCAGCTTTATCCAGCTTCTTTGACGAGATCCAGGCTTCCTTGCCCTGATACTCAAATCTGACCCATTCGGAGCCGTTGCTGCCCTCTTTCTTTTCGAAAGCGGTAAGCTCATAGCCCTTGTTGAGTGCGGTGATGATGTTATCATCCTTGTCTGTATCGGGAGAGGTTCTGATATTCGTTTCGTCATCGTTGACAACGAACTTACCGATTGAAACCTCCTGAAGCTCGGTTACGGGAGGAGGCAGAGTTGTTGCCTCGGTTGTTGCGGAGGGTGCTTCTGCACCGCCGATATCGGAAACCGTACCTATCTTAAGGTTACCCCACTCCTTGCCGTTATAAGCAAGGAAGGTGCCGCCTTCGCCCTGAAGGATTTCTTCATAGGTGAAATCAACCACAACTTTATAAGCGTCCTTTTCGATTTTGATAACGCCCATCTTGCCGTCCTTCTTGACGGCTACGTAGCCGTTGGATGAGCCGCGGCAATAGTCATAGGAAGCCGAGGGGTCATCGGAAGGAATCTTGTTGACGGCTTCGAATTCATAAGGTACAACGAGTTTGCCGCTGTTCTGGGCAACATAGCCCCATTTACCGTCCTTACGGACTGCGGCATAGCCCTCGTAATAGCGGTCTCTTTCGTCATAATCGCCGCCGCTCATACTGGTGTTGTTGCTTGTTGCGTGGTCGGCGTGAGGCTCGTTGCTGACAACCGCAACGCCGTTCATAATAACAACCTCATAGGCGGTTTTGCCCTTGAGAGCAAGAATATGGTAACCTGACTCATCGAGTCTGCCTTCACCGTAATATCTGCCGTTGCTGCAACGCTCAAAGCCGTCGTATTCTGCGGCGAGAACAACGTTGCCCTGATAGTCGATAAGACCGTATTTGCCTGAAACTTTGAATGAGCTTACCTTTTCATTAAGGAACTCAATGTTCTTATATTTAGAAAGCTCGGGAAGTGCAGTCCATTCAACGGGTACCTTGACGGTATCCGCAACGGGGGTTGTGGTGGTGGGAGTATCCTCACCCTTGCCGCCTGTAACAAGCAGAACAACGCCGACGATTACAACTGCAAGAATCGCAACTGCCGCAATTATAATCTTGGGATTGAGCTTTGCGGATTTCTTTTCAGCCTTCTTTTCTTCTTTTTTCGCAGGCTTCTTTTCTTCGGGTTTATCCTCAATCGGAAGCTCGCCGTATGAAGGAATCGTTACGGGCACGGATTCCTCCTGCACGGGAGCAGCCTCAACGGGAGTAACGGGGATAACTGCTTCTTCCTCTTTATCTGAATCGGAACCGAAATCTGTAATATCCGAATAGCCTTCAACACTGCGCTTGATTCTTTCAAAAGCGTCGTCGGCAGGCTCATCCGCAACGGGCTCTGCAGGAGCAGGAATTTCCTCTGCAGGAGCAACAATCTCGGGAACCTCGGGTGATTCTTCTTCAACATCAGCAGAAGCTTCTTCGACAAACTCTTCGGGAGTTTCTTCCGGGGATTTTTTATCCATATCGACACCGAGCATCGAACTGATTTTTTCTCTAAATGAAAGAATATCTTCTTCCATCTGAGCCTTTTCCTCATCGATTTCAGCTTCAACGTCCTTTTCTTCGGGAACTTCTTCTGCAGGAGCTTCTTCAACTGCGGCAGGAGCTTCCTCCGCTTTTTCTTCAACCGCTTCTTCGGTTTCCTCTGCGGCGGCTTCAGCCTCCTCTTCGGGTTCGTCGGTTGATTCCTCATCCTTTTCCTCTGCAGGCTCTTCTGTTGTTTCTTCAACAATCTCTTCTGCAACTTCTTCGGCAGGAGTTTCAACATTCTCTTCAATTGCTTCAGCTTCTTCTGCCGGTGCTTCTTCAGCCTCCTGCTCAACGGGTTCAGCCTTGGGCTTCGCCTCGTTATATGCCTCAATGGCAAAGGTGAACATTTCTCTGACAGTGCCGTTATCTACAACTGTTTTTCCCGTAAGCTCCTGAAAAACTCTGGTAAGAACGGGTAGACTTGCCGCCTCGGGGAATTCGGGCGCTTCAAGACCCGAAAATGCAAGGATATCGGCTCTTGCCTTGCCGAGAACGGCATTTGCGGTGCTTTCGGAAACACCGAGGAACTTTGAAAGAGCATTGACGGGCATACCGCTGTAATAATGAAGAATCACGGCGGTTCTGCGCTCGGGAGTAAGCTTTGCAACGGCATCCATAACCCTTGCCGACTTTTCTTCATCGGCAAGAACGTCCTCGGGGAGGAAATCGGTCGTCGGCTCCTGAGCATTGGCGTCAGCATCGGCAAAAATAAATTTAACCGAATCTTTATAAATCGAAGCAACAATCTGTTTAATCCAGATTTCGAAAGCTTCGGGTCTCAAAAGCTTATCGATGGTGCAAAACGCTCTCGCATAAGCTTTTTTTGTTATTTCCGTTGCCTGCGCATCGCTGCCGCTGAGCTTTGATGCAAGAAAATAAGATGTCCTGAGGGTTCTTGCATAAAGCATACCCATTGCGGAGGTATCTCCCTTACCGGCATCGATAACATATTGTACCAAATTCTCGCTCACTTTAATATTCCACTCCAATCGGTTTCATTAAAAGTACGAAAAATCGCCATTTAACAATTTATTACACTTGTAATCAATTGTATACTACATTTGGTTAATTGTCAAGAGAATAAATGCCGGATTTCTCAAGATATTGTGTGGCGGAAACACATATTTTCATTTACCGTCTGCACCGCCTCATATTTCCCTTTTGATTTTCTCAATTATCCGCTTTTCCAGCCTTGAAATATAGCTTTGTGAGATGCCCAGAGTATCGGCAACCTCCTTCTGCGTAAACTCCCTTCCGCCGCCGATTCCGAAGCGCATGGTCATAATCTGTCTTTCTCTTTTATTCAGCGAAGCCACTGCTTTATAGAGCCTGCTCCGCTCGTCCTCCGACTCGATATCACGGTAAATTTCATCGGGCTCACTGCCGAGAATATCCGATAGCAAGAGCTCGTTTCCGTCCCAATCGACGTTAAGCGGCTCGAAATAAGAAACCTCTGCTTTCATCTGATTCGTTTTGCGCAGATACATAAGAATTTCGTTTTCAATGCACCTTGAAGCGTAGGTTGCGAGCTTGATATTCTTTGAAATCCTGAAGGTGTTTATCGCTTTTATCAGACCGAGTGTACCGATTGAAATAAGGTCCTCAATCGGAATACCCGTATTCTCAAATTTCCTTGCAATATAGACTACCAGACGCAGGTTTCGCACGATAAGCTCCTCTCTTGCATCGGCATCCCCCTGCTCGAATTTTTCAAGGCAAATCAGTTCCTCGTCCTTTGTCATCGGTGGCGGAAGGGTTTCGGGGCCGTTGATATAATCCACCTCAACCTCAAAAAGCTTCGCCTTGATTTTCGCTATTATCTGCGAGATTTTTTTAAACATAATATCTTCTCCTTTCGGTCATTCACGGTGTTATCCGCAGCATCCGTAACGGGTGTGCCGAGCAGTGCGCAAAAGCCGCCAGAAACGATTTTTCTTTCCGTTACGGCAATATAAATCCCCTTCGCTTCGGCTGTTTTAAACGGTGTTTTCAGCGTTATTTTTTCGGCAAGAAACGCAGGCAGCGCACCGCCGTTTCTGATTGTCGAATACGGTATCAGACGGAAATTTTTCTGCTGCGTAATATCCTCACCCTCACCGAAAAGCTTTTCGGCAAACTCCTTTTCCGCAATTATGACGGGTCTGCCCGAAAAGCTGTCTCGCAGGACGTTGCCCGTATCGTAAAGCGCCTTTCCCGTTACCTCCCTGCCGTTGTACGTAACCGTAAGCTCGTATGTATTTTCCGCAGGTGACCTGCTTCTCGAAAACCGTGTCAGAACAGTAAGAATTCCGTAGCAGACAAACGCCGAAACCGTCAGTGTGACAATGTCGATATCAAAATAGACGATTCCGTTTTTATACAGTGCTTTTTCGGGCGCGATGAAAACCGAAAACGCAAGCATAATCCCTGCAAAGACAAAGTTCGCAATAAAAAAAGCCGAGCAGTTTTTAACGAAGGCTTTGAGCGTTTTCCCTCCGAAAGCAATCGCAACCATAACGCCGAGAAAAAGCATTTTTATCACCGCATTAATCAGCGGCGGAATATTTTCGATAAAAATAATCATTGAAAACAAACCGCCTGCCGCAGACGAAAGAAAGAGCCTGACCGTTTTGCAGTCAGAGCCCGTCATCGCCGCGCACGCACGGAGCAAAAAATAATTGACAATCATATTGACCGCAACAAGGATATCCGCATAGATAACCGTACTCACCGAAACCACCTGCCGAAAGCATTTTTCCAAAACGAATTATAACCTGCGGAGCACAAAAATTTTTGTCGTTTCGGGTAGTATAAATCAAACTTTTCTATTGATTAAATCCTTCGGCAGGTATATAATTACAGTGCTAAATAAAAAAGGAGATAATATAATGAAAGGTTTTCTTTTTGACACACACATTCATACCTCTGAATCCAGCGCCTGCGGCGAGGTTGCTGCCGCAGACGTTGTTGCAAGATACAAAATGCTCGGCTATGACGGCATTATCATCACCGACCATATGCAGCATTGCATTGACCGTTTCGGCGGCACTTACGAAGAAAACGTGAAATGCTTCCTCAAGGGTTACCACACCGCGAAGGCTCTTGCAGACGAGAATTTCAAGGTTATACTCGGTATGGAAATCCGTTTTCTCGAAAACGATAACGACTATCTCTGTTACGGCTTCGACGAGGATTTTCTTTTCTCAATGGACCTTGCACACATTCCCACTCTTGAGGACTTTATGCCCATTGCAAAAGCAAACAATCTTGCCGTTTTCCAGGCTCACCCCTTCCGCACGGGAATGGAAATCAAAGCTCCGAATCTCGTTGACGGCATAGAGGTTTATAACGGCCACGGCAACCACGATTCAAGAAACGATATTGCTTACCGTTGGGCAGAAAAATTCGGATTCAGAAAGCTTTCGGGCTCTGATTTCCACGGTGTGCTCACAATGGAGCCGGGCGGTGTTTATTTTGAGGATGAAATAAACGATTCAAAAGACGTTGCGAAGGCACTTCTTGAAAACAGATATTCGCTCAAAATCTTCACCAAATAATTTTCCGCTTGTATTTATAGTATAGATATGATATAATTTTAAGCAGTTTTTCGAAAGGAAAGAGAAAAAATGAAATACAGGATGCTCGGAAAAACCGGGGTTGAGGTTTCTGCACTCGGCTTCGGCTGCATGAGATTACCTATGGTTGAAGGCGAGGACAGAATCGACGTGCAGGAGGCTGTCCGCATCGTCAGAATGGCTATTGACAACGGCGTTAACTACCTTGACACCGCATTCTTCTATCACAACGGTGAGAGCGAAAGATTCGTAGGCGAGGTAATCAAAGACGGCTACAGAGAAAAGGCATATATCGCCACCAAGCTCCCTCTCGGTGAGGTTAAATGCGAGGATGACGTTGAAAGAATCTTCAGCGAGCAGCTCGGCAAGCTCGGCGTTGATTACGTTGATTTCTATCTCCTCCACGCAGTCAACAATGATTCGTGGGAAAACGTTGTTCTCAAATTCGACGTTATTCCAAAAATTGAAAAGCTCATCAGAGAAGGCAAAATCAGACATTTCGGCTTTTCTTTCCACGATGACCTTGAGGTTTTCAAAAAGGTTATCGATTCATATGAAGGCTTTGAATTCTGCCAGATTCAGTTCAATTATATTGATACGGATTATCAGGCAGGAATCGAAGGTCTCGAATATGCGGCATCAAAGGGTCTCGGCGTTATCGTTATGGAGCCCCTTCTCGGCGGTAAGCTCGCAATGCCTCACGAAAAAGTCACAGCAGCTCTCGGCGAATCAAAAACTCCCGTTGAATGGGCACTTGATTTCGTATGGAACAGACCCGAGGTTGCAATGCTTTTAAGCGGAATGGGCTCGGAGAAAATGGTCACCGAAAACATCGGATATGCCGACAAGGCTCAGGCAGGTATGCTCTCTGCCGACGAGCTTGAAATTCTCCGCAAGGCAAAATCCGCATTCGATGAGCTGACCGCAGTTAACTGCACGGGCTGTGAATACTGTATGCCCTGCCCTTACGGCGTTGAGATACCCAAGGTTTTTGCGGCATACAATAACATTACAACTGGCGGCAGACGTGTTGTCAAAGAAATAATGCCCGATATCGAATACGTTTGCGGGAGATGTGAAAAATGCGGAGCCTGCGTCAAGGCTTGCCCCCAGCATATAGATATCCCCGAAACACTCCGAAAAATCAAAAACCAATTCTGAGAGGTGTTTTAAATGAAAATTCTTTTTCAGGGTGACTCAATAACAGATGCAAGCCGTTCGCGTGCAAACGATTCAAATCGCGGTTGCGGATATGCAACACTTGTATCTGCAGAGCTTGGATATGAAGCACCGGGAAAGTACGAATTTATAAACAGAGGCATAGGCGGCAACCGTGTGGT
>JAZNUD010000030.1:0-34365 GCA_045592085.1 Acutalibacteraceae bacterium | reverse complement strand
ATTAACGAGCTTGAATTTGAATATGAACCCGCAAGACCCATTATCAAAAAGCTCAGCCTTGAAGTCAAGGCGGGCGATATGCTCGGAATAGTCGGCAAAACGGGTGCAGGCAAAACAACGATTGCAAACCTCATTGCAAGGCTTTACGATGCGAAGGAGGGAAGCGTTAAAATCGACGGAATCGACGTGCGTGACCTCAGATTGACAGAGCTTCGCCGCAACATCGGCCTTGTTTCGCAGGATATCTATCTTTTCAGCGGCACGATTGCTGATAACATCCGCTATGCAAAGCCCGATGCAACGATGAGCGAAATAATTGCCGCGGCAAAGGCGGCATCTGCTCACGATTTCATTATGAAGCTGCCCGATGCTTATGAAACGAGGGTCGGTGCAGGCGGACAGAAGCTTTCAGGCGGTGAAAGGCAGAGAATTTCGATTGCCAGAACGATAATCCAGAATCCGAAGATTCTGATTCTCGACGAAGCTACCGCCGCAATGGATACCGAAACCGAGAGAAACATTCAGAATTCGCTTACAAAGCTTAAGGCGGGCAGAACGACCATTGCCATTGCCCACCGACTTTCGACCCTGCGTGATTCGGATTATCTCGCCGTTATCGATGAAGGCAAAATAGTCGAATACGGCACCTATTCCGAGCTTCTCAAGCAGAAAGGCGAATTCTATAAACAGTATAAGATTCAGGCGGAAGCCTTGAAAACAATCGGCATCGGTGTGCCCGAAGCCGAAACGGAGGAGGAATAAAGATGAGTAACAATACAATATCTCCCGAAACGCTCCGTGCGGAATACGTCAGCCCCGAAAAATGCGTTTTTTCGCTCAATCCCAACGGCTTTCTTGCCGCGGAGATTGACGGCAAAGAGTTTAAAAGAGTCATTCTGACAAGAACTCTGCCTCTTTCGCTGCCCGATGAATATATCTGCATATCCGATATTGAGAAAAACGAGGTCGGAATCATCGAGAAGATTGCGGATTTTTCTCCCGAGCAGCAGAAGCTCATCAATTCGGAGCTTTCACAGCGTTATTATTGCCCTGTAATCGACAAAATCGAAACCATCAAGGAAAAAATGGGCAATTTCTATTTTGACGTTATTATCGGCGGTGTCAAAAAATCGTTTGCGGTCAAGGATATCACCAAAAGCATCCGTCAGCACGGCAATGCGATTGACGTTACGGATATCGACGGCAACCGTTACAGAATAGCGGATTTCAATTCGATTGAAGCAAAGAGCCGCCGTAAGCTTGAGCCATACCTTTATTAAGCGAAGAATGAAGAGTGAACAGTGAACAGTTGAGGAAGGGCTTCGCCCTTGCCCGATTTTAATTCGTAGGGGTGATTCACGAATCGCCCGAATACCAAAGCACAGAGCAGGGGCGGATATTATCCGCCCGAGATCAAAGACTGTTTCAGAAAGAGGTGAACATATGAAAGTCGAAATCCGCAACATAATAATGTTTGGTAAATGGTATAGCGAAGAAGAAAATGAGTATGAAGAAAATTATTGGTTTGAAAAAAGCAGTTCGGCAATATTTTATTCAGGAAAGCTGATTGAAGAATTCGGATATAAGGACTGCGATGAAATTAAATCTTCGGGACACTTTATTCCCTTATTTAAAACAGACATTATTGAGCTTGAAAAAGAGTTTATTGCAAACTATCCCGATAAATCCGTTGAAGAAACAATAAATAACATTATCAAAAAAAATAACAACGGATATGCTCCGGGATACGGAGTTGCCTTTAGCATTTTGTCACAGGATTATCCTGAATTTGATGAGTTTTCAAGGGAATATCATTCTTTTGAAAAAAACCGCCTCACAAAAGATGCGGAAGAATGGTGCGAAAGAAACAACATTCCGTATTATTCGGAATATGATCCCGAACGGAAATTAGACCTCAGAGAAACTTTCGGCTGGGCATACGGCACGTGGATTATGGATGACACGGGCGAATGGATTCCTCAGACAATTTGGTTTTACAAAAAAACATTTGAAACTTTCGATCCTTCATATGTTGATGTTGTTTACGGATTGAAAAATTATGATGAAATTATGGCTTCGGGAGATTTCATACCGTTGTTTAAGGTAATGCAAGAAGAGGTTGAGGCTTTTTGTATCTCAAATGATATTACGGAAGAAGAATATATTTCCGAATGTGCAAAACAATGGTGCATTGAGAACAATATTCCTTATTATATTTCCAAAAACATTCCCGATCATATGGGAAGTATGTTCAACGAATCGAATGTTTAATTTTGTCACCAAAAAGGGGTGAAATTTATGCAAAACAAAGTGCGGTTTGACCTCACTGCAGACGGAAAAATCTGCGACGGAGAGCTGATTTTTGAAAACGGCTCAATATCAGCCGTCTGCGGAGGAGAAACCGTTTTCAGCCATAACCTTGACGGAATTGAGGAGCTTCTCCAGCGCTCTTACGTCGGCTGCGGATGCCTTGAGCTTGTGCAGAGCGGAGCAACCCCCGAAATGGAAAATTCCGTTCAGGTGTGCCGTTTTTCGCTTTCGCAGGCAAACGAAATCGGCGAATTCTGCAAGGTGGTCAACCATTATATTAAAACAGGCGAAGAAACCGAGCTTTCACGCGAGGATTTCAGAGTTTGTCCCAAATGCGGCAAGCATTATCCCAAGGGAATCGACGTTTGCTTGTTCTGCGTCGAAAAAAGCTATATTTTCAGGCGTGCCTTCAATATGGCGAAGCCTTATCTCGGCGGATTGGCAGTTTCGGGATTGTTGCTTTCCGCCGCAACAACACTCGGGGCAATGATTCCCGTTTTGAATGCAAAGCTGGTTGACGATTATCTCTCAAATCCTGCTCTGACGGCAGATGAAAAAATAAAGGGCATCGTTATCGTTGTGCTGCTTATGGCGTTTACACAGATTGCGGGAAGTCTTTTTTCGGTTATTTCACGCAGAAAAACCAATAAAATAAGCTCACGCTTTTCAAACGATATGCGCCTTCTTGTTTACGATAAGGTGCAGAGACTTTCGCTTTCCTCAATGTCGAAAAAGACCTCGGGCGACCTGATGAAAAGAGTGACGCGTGATACCGAGGTTGTGCGTCGGTTCATTACGGAGCACGGTATGTACGCCATTGATAAGCTGATAATGTTCACCGTTATCCTGATTATTCTTATCAGCATCAGTCCGATTCTGACGTTTCTTGTTTTCGTCCCCGTACCGTTTGTTATCGTTGCAATCAGGGGATTCTGGAAATTCATCCATCTCCGCTACGAAAAGCAGTGGAGATGTGATTCAAGGTCAAACTCGGTGCTTCACGATATCGTTAAAGGCATAAGAGTTGTCAAGACCTTCGGCAGCGAAGAGAGGGAAATCAAAAAGTTTGACAGCATTTGTCTGCGTCTTGCACAGATTTCGGCAAGCAACGAGCAGCTGTGGGCAAAGGTTTTCCCGTTTTTATCGTTTTTTATGGGCATCGGCGAATTCCTTGTGCTCTATTTTGGCGGCAGAATGGCAATCAGCGGAACGATTTCCGTTGGCGAATTGCTTGAATTCACGCTTTTCCTCGCCTATATTTATCAGCCGCTTCGCTGGATTTCAACCCTTCCGAGACGTCTCGGAGAGGTTGCAACGAGCCTCATCAAGATTTTTGAGGTCATCGACGAGAAGCAGGAGGTTGAGGATGCCGAAAATCCCGTTTCCGCAGAGCTTGACGGTGATATCGTTTTCAGCGACGTGAGATTCGGATATAAGGCGTATGAACCCGTGCTCAAGGATATCAGCCTCACCGTAAAGCAGGGCGAGATGATAGGTCTTGTCGGTCATTCGGGCGCAGGCAAATCGACCCTTATCAACCTGATTATGCGTCTTTACGATGCCGATGCAGGCAGCATCACCGTCGGCGGCAAGGATATCAAAAAGATGCGCCAGAGTGATTACAGAGAAAAGGTCGGCGTTGTTTTCCAGGAGACCTTCCTTTTTGCGGGAACGATTTACGATAATATTGCCTACGCCAGACGAAACGCAGAGCCGAGCGAGATTATTGCGGCGGCAAAGGCGGCAAATGCCCACGATTTCATTATGAAATTGCCCGACGGCTATAACACAATCGTCGGAGAAAACGGACATAATCTTTCGGGAGGTGAAAGGCAGAGAATTTCGATTGCCAGAGCCGTGTTGAGGAATCCCGAAATACTTATTCTCGACGAAGCGACCTCAGCTCTCGACCCCGAAACCGAGAGTCTCATTCAGGAGGCACTTTCAAAGCTCGTCAAGGGAAGAACGACCTTCGCCATTGCACACAGACTTTCGACCTTGCGCAATGCAGACCGTCTTGTGGTTATTGAAAAGGGAAGAATTGCCGAGGTCGGCACGCACAGAGAGCTTCTTCAGCAAAACGGAATCTATGCAAGGCTTGTTATGGCACAGCGCCAGACTGCAAAGCTTTCCAATTAAGCATTATTTCCCTGCATCCTCGGGTGCAGGGATTTTTATATTTTTCTTGACCGCTTCTTTGCACGTTGATATAATGTAATAGTATAATTAATCGGAGATGATTTTATGAAAATATATAACAATGCATCCGAGCTTGTCGGCAATACTCCTCTTGTCAGGTTTTCGGGATTTTCGGCGGATTGCGGAGCGCAGATTCTTGCAAAGCTCGAATATCTGAATCCTGCAGGCAGTGCAAAGGACAGGGTAGGCAAGGAAATGCTTGAAGCGGCTCTTGCCGACGGCAGAATTACCGAGAAATCCGTTATCATCGAGCCGACAAGCGGCAATACGGGTATCGGAATCGCATCTTTTGCGGCGCAGAAGGGTATGAAAGTGATTATCACAATGCCCGAAACAATGAGCGTTGAACGCAGAAAGCTTCTTGCCGCTTACGGTGCGGAGTTAGTGCTGACCGACGGAGCAAAGGGTATGGCGGGCGCAATCGCAAAGGCGGAGGAAATCGCCGCAGAAACCGAGGGCGCATTCATCCCCGCACAGTTTGATAATCCCGATAACGCCGCCGCACATTACAAAACAACGGGCCCCGAAATCTGGTCGGATACCGACGGAAAGGTCGATATTTTCGTCGCAGGTGTCGGCACGGGCGGCACGATTACGGGTACGGGCAGATATCTCAAAGAGAAGAATCCCGATATAAAGATTATCGCCGTTGAGCCTGCGGATTCACCCTTTCTTTCGGAAGGCAGGGCAGGTGCACACGGTCTGATGGGTATCGGTGCAGGCTTCGTACCGAAAATCCTCGATACTGAAATTTATGACGAAATCATAACCGTCACAACCGATGAAGCCTATGCCGCCGCAAAGAAAACCGTTAAAACAGAGGGAATTCTTATCGGCATATCTTCGGGTGCGGCGCTCCATGCGGCGCAGCTTGTTGCCTCAAGACACGAAAATTCGGGCAAAACCGTTGTCGTGCTTCTTCCCGACGGCGGAGAAAGATACCTTTCAACCCCAATGTTTGATTGACGTCGGATTAAAAATCAGGTGCGGACAGAGTCCGCCCGAAACTTTTCACTCTTCATTATTCACTTTCATAAGGGGTGCTTTATGTCACATACCTCAAACCTTAAAACCAATCCCGATGCCTGCCCTCTCGCCAAAAAATGCGGAGGCTGTCAGCTTCAGAATATGACTTATGACCGCCAGCTGAAATGGAAGCAGGCAAGGTGCGAAATCCTGCTGAGAAAATTCGGCAAGGTTTCAAAAATCATCGGTATGGAGAAGCCTTACCACTACCGCAACAAGGTGCAGGCGGCCTTCGGCAGGACAAAAAGCGGTAAAATCATCTCGGGCGTCTATCAGTCGGGCAGCCACAGAATCGTTTCCGTTGATACCTGTATGACCGAGGACGAAACCGCAGATAAAATCATCGTCGATATCCGCAATATGATTCCGAAATTCAAAATCTGGACTTACGATGAGGATAAGGGTACGGGTTTCCTGCGCCACGTGCTCGTAAAACGCGGCTTCACAAGCGGAGAAGTGATGGTTGTTATCGTCGGAGCAAGCGGATATTTTCCGATGAAGAAAAAATTCACCGCCGCATTGCTTGAAATGCACCCCGAAATCACAACCGTTGTGCTCAATATCAACCCCAAAAACACGAATCTTGTGCTCGGTGACAAGGAAGAAATTCTCTACGGAAACGGTTATATCGAGGATACCCTCTGCGGATGCGTTTTCAGAATTTCGCCCAAATCGTTTTATCAGATTAATCCGATTCAGACCGAAAAGCTTTATAATAAAGCGATGGAATTTGCACAGCTCGATGCAAAAACGAGGGTTATCGATGCCTATTGCGGAATCGGCACAATCGGTCTGGTTGCCGCCAAAACCGCAGGAGAGGTTATCGGCGTTGAGCTGAATCCCGATGCGGTTAAGGATGCGGTTTCAAACTGCAAGCGCAACGGGATGAAAAATGCGAAATTCTATTGCGCCGATGCAGGCGATTTTATGGAGGCACTTGCGGCAGAGGGAGAAAGTGCGGACGTTGTATTTATGGACCCGCCCAGAGCTGGCAGCAGCAAGAAATTCATTGAATCCCTTGCCAAAATGGCACCGCAGAGAATCGTTTATATTTCCTGCAACCCCGAAACACTTGCAAGAGATTTGCAGCTGCTCTCCAAAAAGGGCTACACCGTCAAGGCAATCCAGCCCGTAGATATGTTTCCGCATACCAACCATATAGAATGTGCGTGTCTGCTTGAAAGAAAAAACTTGACTTTATCGTGATAAACTGGTTTAATATTAGTATATTTCTTACAGGAGGTACAAATATGAAAAACTTCAGAAAAGCACTTTGCCTTATGCTCAGTGTTATCCTCTGCCTTCAGCTCGGCACAATGGGTTTCGCTGCAGGTGAAACTTCCTCAGCAGGTTACACCATTGTTAACCCCTATGCTGACGTTGTATGGGAAGGCGATAACGCATGGGGCGCTTACAAAGGCTCTCTCCACTCACACACAACCTACAGCGACGCAGATTATTCCCTTGAAGTTATGGTCAAGGAGCACTATGCAAGAGATTTCGATTTCCTCGCTGTTTCAGACCACGGCGTAACCGGCGTTGAATGGGATAAGGCTCCCTACAGACACCCCCTTTATTTCTATCAGCCCATTCTCGGCAACGAATTCAAGCACCTCACAACCGAAGAATACGAAGCTATTCAGAACGGTACTTACAATGACAGAGGCTACGGTATGACTCCCGTACTCGGTGCAAACGAATTCAACAACCTTTCACTCTCGAAGAACCACGTTAACGGCCATTTCCTTAAGGCAAACGAAGGTAATGCATATCCCGGTATGGAAAACGAGCAGGGCTATGACGGTGCTCTCAAATATATCGATGAGCATAACGGTCTCTCCTATATCAACCATCCCGGCGACTGGCTCAACAGCAATGCAAATCCCGCTATCGTAAACGATGATTACAGTGTCAGCTTCTTCGGTGACCTCATCCTCAAGTATGACAGCTGCCTCGGTATTGAAATCCTTAACGAAAGAAACGGCACAACCGGTTATGACAGAATTCTCTGGGATAACCTTCTTATGTATACTCTTCCCTACGGCAAAACCGTTTTGGGCTTCAGCAACAACGACACACATTGGCCCGACACAATCAATTCCTCCTTCAGCGTATTTATGATGGAAGAAAACACTTCCGATGAAATCAAGGAAACAATGCAGAGCGGTGCATTCTTCGGCATCACAAGAAGACTCCGTGCAAACGACCTCAACGAAATCGGTCCTTCAGTTGAAATCGACTGCATCGATTCGGAAGCAGCTTATCCTATGTTCACAAACATCGGCGTTGACGGTCACAGCATTTCCGTTTCAACAACCGACAGCAAGACCCTTCAGTGGATTGCAAACGGCAAGGTTATCAAGACCGTTGACGTTTCAAACGGCGGCTCATACACCCTCAACCTTGACGAAATCGAGAACTCAGAGGATTACGCATACGTTAGAGCAGAGCTCTTTGGTGACGGCGGTCTCTGCTGCTCACAGGCATTTGTTCTTGACGACGGCAGCGAGCCTGCAGAATATGAAGAGCCCGAAATATCTTTTATTGATAAACTCATCACCTTCTTCAAGGGCACAAAAATCTGGACAATCATCGTTGAACTGACCAGAGGATAATTAAAAAACAGCAAAACGGCAGGATTCATTGTGAATCCTGCCGTTATTTTATGCAATCAACCACAAGTTATACTTGTGGAGAATATAAAAGCGGAAGCGTTGATTGTTAGAAAAAAAGACCTCCTTTGATATAATAGAAAATGCAACACCAACTGCAAAAACCAAAAATCAAAGGAGGTCGAATAATTGTGGATGAAAGTAGTTTATCACATACGAGATGGAAGTGTCAATATCACATAGTTCTTGTACCGAAGTACAGAAGAAAAGTGGTATATGGGAAATTAAGAAAAGATATAGGAGCAATATTGAGGCGGTTATGCGACTACAAACACGTAGAGATAATAGAAGTACACGCAATGCCAGACCACATACATATGTTGCTGTCGATACCACCAAGTATATGTGTATCAGAATTCATGGGTTACTTGAAAGGGAAAAGTACCCTGATGATTTTTGAAAGACACGCACAGCTAAAGTATAAATATGGAAGGCGAGTATTTTGGGCAAAAGGATATTATGTGAGTACGGTTGGAGGAAACAAAGCGGCAATCCAAAAGTACATAAGAGAGCAAGAAACACAGGATATGGTTTCGGACCAACTGACATTCAAAGAATATGAAGATCCATTTGCTCATATAGCAAAGTAAAAAGCAACACCATTTGCGGTTGGTGTTGCTTAGATGCGCCTTTAGGCGCCGCTGGTATTGTTTACCCTTATAGGGTTATTATTCCGTGATAAACACCCATCCAATATGGAAGAGTATAGGTTGTTGATCCCTGCATACAGTAGGTGAGATGCCAGCCTTCAAGGTGATAGCTGCTCGTATTATATTTATAGAGCACTCTTTCATCGGGAGGAGCAACCGCCCAGTCAAGGTCTTTCAGCTTAAGAACGATACCGATTATATCAATAACCGAACTGTCTTCACCCAGCTCGGGAAGTCTTCCGCTTGTTCTTACGTCATAGCTGAGTGCTTCGTTGAAGCCGAGACCGTAATCCCTGAGGTTGACGTCGGCGATATCGTCACGGTTTTTGTTTGAAGATTTATACATCACCGTTTCACACGGATGTCTGCTCAGCGACCACGCCGCAGTTTCGGCAATGTTGTTGCCGTAAGCGTCGTTAATCTTTTTATCGGGATAGGCAAGCTGATAAACGTAATACCACAGCGGATTTTCGCTGTATCGCATTGAAATCCACCAATCGTCGATTGCCTGCCTGTAATATTTCAGGATTTCTTCATCGTTTTCGAGCTGGAACATCGAATAAAATGCGAGCATCGCCATTTCCTCGCTCGAATAGTTGACAATGAATCTGTAAACCGTTCTGACGAGCCTTGTTCTGTCAAGCGCTCCAACAACGTTGCCAAGCAGATGAATTGTTGCATCGCCGACGGTGTATTTCATCGCAACCATCATTCGTTCATAATGCTGTGCGGCAACCTTTGCGTATTCGTAAGCAGGGTCAAGAGCCGCCATTTTATATTCGTTTTCCCATTTTTCATAGCCCGTTATGTATGCCGCAGTCTTGAAAACATCGAGCAGTACAAGTCCGTGAAGCGAAGATTCCGCAACGGAGCTGCCTGTGTTGAAAAGCGTTCTGCCAAAGTTTGACCACGTTGAGGGCTGACCCGTTGCATCGCAGAGCATATAGCTGTTATCGCTCAGATGCTGTGCAAGATTATCGATTGCATTCACAAGGAGCTCTTTGATTTCGGGGTCTTCGGGAGCAATGATATCGTAAATCAGCTTGAAGATAAACATATGACCGACAAGCTCATCGGCGCTTGTATCGGTTTTGTAGATAATATCCTCGGGCTTGATTTCATCACCGAGAAGGTCGCTCCACAAACGCTCGGGGACTTTTGCGGAGGCATCCACCTTAACTCCGCGGAGATTTTCGTTGTTGAGCAGGTATCCCATTGCGTCTGCAGGCTTGTCGGAAACGCCCGTTGCCGTGCCGTCGGAATTGACCGACCAATAGATGTTATCGTGCAAAGTGAAGCCGTCGCTTTTGAGAGCGAAAGTTCTTGCGGGATATCCCTCGAGCAGACGGGTCTGCTTTTCGTATTCGGTGTCGGGATTCTGCGTCGGGTCTGACCAATCGGATTCGGTTACGGGATAATATGAATTCTTGTTATTGAAAAGCGAAGCATTGCTCAGCCAGGTGTAAGAAGCGTTTGCTTTGCTGAAATAATCTGCAGGACTTTGCGAGGGAATGATGAATGAGGGGTCTCCGCCCTTTTCAAGAGCATTTGCGGAGAGCCAGCGGTCATAATGAGTGCCGGGGACAACCTCGGGTTGCTGCATTCTGATATATGCATCGGTCGTGCCTGAGCGCATTGAGATATAGTAGAGCAGGAGCACCGCCTCTGCCGAGGAATATGCCGCCGCTTTTGCTTCTTCAAGCTCTTTTTGTGAGGCGAGACCGTTTTCTTTAAGCGAAGCATACCGCATCAGCTCACCTGCACCGTACATCGAGGTCCAGAGACCGTCGTTATCGCTCCACGTCCTCATCCATCCGTTACCGAAGTTGTAGCTCTCATCAACAAAACCGAATCGGGAAACTCTTTCCTGCGTAAGGTTGCTCATATATGATGCTTTTTCAGCGCCCGAGGCTTCAATCATACCGATATGAGTAACACCCTGCTCCATAACCGTCCAGATGCCGTTTGCGCCGTCGGCAACAATCGCAAGGACTTTTCCGTTCGTCGTATCGCTTGAATAAAAATATCTGTCACCCATAAAACGCTGATCAACGTCGCGCTCGGTGGGTGCGTTTTTATAAGTACGCAAAACACCGTAATCCGTTATCTTCCACACCGCACCGTCAGCGGTGACTGCGGTCTGATAAGCGGAATAATCGGTTATTGCCGAAACCGCTTCAGGGATTTCGGGACTGCCTGCAGGATATCTCGAAACGAGCTTCTGCAGGTTTTCCACTTCATCCACACTTTCGCCGCCGAAATCAACCTTTGCCGTTTTGCGGTTTTCAAGCATAGTCGGAGTTTCAACAACGTTAAGCTCAACGCTGTCAGAAAAGCCGTCGCCCTTTGCGGTAACCGTTGCCTTGCCGACGGAGAGAGCCGTTACTCTGCCCCATTTGTCAACGGAAGCAACGCTTTCAGGGTCGGTGCTCCATTCGAGCCTGCGGTTTTTGATTTTATCGGCAAAAACGCACTCAACGGTGCGGCTGTCGCCGATGCACAGCTCCCAGTCCTCGGGTACAACAAGACGGAGCTTGTCCGCAGGAGCACCTCCGATAAACAGTGAGGAAATTGCCATCCAGAATGATATCAGAAAAGAAACGATACGGTTAAACATATGTATCCTCCCAAAAAGTGAATTCGATTTCTGCACAAAAGGAATTGCCTTCAGGATATGACGTTATTTTTTGAATCTTGAGAAAAATCCGCCCGATTCGCCTTTGTCAGCACAAAAACGGTTTTTATCGGTGCTCTTTGATATTTTCCCGAGGAAACCGAGCTTTTCATCAACAGAGTGTTTCGGAAGAAGCTTTTCTTCAATTTCATCAAAGGAGACGTATTCTCCGCTTTTGAATTTATAAATATACGTTTTTTCTCCGAAGCTTTCGGAATCCGCCGTCTTTTTCTCCGTCCAGGAGTGCACGCAGGGGTCGCGCCAGAATATTCCCTCGCGGATTTTCTTTGCAGGATTGCCTGCAAAAGAGGAATTCGCAGGGATTTTTTTGTTTGATACAACGCTCATTGCTCCGATGATGCTTCCCGATTCAACCTGAGTACCCTTGAGAATCATTGCCGACTGACCGACCCAGATATGGTCGCCGAAATAAATGCTCTGTGTGGGGTTGATTCTCTTTTTGCTTTCGCAGTCATAAATCAGATGGGGGTCGGCGTTTCTGACCCAGATTCCGAAGGAAAGCAGGCAATCGTTGCCCATAAAGAAATGCTTCTGTTCGGAGAGAATGACGTTTAAAACGCCGTTGAAATAGTTGTTTCTTCCGGAATAGAAAACGTTATCGTTATATACGCTGATATTCAGCTTGTAATTATTTTTGTTTTCGCAAAGATAAACGATTGAATTATCGGCGTTGAAATTGATGACGGTGTTTACAAGGCGCACGCCCTTTTCGCAGAAAAAGACGTTGTTTTTGCCTGCAAAATTGACGGATGAGCCGACCATCTGAGGCAATTCCCCGATAAAACGGTTACCGTCGGTCAAATCCGCAAACATTTCAGGAGATGTAATTTTAATCATAACCTGTCCTCCGATAAAGCAAAAAATCTCTATCTGTAAATTTATCATAAAGAATATAAAAATACAAGATAACCCGCAAACATTTTTTTAACATTTCACTTACATTTCGGTGACATCGGGAATATATACTGCTGTTATATAATCGGTAAAATTTTATTACACTTAAAGCTGAGGATTTTAAAATGATGAAAACGGTAAAAAACGGATATCCGATTGTATTTGTGCACGGAATGTTCGGCTGGGGACAAAATGAAGGTATCAACAGAAAAGCTCCTTACTGGGGAGCAACCGCAGGCAGCATCACCGACTGTTTACGGAGTTTTTAGAAAACGTTTGCGATTTGTTAATCTGAAATTGACGGTTTGTTACTGCAGAAAAAAACAAGCAGCAAAGCAAACCCATGCTCTACTGCTTGAATCTGTTATTTTTTCGATAAAAGACACGCACATTCGGCGTGCGTTCCGTTGTCCAAACATATTTTAATATCTTTTCCGAAGAGGTAAAAGCATAAGTTTTGCGGATTTACGAACTGCTGGATTAAAGTTGTTTCGTTTACCTGTAACACCTCCTATAAGCAGCCGTCTTCCCTCATTTTATCAAGAAAATTCATCATATCGGCAAAGAACTCGCTTGAATATCCGTGAGGTCTGTTGTGATACTTTATATATGTTTTTGGTGTGGTTTTGGGAATTTGATAAAAAAGATTGTTGATATCTTTTTCGGGGCAATCTTCATCTATGTCAGATGAAGTAATAAGCACGGGCATTTTAAGCCTGCTTGCATGCCAATCGGGGTCTGCGAGTGCCATTCGTTTCTTTGCTTCGCTCGGCCTGAAACAGATTTCGGGCGGCGGCGGGAATTCATAAATAACGTCGTTAAGCCTGTGGGTTGAATATCCGATAAGAAACGGTAAGTCCGCACAAGCGGCAAGACACCTGTCGCTATAATAGCTTGCGAGCACCAGACTCAGTGCACCGCCGTTGGATGTGCCTGCAAAAATCAGTTTGTCCGTGTCGGCAAGGTTTTCGTATTCAATGAATCTGATGACCGTTATGGCGTCCATAATCCAATCCGAATATCCGCCTTTAAAACCGCAAAGAGTGTTTCGGATCAGAGGCCACACCATGCCGTAGTTGAGTGCTTTGCTTATGTCAAGACCGTGGGGTGTTGAGTAGCCGAGCGGCGAAATGAAAAGCAGGTTAAATTTATCTGAAATATCGGGATATGTGCGCAGTCTCGCCTCATAGCCGGGAATCACAACCAGAAGAGGCATATCTTTTTCTTTCGCAGGAACAAACCAGCTGTAAAAGGCATCCTTTTCCGATCTCTGACATTTTATGTATCTGCCATTTTCCGAGCACTCAACATCATCATAAAGCGGCGGCGGAGCCTTTAATCCGTCAAGGAACTCAGCTTTGTAATCGTTGTTATAAAGCTTGTATTTAAAGCTTGCAAACTTGATTTTTATAAGTTTCGGAATGCGGTCATCATACCTATGCTCGATTATTGTTTTATTCATCCCGATTTACCTGCTTTCACATTTGTTTCCAATGTCAAAAGGCAACCGTCATCAAATTTGAAAACGAGGCTAAACTCAGCATTACTGTTTTTATCAATACCATATGCCTCGCAGATCGTATCATACAGAAATCGGGGATTAAAAATTATACCGTATGATACATTTTCATTTTTGTTTGCATCAAGAAAAGCGGCTGCGTTATGTTCGAGTGAAGAATATTTATAAAATCTGAACACTCCGTTTTCAAAAGTTCGCTTGTGATAATTGAAAAGAATTTGCTTGATTTCATCCGGAATGTCTTTATTAAGAGTGTGGTTCCGAATTGTGCATCTGAAGTCGGTGCCATTAAACGGAACCTTTTTGCTCACGCTTTTAAGATATCCGAAAGCGCATTCCGTTCTGTCGAAGAGATCTTCATTGAAGATAACCCGACAGCCTGTTGAAAGCATTCCTGACCCGCCGTAAAACAATGAAACATAACCGCTTTCTTCTTTCCATTCGTATTTATTAATCATACGGAAATTGTCGATTCTTGTTATCGGGTCGGCAGACATAAATTCAAAAACGCCTTCGTTTTTCTTCTCATCAAAGCGACATCTTTTAAATACGATATAATCAACGGTATCTGTGGCAAGAATATATTTTCCTGAGTCTGAGCAACTTAATAAAATGATACGGATTGTTTCCGGAATATGCCTTTCGAGCAAAAATGACATTTCTTTATTATTTACAATTGTAGCATTAACAGGTTTCATCCTGATTCACCTCTTCTTCAATGCTCTCTACCTTCATCATAAGATTACCCTTGCTGAAATAAAACCTGAGGTTGATTTTTAAATCGTTCGAAAGCTTGGGATTCATTCGCAAGTATCTCCTCCACAACGCAAGGAAAAGAGTGCGTGGTGAGCATATAAAATCGGGGCGATGGCTTGTTATATCATAATAGTCATCGGGTTTGTCCCTGAAAGGCTTGAACTCATCGAGACTGTCAAATTCTTTCCATGACGGAAATCTGAATTTTTCATATTCACAATGACAAAGAAGCTTATTGAGCAGACAGTGCTCAAGCTCGACAGGGAGCTTTCTGTCAACAAAGCAATCCCTTAATGAGCACTCGAAAAAAGAGTCCTTGGTTTCGATAAACGAGTTGTAATATTTTTCCTGAAAATTAACCTTCTCTGCGATTTCTTCTTTGGTAAAAACCAGTCCCTCGGGTGCTGCAACAAGCTTATCTTCGGTATCGTTTTCTCTGTGAACGACGCCGATTATTTTTGCCGTAAATTTGCTAACAGGCTCATCAACACCCAGCAGATAAACGTCAAGCTCCTCGCCGTCACCGCCGATAACTCCGGGAAGATATCCGTAGTTTATGGGGTATGTGAGAGTGTATTTTCCTTTCTCGTGAACGTAGCCGAGAGGTCTGTCCATATGGATTTCAACGGTTTTGCCGAGATAAGAACGGACAAGCTTTTTTCTTTTGAGAAATTTGGGATTATTGTTCTTCGTTTTGAATTTGCGCTCGGAGAATTCATAAGCATAATCATCAAACACAACACAGACACTCGCGCAGCGGTAATGCTCGTATCTGTCTCGCATCATAATCACAACACATCCGCCATGCTCTTTCCAGAGAATGTCATCAGCTATGCAGTCATCTTCTTCGGGTCCTATAGCTGTTGAACCGACATATCTGCAGGTCGGTGTTTTTCGCACGTCATCATCCGGAGATTTTTCAAAAACAACATAAGATCCGCCAAATACGGCAAGAATATGCTTACCCGATTCCGATTCACTCCAAAGTTCGATCTTTTCGTGACACTGAATAAATTTCTTTAAAGCAAACTCGGTTTCTTCCTCGTTTTTGATATTTATCATAATTTTCTCTTTAAGCATCTGTGTCATCTCCTATTATTTCAACATCATTATATAATGCTCTGAATTTTTCGCCAAACAAGGTAGTGTCTTGATGAAAATGTCCGAAAAACCATTTTTTGAAGTCGCATTCATACAGTACCCGGTCCAGATAGACCGTAAGCTCCGTATCATAGGGGCCGGGAAAATAACTATACCTCCAAAGTACTTGTTTAGGAGCTGTATGAGTAATAATATAATCAAATTCATTGTTATTTGCTAATATGGTAGAAGAAGCCTCCTTATACTCCTCGTCTGATGGAAGTTCTTCGTCCCAGTAGCTGACTTTTTTTTCACGCCAGACACGGTTAATTGAATAAGCACCGCCCATTGTGAAAAACTTTTTACCTTCAATAGTGAAGCATTGACCTCTCATAAGATGAAATATATTTCTGCGGATACGGTGAATTTTTCCGCCGTTCCACTCTTCAACGGGATATTGAGACAGAACGGCGAAATTTTCATGATTCCCGTCAATCCAAAGGATCATATAGGGTTTCTGCTCCAGTAAATCAAGATTTTCCTTTTCTCTTTCATTGTTCAGAAAGATAAATCCGAAACCACCGCAGATGATCAAATAATCGTTTTCTGTCCACTCGGATTGATTCGGCAAAAATTCATCCGAAAAACGACTTATATCACCATCCGTATCGCCTGTTACGTAAATCATAAACGGTCACCTCAATCATCAATAATTTCAATCAGCTTTTATGCATCTAAGTCAAGAAATATAGCTTTCATCTGCATATCCCCTTACAATTCCTGTCAGTGTAACCAACATACCCTCTATCGTTCCGAATGCGGCATCATCGTCAACGTTCATGAGCTTATTTCCGTGTTTTTCCTCGTTGATATATGATGCATAAACCAACACGTTGACGTTTTCGTCCTTTTCGTTTGCTGTGTGGACAATGTAGGTATTATCGTCAATTTCGCTTTCAAACGAAAAAAGGATGTCGTGTCTGGTTACATTACCCTTTTCGTCCACAACCTCAAACCAGTCCTTTGATAAATCAAGCATCTGTATATTCCTCCTCGTTAATTTCTGTTATTTTGGCTTCAATATATTTCATCTCGTGCGAATTGGGGAGATATCTGTAATTCGGCGTAATATGGCGGATAACCGAATAAATTGAACGGTAAAAGAGAAAGACGGATAAAGAACGGAAAAAGTAATACGGAACAAACGCTCCTTCGATAAAGCCTATAATCTGAGAAATAGCCATAAGAGCCAGAACAACCATACCCGCACCGTTTATCAGCATTCTTTCGTTTCTTTCGTTATAAACCGTAACTGCGATAAAAATATCAATTGCCACAAAGAACAGAACACCCCAATCGTCCATAAAGACAGGAAGATGAATATTGGGATTTGCTCCAAACAGCAGACTTATAAGGGTAACCGTAACCTTCAGCGACATAATGGTTATAAGCATTTTTCTGGTGTTTTTTACAATAAACGGAACAGTCACCATAATTACGGGTACACATAAGCAGTTCCATAAAGTGCAAAAGCTGTGACTGACGTTGATATATTCTGTGATTTTTTCGTTGAAAGCCGATCGATAACCGAGAACAGAAAAAACCAGTACCGTCACGGCAAAAATACACATTGTTATTATTTCTCTGTTATCGAGATAGAATTTTTCTTTTTTGCTTTTAATTATCATTAATCTTCTCCTTTATGCCAAATCGGTAAAATATTTATCAACTCTTTGAAAGTAGAAAGTGGTTCGCTTTTCGCCGTATTCACGACTGTCTGCTTCAACAGACTGATTCTCATATTCTTCAAAACCGTCACGTTCCGCATTCTGATAGTCTTCGAAATTTTCGTAAAAATCTCGCATATCGTCAAATATAGCAAGTTGCTGATATTCTTTGTCGATCGATAAAAATGCATCGGCAGAATCATGCTGGAACGCATGCCGTAATTCGTGACAGAGCGTTGTTACTGCGTCAGTTGAATCATCATCCATAAGAACCTGAGTATTAATTGTGACTTCGTGCTTTTTAAAATCATAAGTGCCGTATGTTCCCAAGCCGAGTGAATCAGTACGCACGTTGATCTCGTGGCTGATTCCAAGTTGCACTTTTTCAACATTTGCGAGTATCTGCATGGTGTCCAACCGTTCTTCAAGCGTGAGATTCTTCCACTCGGTCTCATCAATTTTAGAGATTAGGGGCATATTTTTTTCAACAAATTCTGCTTTATTCTCTTCAACTGCTGCGGCAGGTTTTACGGCAGGGATGAGAGAGGGGGAATCAAAGGCATAAAGACATGAAATGTAAACAAGTATAACCGAAAAGCAAACGGCAACAATACTTTTTGCTCCACTCAAGAAGTGGAGTATTTTGATTTTTAAAACTTTCAACAGCTTATCGAAATCATCGGGAACTTTGCTTACAATAATCATTGCCAGACCATAAAGCCCGCAAAGAATAAGAATGGAGATTTTTACTGCAGAGATAATGATATAATGTGAATCGTCGTAAGCCATTGCCGAGTAGATTCCGAACGGAATAACCGTATTTGTAAATAGCGAAAAATAATTTCTTCTGCGTCTGAATGTCAAAAGATATGTAACAACAAGACAAGCACCCCATATAACCCAAAGCTTTACTTTGGATTCAGCAAAGGTGTTGAATAAAATACAGCGAAAAATTGTTGAACGGTAAATAATCATTGCAATAAATGCACTGAAAATTGAAAGAAAAATATATGTTTTAGGTGAAAGCTTGTTTATGTTACTCATTTTTACACTTCCTTTTTAATCAAAGCTGCGGGGACCGTTTTCCTTGAATACAGTTTTGCTTTTTGCAATGGGTTCAAAAGTTTTTTTCTGCCGGATATGGCGGTTTGTATACCTTCTTTTGAATCTGTTCCATTTAGGTCCCGCCCAGGCATAATAGTTGTGTTCGCCTTCAATTCTTTTAATATGGGTAGGTTTGTCGGGAGTATCGACATAGTAATTCGTGAGAGTGTGTGAAATCCTGATAAGGTCTTTTACTTCTTCTTCCGCACCGCTGGATTTCGGTCTCCAGACTGAAGTATAGAATCTTTTAACTTGGTTAGCTTTGAAGCGAAGATTCCTTACCCGGGCAACTTCGCGGGGCTTTTTTGTTACGGAAGCACGCCGAACAAGCTTGTCCGACTCTTCAATTTTTTCAAGATAGTCATCTTTGTAGTCAATGTATGTGCTTTCCCATTCTTCAAACCAGTTCTGCATAATATGACCTCCTGTTTTCTATAAATTATAACATTTCTATATAATATAGAAAACTAATAAAACGTGAAAAATCATCAAAAACATAAACTGTCTGTTTCGTTTTTGTGAAGCTTTCCGTAATTCATTTTTACAAGCTTTGCCGAAAACACATTCGCCTTCAGCAAAGCCTGCTTATAATTATGTAATGTTTCTCGTTTATGAAACCCATCAGAAGCCCATTTTGCGTGAGTCCTCCTTATGAGTTTTCATTTTTTTAAGATGAGTTCTGACAAAGGCTTCGTCAACGAAAATGCAGCTTATCTCCCCGTTTACACTCCAGATACGGATAACCTTTCTGATGAGACTTTTTATATATCCTTGCATCTCGCGCATCCCTTCATCCCTACAGTATTCTCGGGCAATCAGCATAAGGGCTTCGTCTGAAAAGGTCAAAGCATCTTTACTGATATTGTGTTTCTCCAAAATTGAAGATAAAAGGTAGTGTTTTGCGATAGCAACCTTTTCGTCCAAAGTGTACTTGTCGAGATAGAAAATGTTGTCACCAAATCTGTTAACAATATATCCCGGAATTTCATTGATATCGTTTGCCGTGCAGATAAAGACAGTGCTGCTGACGTCAATGTCTTCATCGACATACTCATCGTGAAGCATCTTCTGAGGCCCGAGAGCTTTCAAAAACACACTGTAAGGATTGCCTTCCTTGGTAAACGAAAGCTTGTCTATCTCATCAAATAAGACAACGGCGTCAGCTCTTCCGATTTCCCAAAAACCGTCAATTACCTTGCCTGCTTTTGCACCGCTGTAAGATTTTACCAGACCGGACATAGCAATAACATCGGCACCGGAACAATCAATATGAATAAAAGGTTTATCGCAGCACTCCGCAATTACGGACCCGATGCTTGTTTTTCCAACCCCCGGAGGACCGACAAGCAATGCCGCGAAGTCCGAGCAGTCGGAAAACTGCATTGCCAACAGAAATTCGGCGAAGCTTTCTTTGAAATCATCCAGACCATAAATATGCTTATTCATTATGGCTATGATTTCGTCAAAGGATTTCTTTCTGTAAGGATGCAGCTGGGTATCTATTCCGAGTATATGTGAGAGCTGATTGATAAGATTAACCTTATCACTGCTGCTGAAACTGCTTTTCAACTCAGAAAAAATCAGGTTCGCCTTTGCCCTGGTTGCCTCGCTGTATGTATCTCTGCAGGTATCGTATAAAATCCTTAAAGCTTTCTCGTCGCGGATAGGAGTATATATGGATTCATCGTTTTTTGCTTCGGTTTTTTTGGGTCTGTTGAATTGTCTTTTGAAGAAACTGCGCTGTGAAACAGTGAGTTTAGCATAATGTTTCAGCGCGTTATGTTTGGCAAGAATCTGATCATAAGTCTGAAACATATTGTAGGTGGCATCATCAACGGCGAAAAGAAGCACAACGGGATATCTGCCGTCTTCTCCGTCAAGATAATAGTAACTATCGGGACGCTTAATTCCGACTATGAGTTCAGCTTCATTCATTTCGTTCAATAAAACGGTTTCCTCATTAAAGATGAAACGGCATTGCGTATTTTTATAATTAACCGTTTTTGATGAGGTCTTTTCGGGAATATCAGAAGCTGAGAGTCTGATGACATCAATTGTTTCGTTGGTATATTTGTTCATCTGCTGAACCATTTTTCTGATATCGAGATTAGAAGCAGGATTGTTGAGTGCGACTGCATACAGATTCAGCCCTGCGTTGACTTTGGTGATGCTGTATTCTTTTGACGATTTTGAAGATTGGCCGGATGGCTTCTTTCCATATTCAAACTCATCAAAATCAATATCGTCATCGTGAAAGGAATAAGCTCGTCTTGAATAATCCTCTCTTAAACCGGTCATATTATCGCCTCCTTGTGTGTTTTTTGTGCTTTTGTTTTGTCGTTATGGGAATTTTGTCTTTTGCTGCCTCAGTTATACGGGGAATCAACAGGGCATAAATGATATCGAAGGCGTTTGCTGATGAATCTGCCTTCACGAAGAAAACCCAGTATGTCAAGCTGAAATGTAAAAATGAATTCTTCACGGCTTATCGGATATTCGTCACCGTAAAGACAGTCTTTAAACAAGTATCCTTACGTTTATTGTAATTCTTGACCGACTTCTTATATATGTTATGGTTTGGCAGTATTATATACCTTAATTATAACAGATAAATAATTCGTGACTTTTGAAAAAAATTTTCTTTAAGAAAAAAATAACAAAAAGATAATATTCTGTCATTTTCAGCCGTTGGAGGCAAGGATTGATTTTATTTCTCAATCCTTGCCGTTACTCCCCACGGAGGAGTAACCTTTGTTCCGCAGATAACCCACAGCACGGGAATGCCCATTGCCGCTTCTTCATCAGGAAATCTGTCATATCCGTCAGTGAAAACAACGATGCTCACGGGGGGATCTTCACTCATATTTTCTCTTATATATCTGAATACATTTATAAAGCTTGTGCCTCCGCCTCCGACGGGCGTTATCCGTTTCAGCTCATCGGTATTTTCAAAAGGTACGGGTTCTTTAACTCCGCCGTCAAAAAATCCGAGCCACCCTTCAAGACCTCCGTCAAACATTTCAAGAGCGGATTCAATCTCATCAAACGCCATATGTATTGTTTTTTCGCTGATTGATGCCGATGTGTCAATCATAAAAAGGATTTTTCTCACCTTATCGCCGCAGACTTCGCCGTTATAATCGGGAAGAAAGAAGTCCGAATCCGAAAAACGTCTGTCGGGAGGGTTAAAAGAATAGTCGCAGATATCTTCCTCAATGAATTCACGAAGAAGGGTACGCCAGTCAAGAGAACGTCTCTTTTCTCTATTAAGAAGCCTGCCTGCAAATCGGGGGAGTTTGCCCGCCAAAGAACCGGATATTCGCGAAGCGACCTCCGCTGCGTTGACAACCCTCTGATTCCATGAGGCCTTGGTTTCGGTTATTTCTTCTTCCTCTTTCCATTTTGAATGGTCATCGCTGAATGCAATTGCTGCTATGGACTCTGTAACCTCTTTGTTTTTCAGAAGCATTGAATATACTTCTTCCGCCGAAAACAATCTGCCCTCCCTGCCGTCGGGCACGGTGTGAATGGATTCGCCGTGTTTTGCAAGTGTTATTTTAGAGATATCATTATCGAATGTTTCAAGTATTGTTGAATTTACAACAATATCGCATGCGATGTTAAACACAAGCTGATTATAGCCGAGTCCTCTCTTGCAATGGTGCAAAACAATGTGCATTATCTCGTGAAGCATAACAAACTCAATCTCTTCCGTGGAAAGGCTGTTAAGAAATTCCGCACCGAAGCAGATTCGTTCATTATCGGTAAATGCGGTTTCGCACTCCTCGTCTACCGAAAGCTTAACGTGCATAAGCAATGCACCGTAAAAGGGGTGCGACATAACAAGGTGCATTCTTGCAGTCAGAAGTTTTCGGGAATATTCACTTAACTGTGCATCAGATAATGCCATTGAGCAGTCTGCCCCTCCTTTCCATCCATTTGCTGTATGCGGGAATCATAAGAAGCTTTTTGCGGTAATCTGCTTCGATATTTATAAGCTCTTTCATAAATGTAACACTGAAATCGGGAGAAAATCTTTCGGAATATCTGATTGCATTTCCGATTTTTCTTGTGTCATCCTTATTCTCACGGGCATATGCAATCATGGATGAAACAAGAGCGAAAAGCGCATCTGTCTTTTGGGGGACATTGGGATTTTTGCCCTCAAAGATATCTTCAACTGAGGGGAGTTCATAGTATACGGAGCAGAACGTAACAAACTCCGACGCAACGCCTGCGCCGACACAACCCGCAATCATCGCATATGCTTCCTTTTCGTCGCCGTCATAAACATTGAGAATCTTGCTCACCATTTCCCAACTGCGGGGTGTGGGAAACGCGAGGTCATCCCTCTGCGGGTCAAAAGCCATAAAATAATCTCTGCGTGAGGTAAGAAAACCTATTACCTTATGGTGAATTCTGTTTTCTTTTGCCCATTTAACCCATGACGAGAAACTTGCGGTGATTTCGATATGGCAAAGACGGTTTGCAAGTGCCTTTGCCATTTTGTATGTAACGCATTTATCTGTGATTCTGTTACCTGCCGCAATAACAATGCAGTTATCCGGCAGCCTATGCTCACCTATAATTCTGTCAAGAGTTATCTGATAAGCTGCCGCTTGCACAGAGGGGGCGCAGGCAGAAAGCTCATCGAGGAACAGGATATTTATAACATCATCGCTTTCGTCCATCTGAAAAATCTTGGGCTTGAGCCATACCGCAAGGGTTTTATCCTCGTTCGCCGTAGGAATGCCGCGAAGGTCGATGGGATTAAAAAGAAGAAGGCGAAGGTCTGTAATGTTGACCGTCTTTCCTGTTTCCTCTTCGATATACTCCGCAAGCTGACGCACAAAATCCGATTTACCTACGCCCGGAGGTCCCCAAAGCATCAAGGCAGGAAGATAAAACACCCCCAGACCTTTTTTGATAGCAGAACAATATGCTTTGCGGATTTTATTTACCGCTTCCGTTACGCCGAGCTGCATAATATTCATTCCTTCTGATACATCTTTCATTTATGCTACCTCCAATTTCTTGTCAATTTCTTCGAGAAGCTCATTATAAAAATCAATCTCCTCGTTGTAGAATTTAATATTTTCGATTTCTGTCTTTATATCATTCTGTCTCTTGATAAGAGCATTACGGCTTTTTACAAAAGATTGATGAAGTTCGGGAATTCTGGCAATTGCGTTGTCGATTCTTGTCATAATGCCTTTGTCGGATTCACCCATTTCAACGGTGTATCTGCCGTTTTTCTCCAAGTATACATAGGGCTTATCCGCTGTCATATAAGCAGGATAGATGATTTTGAATCCGCAGTAGTTATCTTCGATTACGAATTCCTCTCTTGCGGTTACAACATTTCTTATTGCATCTGAAATTTTTCTGCGGATTTCTTTTCTGCTTTCAGTATCGCAGCAAGGTTGATTCTTTCGAAGAAAAACAACATCAAGCCTACAGTTGAAAATCATATCACTACCGTTCCTGATAAGAGCGGGAATCTCTTTAAGCTCCTTCTGAAGCAATATTTTGCTTTCTTCACTCTTGCTTCGGAGTGCTCTGTATCTCGAAAGCTCGTTATGTGCTTCAACACGTTCCTTAATAAGTGGATTACCGATTGCAAGAGCCTTGACTTCGCCGTATGAAAGAACGGCATCGTCTACCTCGGAAACGCTTCTTGAGGTAACCGCGCCTTTGAGAATCTGTGAAATTACTCTCTGCTTGTTCTCAAGAATCTGGTATGAATACGCATCAAAGCTGCCCTGTGTAACGTATCTGAAAATGTATATTTCTTTATTGAAATTACCTTGACGTAAGATTCTGCCCTCTCGCTGCATCATGTCAGACGGCCTCCACGGAAGAGTCAGATGATGGAGGGCAATGCATTTATCCTGAACGTTAACGCCTGTACCCAGTTTCATAGTTGAGCCGATAAGCACTCGGATTTCGCCTTTGCGGGTCTTTTCGAAAAGCTCCTCACGCTTTTTATCATCGGTTGCATCATGGATATATGCAATTTCGTGTTCGGGAACGCCCTTCATAACAAGCAAACGTTTAAGCTCGTCATAAAGATTAAATCCGCACTTAGGAGTAGAAATATCGCTGAAAACAAGCTGTGTGCATTTCTTTTTTGATGTTTTAATATACATTTCAAATACCTTGTTTGCACAGTATGCAACCTTTGAATGCTCTGAAAACGGCGCATCGGGATAAATGAGTCTGATATCTGCCGCAGCTGCCTTGCCGTCATAAGTAACCTTAAGCATATTGTCAACTTCGGGAGAAACATTACCGTTTCTGATTTCATCACAGCGTTCGGAAATTTCCTCAAGGAACTGCCTGAATCGTACAGTCTGCGGAACAACAATATCCGTGTATCCGTTGAACTTCGGCAGGCCTTCGGATTCTTCAGGCGTATAGAATTCCGCTACCGAAGAAAACAGAGAGGTAAGCTCAGGAAGATTAACAAATTTGGAATATCTTGTTACAAGACGGTAATTGGATACATCAACATCAATTTCAAATTCGGTTGTTTTTTCGCAGAATTCAGCCGCCCATGCATCAAACACATTGAGTCCGTTAATTGCAAGCTCGCCGCTCTGAAGCATCTTCTGCCAGACGAAAATGTCCGTCATTGAATTGGTGATGGGCGTTCCCGTTGAAAGAACTACACCCTTGCCGCCGTTGTTTTTCTGGATATAATGTATTTTATCAAGCATCTTATTCGCCTTTGCCGAACCTTTTCTGTTGATTCCTCTTGCAAAGCTTGAGGTTTCAATGGTTATGTTCTTATATGCCTGAATCTCGTCAACAAAAATCATATTGATGCCCAGGTCGTCGAAATAAACCTTTTCCTTGTCGGATGATTTTCCGTCAAGGTCAAGGAGTGTTTTCTTAAGTTCCTTTTCTTTGCGTTTAAGGGTGGGTGTGCTTTTGAGAAATTTTCCTCTTGCTTCGATAACCTTATCAAGCTCCGATTTTACTTCTTTTTTGTAATAGTCATTCGAAAGCTGAATGAGGTCAAAACAGCTCTGAGGAATAACGAAAATTCCTGTTTCCGTATAACGGATTGCCTCAAGAACATTCTGTCTTCTGGCAGGGGTAAAATCCTTTGTTCCGATAAAAGTGATGTCGTTAAGGTGTCCGATCTGGCGTGCAGCCTCTTTAAACTGAACAAAAACATTGTTCGGCGGAGTGATGATAATTTTCTTTGCAAGTTTCATTCTCAATGACTCGAGAGCGGCAACAAGAATGATAAATGTTTTTCCTCTGCCTACAGGCAACGCAAGCAAGCTGTTCATTGTGAAAAGAATTCTTGCAACGGAATTGAGCTGATAGTCGCGAAGAATGATTTTTCCCCACTTCTTTTCGAGGAAGTTTCCGTTGAATACACGCTTTCTGATAAATCCGTACTCACGGATATAGCAGTCCTCAACAATTTTTCTGATTGAAGGTGTATTCTTTACCCACTTGTCAAACTCGGCGATTATGGCATCTCTTTTTTCGATTACTTTAGCCGTTGCGGCTTTGTTGATTGTTTTCTTGCCGCCCGAAGATGTACTGTTTTTATTGAAAACAACAGTATCTTTATTGTTAAGAATGTCTTCAAGGATAACCATGCCGTTTTTGTCGGGAGTGCCGTACTTTGCAATGTTCGTAACCCAACCGCGGTAACGATTTTTGAAAGGGATTTCCCACGAACCCGTTATAATATCACGTTTAACAAGAAACGGCAGTTTGTTGCCCTTGAAATCGGGCGAAGAAATATATCTGCCGAAAAGATGTTCAATAAATGCATCTATTATTTCAGACGGTACAAACGGCATACCCGGAACGAGCCTGACATCATCAAAATAAACCGCAAGATTCATATAACTTTCGAGCACTCTGACGTTCTCATCAAAACGGTTTGAACACAAAGCCGACATTGCCTTTGCTTTCTTGTGTTTTTCAAAAAGATTTCCGGAAATATATTCGCTTGAAAGCTCCCAGCCTTCGTAAAGATCACCGTTCCAGGTTTCGGGGTTCTGATAAATTACCCCTTTGAGCAAATCAACAACCGTGTCCTTGTCTTTGCCCGTAATTTTGGAAATGAAATGAATGTCAACATTCATATTTTTCCTTAAGCTCAAAACAAGAGCTTCGCTGACTGAAACTTTTTTGTCGCCGTATTCTGCTGAACGTTCCGCAGTCTCAAATGTCCCCCAATCCATCTGCAAATCGTATGTGCATGTTTCTGTCATTTTTTTCATCCTTTCTGTGTTAAGCTGATTATAAACCGCACTTTTTTCAATACTCACACAGAGAATCATAATACAACGATATAATAAAACTGTATTTTTGATTGTTCGGTTTTCGGTTTTAAACAGAAAAAAATAACAAAAAAATAACTTATTCCTTATAAATGCCGAAATCACCCCGGATTTCGCAAAAAATGCAAAATTAGAGATGATTTCTTAAATCTTTCAGTCGTTGAATATATCTCCTGCCTGTTCAATTATATGAGCAAATGCAGGGTTCTTTTTTATAAGCTTCAAAGCAATTTGTCTTCCGATTTCAGATTCAAGTTCATTGACACCTGAAAGCCAGTAAATTATTTTGTCGGCATCAAACTTTTCGGGATATCGGATATAGTACGTACAGAACTGATGAATAGTTTGGATATTGTCAATATCTTTTGCAACGGAATAGTTGATCGAACTCTTTTCAGACCAGTCATTCCAACATTCAAGATAATTGCTGATATCTGCCGAAGCGGGATATGTTCCTGAAAGAAGCAATGACTGCATAACCATGTTTTCCTGATAATCATAAAACTTTTGTTTTTTCACTTTATCGGGTCTGCTTATATCGCCTGTTTCCGTTTCTCCGAGATCATGAATGAGGAGCATCTGCAAAATTCTGTTTTTATCATAACCCTCCATATCATACGTTTCGGGAAGATAAAGCATACCGATAAGCCAGCAGTTATACATATGCCCAACAATGTTTTCGGGATTGGGAATTTCAGCCTTGACCCAGCCGGTTCTTTCAACATTGCTTGCTTTCGAAAACTTATTGAACGGTGATGCAGAGCTATAGATAACACGTCCCGAGGGGTACTCTGCAAGTAGCCTTTCATATTCATTGCGCATCCACATAAAATACTGTGCTGCTTCACCGAAATTACGGAGGGATTTATGCTCGATAATCCATTCGAGATAACGGATGCATCTGCTCATATACGGTCTCACATCAAGTGTGGCTTCATTATCTGAACACTCGATTCTTGCCTGAATGAGATTGCAGAGCGTCATAACCTCAAGCACCGCCACAAGGCTGACATTATCTTTCTTTTTGATTCTCTTGTCAAGCGATAAACAAAGCACATTTAATGTGTTTTCTCCCTTCGTAACATCATCTTCAAAATCAAGAAGAGTTTTGTTGGGAATATAAGGCTTATCGCCGTAATATTCGAGATGAAAGCCTCTGTTAACCGTGTTTGCGATTTTATCGTTAATCAAAGACTTTATATAATATCTGAACGCAGCCTCATCTTTTTCATAAATAAGACTTACATTTATGCCTCGGATGAGAAAAGCCATATTCTTTTTATCTGCGGCATTTTTGAATCTGGTATCGTTATAACGCTGAATTTCCTTTTTACTGTAGTCCTTCAACAGCTCGCTGCATCTTCTTCTTCTGGCAGGATTGCGAAGCCTTACCATCCAGAATGTCAGTTCACTTTTGCCGAAGAGAGAAAGCATATCATAATAATTCTCGGCGATTATCATAATTTTGTATTCATAATCATCATTACCGCCAATCATATCGACCACAAATCTCGTGATTCTTTTCTGTAAAACCATATTAAAAAAGGAAAGGTTTCCGATGTTTTCCTCACGGCTTCTGTTTTTAAAGTCAAGCTCGGAAATCTTTCTGACATAATGCTTTGCGATAAGATAGTCAAGAACACTTCTGTGCTTTCTTATCAACTGCCAACGAATATCGAAAAACGGATTGTTTTTATAAAAATCCACCGAATCGAATTCGAACTTATATGCAAGCTCTGCTGCAGAATCAATCTTTTTTCCGCTGCCGAGAATGCTCATACAAATTGCAGAATATAAATCCGAAATGTTTCCTCTGGGATTGAAAAGATTGTCCTGATAGTATTTAACTATATATACAAGCCAATATGCATCAACCGAGAGAAAGCTGATCTTCACAAGGCTGTCATAAATCTTTTCAGGAGTAACGTCATCTGACACATTAACTCCCGATATATCAAGGCAATTTCTGATGAAATCTATGCTTTCTGCTCTTTTATGAAGGTTCATCGATGTTATCCGCATATAGTGCTTGTACTTGTTTGAAGCCAGAGGATGAACATTGAACTGATGCTGGTTGTTAACTGTAAAATCGCCGTCAATACAAACAACAAGCTTGCAGTTAAGCTCCTTGATTTTTTTGCTGATATAATAATAAAGGGCCTCGTCACCGCGCGAAAAATCACGAACGCCGTCAATCATAAGAAGCGGTGTTTTGTTTTTGTATTTGCTCTGCAACGATTTTATCTCGTCGAAATCCTTAACAAAGACCTCAACGATGTCATCATCCGAAATACCCTCGTTATTTTCAGCTAATTTTTCGTAATATGCAATATCAATATAAAACGGGAGAATATTGCTGTTGTTTTTTGCAACTGCAAGATAAAGATACTGCATTATTCGGTTTTTGTACGAACCGAGCGGGCCTTTGATTTTGAGTATTTCTCTTGTTCCGGCGGTTTCGCATCCGTCAACAACCAGATTATACACATTGCCTATAACATCATCGTTTACAGAAACTCCGTCGAGAGATGTGATTCCGTTGAAAATTCCCGAAAGCTTTTTAAGCTCATTAATAACGGTTTCGCCTTCGCTGTTTGCAAGCTCCTGTGCTCCCGAATGGAAGAATTTTTCGGAAAACTGGAGTGTTTTTCCTTCAGATCTGAGAATTTCCAAGCATTCCTCTTCTGTAACTCCACTCTCAAGAACAGAAAAAAGCTCGGAAATATCAGTCACATCGCACCTTCTGATACTTCCGAACCTTTTAATACTTTTAGGCAATTCAATTTTATAACCGGACTTTGAAACATTGATAATTCTGACATACTTCTTGAGAGCCGATATAACGTTTCTCAACACCTGAATGTCAGGATCGGCATCATAATACCTTGTATCATAATAAGTACGGTATAAAGATTCGTAAGTAACAACTCTGGGCGACTCGATTATAAGCTTTTCGAGGATAGCCATTTGGGTGGCAGAAACTCCCTGGTCAACCTGGTTGATATAAACAGTTTTTCTGTCAAAATCAATATATGTTTTTTCATTAATCTCCAGAATTCCAACCAACTCATAATCCTTGTCTATGTAACAAGTGTTTGCGTAATCAATATAACTTTTCAACTTTTCACACCTCTTTCGGTATAAATTTACAAATTTGTCAAAATTAGCCGATTTGGATATAATTAAACCACACTTTTTTTGTTTTGTCAACTTAAATTGAAAAAATGTTTTATAAAATCACAACACTAATTGACTTGCGTATCAAAGTTAACTATAATTCTACCTGATAACATAACAAACAAAAAATAACATTACTATCTGATAGCAAAAATCGCATTAACACCTGCTTTCAAAGGCAGAACAATCAATTGAGTTTCAAGGAGAATAAAATTATGACATTCAATTTTAATACAACCATACCTGACATTGACATATGGATTGAAAACAATCTGAAGCTGGAGAGGGATTTGACAGAGCTTACAACTCAAAATGTTTCTGAGGATATTGTTAATACATATATCGAAGATATGATTCAAGCTTTGAGACCTGTTAAAAGTATTGACTGCATAGGTTGGTTGTTCCTTATGGTTGACGAACCGTCTTCCCTCATGTGTGCCGATGAACGCGTTCAATTCGTCTATATACCTACTTATCTTGCTGCAACGATTATGATGACAGCGGTGAACCGTTATGAGTCGATTGCTCAAAACGGCAGAGTTTTGTGGGCACTGAAATCAGTTCTTGATGCGACCTTGGGCCGAAAATTTCGCGGATCAGGATGTGAAGATAACGAAGGAATTTTGATTGCTCTTCGTATTTTTGCTGCGGGAGATACGGTTGAGTTTATCAACAAATTCCCGACTATTAACGAAAGATTTGTTTCCGAATTCAAAAACATACTTAATTTTGTTGAAACAGAAATTTGTACAGGTAAAACCACAGGTGCCTGGGGTGTTGATTTAAGCGAAGAAGGAAAAGAAGTTCTGGAATTGTACAAAAATCTACAGTAAATATTCCAAAAGCAAAAAGCCCTGCAAGTTGACTGAAATCAGCTTGCAGGGCTAAATTTATTAACGCGTAAGTTCTATTTTATCATCCCGAAATACTTCAAAGCCTCTATAATTGCCTTTTCTTTATTTGCAGGGCATTGGGGTTGTCTTACATCTTCGGACTTCGGCTTATTATAACAATCACGCTCGATGATACCGCATTTTTGTTTTACCTGTGCGATATTCAAGCTGCTGACTTTCAGGCCGCTATGCTCAAGCACATAATCCTTGATTTCCTGATAGGTAGCTTTCTTCTCCGCATCGGTCAAGTCCAGCTCATCCATATCCAGATCAATCTCGATATGATGCTTTGTGTTAAGTTTGGACAAAAGACATACCGTCTCTATATGTCCCGTGCGGGGGAACATATCGACGGGGGTGGCTTTTGCTGCGGTGTATCCGAGGTTTGCAAAGATGCCGCAGTCCCTTGCGAGGGTCGCAGGGTCGCAGGAAACGTAGACAATCCGCTCGGGATTCATCTGTGCCGCAGTGTTTATCATTTCGGGTGAGCAGCCCTTTCTCGGAGGGTCGAGGATAATAACGTCGGGCTTTATGCCTTCGTTTTTCAGAATTTCCGCTGCTTCGGCGGCATCTCCGCAGATAAAACGGGCATTCGTGATGCCGTTGATTTGTGCGTTGAGCTTCGCATCCTCAACAGCCTCGGGAACAATCTCAACGCCGATGATTTCCTTTGCCTTCGATGCCATTGAAAGACCTATCGTGCCTGCACCGCAGTAGAGGTCGAGCACCGTTTCGTTACCGCTGAGATTTGCGTATTCCGCCGCTTTGTTATAGAGCTTTTCGGCCTGGTCACGGTTGATCTGATAAAAGGAGAGGGGAGAGATGCGGAAGGTCAGACCGCAGAGAATATCGGTTATATAATCCTCACCCCAGAGGGTGCGGCAGGTTTTGCCGAGGATTACGTTTGTTTTTTCTTTATTAACGTTTACAAGAATGCTTTTGATTGCAGGCTCAGCTTCGGTCAGATCCGAAACGAGTTTGTTTTCATTGGGCAGTCTGTTGCCGTTGATGACGGCGCAGACCATAATCTCGCCGCTTTTCGTGCCTTTTCGCAGATATATATGACGGAGCAGACCCTTGTGGGCAGTTTCGTCGTAGACCGTCACGCCGTTTTCCTTGATATATTCTGTGAAAACGGAAAGAATCTTTTCAAATTCTTCGGGCTGGAGCAGACAGTCGGGGCAATGGATGACGCGGTGACTGTGTGAAGAATAAAAGCCCGTTTTAATTTCGCCGTTATCGTATGAAACGGGAAATTGTGCCTTGTTGCGGTATCTTTTATCCGATTCTGCGGCAATAACGGGTTCAAATTCGGGCTCGACACCGCCGATCCTTTTGAAGCATTCCGCAACGTGAGCCGCTTTAAGCTCTGCCTCCGCTTTATAATTCATATGGGAAAAAACACAGCCGCCGCATCTGAGATATACGGGGCATTCCGCTTCGATTCTCTCGGGCGACGGTGTCAGAACGCTCTCCACCTTGGCAAAGGCATAGGTCTTTTTCACCTTGAGGATATGGGCGGTGATTTCGTCGCCGACTGCAGTTGCAGGCACGAAAACCGCCATTCCCTCATAGTGTCCTACGCCGCTTCCGTTTGAGGAGCAGCTTTCAATATTGAGTTTTATTCTGTCATTCTTTTTAAGCATATCATTTAAGGAAGCCGCTGATGATAACCTCCTCGGCCTCTTCCTCGTTCATTCCGAATGTCATCAGCTTGATAAGCTGGTCGTTATTGATTCTGCCGATAGCCGCCTCGTGGACAATCTGTGCATCGGCGGAATTTGCGGTGATTGCAGGGATTGAGCTTACGTTTGCCTCGTCCATAATGATGGAATCACACTGCACGTGAGCTCTGCATTTTGCATTGCCGATTGCGTTGGGATGGAAAATCTGCTTTGACCTGTCCTTTGCAACAGAGCGTGAGATAATCTGCGCAGAGGCATCCTCACCCTCAAGATAAACGTCCATATCGGAGCGTGCGTACTGGTCGCCGTGAGTGAGAAGTCTTTCGGTGATGATGAGTTTTGCGCCTGCCTTGAGGTAAGCTTTTGAATCTCTTACCGTTGAATCGACGCCCTTTATCTGCACCATTTCCATTTCGCAGACCGAGTCCTCGTCCTGCTCGATAACGGTTACGGGATTAAGGATTCTTTCACCCTTTCCGTCGCCGTCACCGTAATGCTTTTCAACGTATTTTACCCTTGCGTTTTTGCCGATGTGGAAAGTGTGGATACCATCGTGCTGTGATTTTTCGTCGCCGCTGTTATGGATTCCGCAGCCCGCAACGATAAGCACGTCGGCACCGTCACCGATATAGAAATCGTTGTAAACGAGGTCATCAATACCTGCTTCGGTAATGATAACGGGAATATGAACGCTTTCATTCTGTGTGCCGGGAGCAACGATGATGTCGATTCCGGGTTTGTCCTCTTTGGGGACGATTTCAATGTTAGCGGTTGAGCGTCTTGAATGACCGCTGCCGTTTTTTCTGATGTTATATGCGCCTGCAGGGATTTCGTGCAGGTCGGCGATTGCTTCAAGGAGATGACTTTCCGTATTGTTCATTGATTATGCCTCCTTTCCTCTGAAGCCGCAGTTTTCGCTGAATTCGCCCATAAGAGCAGGGAAAACCTCCTCCTTGGGGCCGATTGTCCTTACCTTGCCGTCTGCAATGACGATCATTGTGTCGGCAAGCTGCATAATTCTTTCCTGATGAGAAATGACGATAACGCTGTTATGGTTGCCGCTGCTCATTGCCTTGAAGGATTCAACAAGCATTGAGAAGCTCCACAGGTCGATGCCTGCCTCGGGCTCGTCGAAGATTGCAACGCCGAGCTTGCGTGCCATAAGGGTTGCGATTTCGATTCTTTTTGCTTCGCCGCCCGAAAGAGAATTATCCATCTCCCTGTTGAGATAGTCCTTTGAGCAAAGGCCGACGCTTGTGAGGTAGCTGCAGCACTCGTCCTCGGGAAGCTCGTAGCCTGCCGCGAGGGAGAGCAGACGGCGCACCGTCAGACCCTTGAATCTCGGGGGATGCTGGAATGCGAAGCCGATGCCGAGCTTTGCTCTTTCGGTAACCGAAAGGTCGGTGATATCGGTGCCGTTATATATAATCTTGCCGCTTGTGGGCTTTTCGATGCCCATAATGAGCCTTGCAAGGGTGGATTTGCCGCCGCCGTTGGGGCCTGTGATGACGGTGAAGGCACCGTCGGGGATTTCAAGGGTAACGTCATCGATGATACCCAGGTCCTGACCGTCAACGTCCACGCTGAAAGAAATATTTTCAAGCTTTAACATATCTTTTTCTCCATTATACGATATTTTAATTCAGCTTATTATATACCATAAATT
>JAZNUD010000029.1:0-12726 GCA_045592085.1 Acutalibacteraceae bacterium | reverse complement strand
AATCACAGATGCACTCAAGGGCACAGATATGGTATTCATCACCGCAGGTATGGGCGGCGGCACAGGCACAGGCGCTGCTCCCGTTATCGCTCAGGCTGCGAAGGATATGGGCTGCCTCACAATCGGCGTTGTTACAAAGCCCTTCAAGTTTGAAGGTAAGAGAAGAATGACTCTTGCTCAGGAAGGTATTTCAAGACTTGCTGAGCACGTTGACAGCCTTATCGTTATTCCTAACGACAGACTCCGTTCACTTGACGAAAGAAAGAAGACCATCGCTGAAGCATTCGCACAGGCTGACGAAGTTCTTCTTCAGGGCGTTAAGAGCATTTCAGAGCTTATCAAGATTCCCGGCTTCATTAACCTTGACTTTGCTGACGTTACAAGCGTAATGAAGGATGCAGGCCTTGCTCATATGGGCGTAGGCAGAGCAAAGGGCAAGGATAAGGCAGAAACCGCAGCAAATGCAGCCGTTTCCAGTCCTCTTCTTGAAACCTCAATCGCAGGCGCAAAGGGCGTTATCATCAGCATCACTGCATCCGATGACGTTGATCTTGAAGATGTTGAAAACGCAGCAGAAATCATCACCAACAAGGCTCACGAGGATGCAAACATCACTTGGGGTATCGCATTCGATCCCGACCTTGATGATGAAATGGTTATCACGGTTATCGCAACAGGCTTTGAGTCTGCAGCAAAGGCTCCCGAAGCAGCTGCTCCCGTTAATCCCTTCCTTGCAGCAAAGGCAGCAGAAGCTCCTGCTCCCATCACAGCTGCTCCTGCAGCTCCTGTTGAGGCACCCGTTGCTCCCAAGAGACCTGCAGCACCCGCAGCTCCCAGCATTCCCAGCTTCGGCTCATCGGCTGCTCCTGCCGCTCCCGCAGCACCTGCAGCACCCGTAAAGGCTGAAGAAACTCCCGCAAAGAGCGATTCCTTTGACGATGATCAGTTCTATATTATGATCAACGATATCATCAAGGGCAACGAATAATTGCTGAATTATAATAAATTCCGCCGCAAACATAACTGTCTGCGGCGGTTTACTTTTACGGAGATACTATGAAAACGTTTGATAAATCAAAAAAACTTGACAACGTCTGCTATGATATCCGAGGTCCCGTTATGGAAGAAGCAACCCGTATGGAAGCAAACGGAATTGATATCTTAAAGCTCAATATCGGAAATCCTGCGCCCTTCGGGCTTATGGCACCCGATGAAATCATCGTTGATATGATTTATAACCTTCGCTCTACCGAGGGTTATTCCGAATCAAAGGGACTTTTCTCTGCAAGAAAGGCGATAATGCAGTATTGCCAGCTCAAGGGTATTCCTGATGTCGGGGTTAATGATATTTATACGGGCAACGGAGTCAGTGAGCTGATAATGATGTCGATGCAGGGGCTGCTTGATACGGGGGACGAAATCCTCGTTCCGATGCCCGATTATCCTTTGTGGACTGCGGCAGTAACTCTTGCGGGCGGCAAGGCGGTGCATTATCTCTGCGACGAAAAAGCTGATTGGAATCCCGATATCGATGATATGAGAAAGAAGATAACGCCAAACACAAAGGGAATCGTTGTTATCAACCCCAATAACCCGACGGGTGCTCTTTATTCAAAGGAGATTCTTGAGCAGATTGTCCGGCTTGCACGTGAAAACGGACTGATTCTTTTTGCTGACGAAATCTATGACCGCCTTGTTTTTGACGGTGAGGAGCATATTGCACTTGCATCTCTTGCGCCCGATTTGCTTACAGTCAGCTTCAACGGTCTTTCAAAATCGCATAAGGTTGCGGGCTTCCGCTGCGGATGGATGTGCCTTGCAGGTGACAAATCAAGGGCAAGGGGTTATATTGAGGGTCTTAATCTGCTTTCGTCAATGCGTCTTTGCTCCAATGTCCCTGCACAGAGCATTATTCAAACGGCTTTGGGCGGCACGCAGTCGGGCGAGGCACTTCTGCGTGAGGGTGGCAGACTCTATGAACAGAGAAACTTTATATATAAGGCTCTCAACGATATTCCCGGAATCTCCGCTGTTAAGCCGAGGGGAGCGTTTTATATTTTCCCGAAGCTTGATATGGAAAAGTTCAATATCGTTGACGATGAGAGATTTGCGCTCGACCTGCTGCACGAGAAGAAGATTCTCGTGACCTGCGGTACAGGCTTCAACTGGAGGGACCATGACCATTTCAGAATAGCGTTTCTTCCCGACGTAATTCTTCTTGAGGATGCGGTGACAAAAATCGCCGATTTCCTCGACGGCTACAGACAGAAATAATTAAAGCACTGTATCGAAACGGTACAGTGCTTTTTAGCTAAAATACATATGAGTTTTCTGAATTAAGAAGCTTTTCTGCGGCAAAAATAAGTTCTTCCTCTGAAGGCTCCCAACTGAAATCTACGGTGATGATTCTGTTACCGTTGCAAAATGCATAACTGTTTATCGGAGTTTTATCATCAATATAGTATCTGTAGCTTTCAAATTTATCTGTCAGATTGAATTTTTTTGCACCGTAAACAATATGATTGAAAATGATTTCGTTTTTGCATCGGTCAAGCAATGGTGTGAAGCGAACGTCTGTTACGGAATAATAAAGGAATAAGCCGTCATTATCTTTATCGTCCTCAACTGTGTCGAAATTCCATTCGGTTTCCTTTATAAGGAGAAGTTCACGGGTGTTTTTTTCGCGTGATACCGTTTTGTTTTCTGTTTCTTTAAAATAACTGATATCAAGCGGTGCATTTTTGTCAAGGTAAACACTTCGGGAATACATATTTCCGAATTCAGATCTGACTTTAACCTTGTAATAAGGCTTCGGGATTGCGATGTATGCGCCGATTCCTGAGACGAGCCATAAAATCACAAGCATAACCGCGGAGAATCTTCGGAGCCTTTGCTTTGTTGTTTCTTTCCGCTCGGATTTGCCGATATTATTTTTTATTGCTTTATAAATGACAAAAAGAAGAATGCCCGATATAATAATGCCGAGTGTTAAAAGAATATCCCTTATTCTCAGAAACGAAAAGAAACCCAATAATCCGAAACCGACGTATAGAGGAAACCAGAAAAGAACCTCAAAGCGGATAATCATTTTTGTATCGGTGAATTCGCCGTTTTCTGCGGCGGATTTTGCTTTTCTGTACCAATTCAGATAGCTGATAATGTTAAAAACCGAAAAAAGGAGAGAAACAGGTGTGAGCCAGAAAATCGGCGTAGCATCTTTCAGGGTATGGACGGGCTCCTTCCATAGCTCATATATTATGAAGCCTGAAAAGAAGATGCACGCAATAATCAGGAAAAGATAGCCGTAAACAATTTCGGTTTTTGCAAATTTATGTATGCATTCAATCTGAATCGGAGCATCGGTATCAATCGGGGGAGCGTTTTCATCATCGGTTGAAAATATGTGCATTTTTCCCGAGTTCATAACGTAATTCCATCCGCCCGATGAACATAAGTCAATGAAATTTTGTCTGTCATCCGATATTATTGCGCCTTCTTTTACGTCTTTCAGATAATAAACAACGGAGAATTTCAGCTTTTTGGGTTCGGTTTTTTTATATCGCCACAAGGTTGAGCCGATTGTGTCAATCATCCAGCCTTTTGCCGCCATTTTTTCAAGGTGCTTTTCGATGTTTGTGTGGTCATAAAGTGAAAATAATTCGATTCTGCGTTTGTATTCTGACATCACTGTTTCTCCTCTCCGAAAAGATTTATATAGTCATCGGCTTGTTTGCGGATGCGGTTATATTCGTTTTCAAGAAGCTGTCTGCCTTTTTCAGTCAGAATATAGCTTCTGCGGCGACCCTCGGTTTTCGTTTCAATGATAATCTTTTCGGCAACGAATTGCTCAAGAAGATTATAAAGCGTACCCGGTCCGAGGATAATGCGTCCCTCGGTTATGCTTTTGATTTTTTCCATTATATCCGTACCGCAGCATTCGTTTTTGAGGCACAGCAAGATATAAAACATCTGCTCGGTAAGGGTCTGAAATTTTGCTCTGGGCAATTCGTTTCACCTCCTGATATCGAATATCGATAATTATATTCTTATTATAACATCGAATATCGATATTGTCAACATGAAAAACCGCCGTCAATGCGGACGGCGGTTAATTTGTATTATACTGTTATTGATAAGTTTTTATTTCAGTTTCCACGCAATATCCGCGAAGAAGAGCTGCTGCTTGAGACCCTCAACGGTTGTGTCTTTTGAAATGTGGACGTATTCGATGCCTGCCATCTCTGCGAAATCCTCAAGCATTTCGGGGGTTGCATCGTATGAAAGAACGGTGTGATGGGCACCGCCTGCCATAATCCACATTTTTGCTCCCGTGCAAAGGTCGGGCATTGCCTTCCACATAACTCTTGCAACGGGAAGGTTGGGCATATCCATAATCGGCTCAACCGCTTCGATATCCTGCACGATGAGGCGGAGTCTTCCGCCCATATCAACGAGAGAAGCAACAACGCCGCTGCCTGCCTTGCCTTCAAAAACAAGTCTTGCAGGGGGATTCTTGCCGCCGATGCCGAGGGGATGCACTTCGATTGCAGGCTTGTTTGCCGCAAGGGTGGGGCAGACCTCAAGCATATGTGCGCCGAGAGAATATTCGCTGCCTTCGGTCAGGTGGTAGGTGTAATCCTCCATAAATGCGCTTCCGCCGCCCATACCGTCGCACATTGCCTTGATGATTCTCGTCATTGCGGAAACCTTCCAGTCACCCTCGCCGCCGTAGCCGTAGCCCTGCTCCATAAGTCTCTGGCTTGCGAGACCCGGGAGCTGGTCCATACCGTGAAGGTCCTCAAAGGTGTTGGTATATGCCTTTGCGCACTCTCTGTCAAGAATGCGCTTGATTGCAATTTCTTCCTTAGCCTGATAACGCACCGAAGCGATATCATCGGTGTTTATTGTGTATTTTTCGGCATATTCCGCCATAAGAGCATCGATTTCAGCTTCGGTAACCTTATCCATTTCTGCAACGAGGTCACCGACTGCCCAGGTGTTGACCTGCCAGCCGAGTTTCATCTGCACGCCTACCTTGTCACCCTCGGTAACTGCAACCTGACGCATATTGTCACCGAATCGGACAACCTTGAGAGCTTTGCTTTCGGCATAGCCGACGGCGCTTCTCATCCAGAGACCGAGCTCCTTAAGGGGAGCCTCATCCTGCCAGTAGCCCATAATGATTTTTCTGGGCATACCCATTCTTGCACCGATGAAGCCGTGCTCTCTGTCGCCGTGAGCCGCCTGATTGAGATTCATGAAATCCATATCGATTTCATCATTGGGGATTTCACGGTTATACTGCGTAGCAAAGTGGCAGTAAGGCTTCTGGAGAATTGAGAAGCCGTTAATCCACATCTTGCTGGGGCTGAAGGTATGGCACCAGGTAACGATACCTGCGCACTTGTCGTCGTAGTTGGCTTCTTTGATAATTGCAGTTACTTCGTCGGGAGTTTTGACGGTTGCCTTGTAAACGAATTTGCAGGGGATGAGAGTGCTTGCATTGATTTTTTCTGCCATTTCAGCGGCTCTTTCCGCAACGATATCAAGTACCTCGGGGCCGTAAAGATGCTGGCTGCCGACTATAAACCAAAATTCTCTGTTTTTCATTTAAAATGCCTCAACTGCCGCTTTTTCCGCAGCAAGTCCTTTCTTATAGTTTTCGAGGAAAGCGTTGAAGCCTTCGATATCCTCTGCCGTAGGCTTAACCTCTGTTGAAGCCTGACCTGCAAATACCTTTGCATCAAGATATGCTTCAAGGGTTTCGCCTTCAGCCTTATTCTTCATATAATTTGCAAGGATGGCAACGCCCCAGGGACCGCCTTCGCCTGCGGTTTTCATAACGGAAACGGGAGCCTTAAGGGCTGCCGCCATAATTGTCTGACCTGCAAGGGGAGCCTTGAAATATCCGCCGTGACCGAGGATTCTGTCTACCTTGATGTTTTCATCGGCAAGGATTTCCATACCGAGGCTGAGGGTAGCCGCTGCAGAGCAAAGCTGAGCTCTGCTGAAATTCTCGAAGCTGAAGTTGCTTTCGGGGCCTCTGAAGAGCATAGGTTTGCCGCTGTCAAGACCCGTGATAACCTCACCCGAAAGGTAGTTATAAGCCACAATGCCGCCGCAATCCTTGTCGCCCTCAAGAGCGGATGCAAACATTGCGTCAAGCACCTTATAGTAGTTTGCTTCAAAGCCAAGCTTCTTGCACATTGAGGTGAAGATTCCTGCCCACGCATCGATTTCACCCGAGCAGTTGTTGCAATGCACCATAGCAACGGGCTTGCCCGAGGGGGTGGTAACCATATCGATTTCGGGATAGAGCTTTGAAAGAGCCTTTTCAAGCACCATCATAAGGAAGATGGAAGTACCTGCGGAAACATTACCCGTTCTTTCAGCAACGGAGTTTGTTGCAACCATACCCGTACCTGCGTCGCCTTCGGGAGGACACATCGGAATGCCTGCCTTGAATTCGCCGCTGGGGTCAAGGAGCTTTGCACCTGCCTCGGTGAGAACGCCGCCGCTTTCGCCTGCAACGAGCACCCTGGGAAGAATATCTGCAATTTTCCAGCCAAAGCCCTTGCCGGCAATCTTTTCGTCAAACTGTGCGAGCATTTTTGCATCGTAATCGTTTGTGAGGCTGTCGATGGGGAACATACCCGATGCTTCGCCGATGCCGATTACTCTTTCGCCGGTGAGCATCAAATGAACGTAGGAAGCGAGAGTTCCGATATAATCGATATCCTTAACGTGCTCCTCGCCGTTGAGAATTGCCTGATAAAGGTGAGCTATGCTCCAGCGCTGGGGAATGTTGAAATCAAAAAGTGCAGTCAGTTCCTCTGCGGATTTTGCGGTTATGGTGTTTCTCCAGGTTCTGAATTCGGCAAGCTGATTGCCGTCCTTATCGAAGGGGAGATAGCCGTGCATCATACCGCTGATGCCCATTGCACCGACGGTTTCGAGCTTAACGCCGTATTTCTCGGCAACGTTCTTTTTGAGGGATGCAAAAGCGGTCTGCAGACCAACCCAGAATTTTTCAACGGGATAGGTCCAGACACCGTTTTCATAGCTGTTTTCCCAATCATAGCTGCCCGATGCGAGCGGCTCGTTTGCTTTGTCGATAAGAACAGCCTTGATTCTTGTTGAGCCGAATTCAATGCCGAGTGCCGTTTCGGCATTCAGAATTGCCTGCTTGATATTTTCCATTATAATCACACTCCGTAATTATTAAATATACATATTAATTTTATCAAATCGTTTCTTGTCCGTCAAGATTTTATACAAATAATTAATAAATTGTTACAGTGTGTATTGCAATTTTTTGGGAATTTTGTTATAATCTAAAATAACTGTTGGCGGTTTGCAAAACCGCACAAAAATCCGATGGGAGGAACGTAATGAACCCCGTATCACTTGTTAAGGAAGGTGTGTCAAAGGTCCGCACCTACTGGAAAATTCCGCCTCTTGGCAGATATATGACCTTCAAAGAAATTGCCGCTTATTCGGGCGGCGGCATCGGTGCCTATATGCTTATCAATCTCGGTACCGCTTGCTTACTTTCAACAAACAATACCCTGCTTTCAAGCACCCTCGGCATTGACCCGACGGATATGTACATTATGTATGTTGTTGCAGTTTTGGTCAACGTTTTGCTTACGGGTGTCAGAGCAAACATTATCGATAACACGCGAAACAAAGCAGGTAAATACAGACCCTACATAGTTACAATGGCGATTCCTTCGGCTATCATTTGTAACATTATGGTCTGGTTCCCTTATGCAAAGCTTGATACCTGGCTCGGCGAAGGAATGATTTTCGGCGAAACAAGAGGATATATTGCAAAATGCGCCATAGTTATGGTGCTTAACCTTTTTCTTCATTTCTTCTATTATTTCTTCTATGATTCATATGAGAATCTTATCCACGTTCTTTCTCCCAACACTCAGGAGAGAACGGACGTTGCTTCCGTTAAAAGCATCGTTTATTCTTTCGCTCCCACGGTAGTTAACCTTTTTACTCCTATCATTGCATCTAATCTGTTCAAAACTAACACAACGGATATCCGTGTATACAGATTCCTTTATCCTATTCTTACCGTTCTCGGTCTGCTTCTGTGCATCGTTGTTTATAAGCATACCGAGGAAAAAATCGTTCAGGCAAGAACTCACGTTGTTCAGATAAAGTTCACAGACGCTCTTAAGGCGGTTATGAAGAATAAATATTTCTGGATTATTTCTCTTGCATCGTGGATCGGTTTCCTTGAAAGCGCTTATTCAAACGTTCTTTTCTGGCTCTATAACTACGGCGGTGCCTGCTCGGGTAACGTTTACGGCATAGTTGTTACTGTCTACGGCAACGCATCCCTCTGGGGAATGCTTTTTGCTCCCTTTGCCGTTAAGAAATGGGGCAAGAAAGCAGTTCTTGTTGTAACAAACCTTTTTAATATCGTGTTTATCCTTTCGATGCTTCCCTTTGTAAAGGAAATTTCGGGCCTGACGATATGGCTTGTTATGGGCTGCTTGTGGCTGAACGCTCTTATGGGTTCGTTTATGCACATTCTTAACCCTGCAATTCAGGCTGATATCCGTGACTATCAGCAGTATATTACAGGCGAAAGAATCGACGGTATGTTCTCTGCGGTTGGAACAATCGGTACCGTTATCACCCTTGCAACCTCATCCGTTCTTCCCGCAATTTACGAAAAATACGGTCTGACAAAAGAAAATGCGGCTGCTGTAACTTCGAATCCCGCTGTTCTTAACAGAATTCTCGGTGACGGCAAGTCGGTCGGAACAATTCTTGCCGAGCAGCTCGCAAACGGTCAGGATAACTATAACAACGCATTCTCCGCACTTTATGACCCCGTCATTCTTTCAAGCCTGCTCCGTATGCTTGTTATCATTGCGGCAGTCGGTGCGGCAATGAACGTTATTCCTTATATCTGGTATGATTTCAACGAAATCAAGCAGCAGTCTGTTATCAGAGTGCTTAAAATCCGCAGTATGTTTGAGGACTACGGCAACGGTGTTCTTGATGACGGTAACCTTGTTGAGGCAATCGATATAATCCGCAATGCCCGTGAAACGGCAGGCAAAGATAAGGTTCCCGTTGATAAAAAATCGTGGAAATCCATCAAGGATAAGGCTGAAAGAAAGCAGGCGAAGAAGGCTTACGTTGAAGCCGTCAAATTCAATGAGGAAATTGAGATTTCAAAATTCGTCTGCGACGAGCTTGATAAATTCTCAAAGCCTGAGTTTATTTACAGACTTGCCGAAAGCAAGAAGATTTTTGCACTCGGTCTCGACGGTATTCTTGCACTGACTGTTGAAGAAGCAAAAGCCGAGCTTGCCGCTGCAAAGCAGATGCCCAGAGGCACTGATGACGAGAAGGCAACCCGTAAGGCTGCTATCGAAATTGCAAAGAGCAAGATTTCCGCTGTTAAGGCTGTTAAGAAGTATTATTCGGGCGGCAAGGCTATTGAAGAGCCCGATTATTCGGTTCTTGAAGCCTGCTATTCACGTGAGGATGCGCTTGAAGCCGAACTCAAGGCTCTCAATAACTCTCTCAAAACAATCAAGCATACAGAGGGTGCTGATGCTTATAAGGATGCAAAGGCAAGGACTGCACAGATCAGTGCCGAGCTTAAAGAAGTCAGAGCAGAAGCAAAGAGAATCAGCGACGGCTTCGCTAACTTTATGAGAGCTGCAAAGCCTTATAACGAGGCAAAGAAACTCATCACACAGAGCGAAAACTACGAAAAGCTTGATGAAATTTCTGAAAGATATGAATCCGCAAAGGAAAGCTATGAAGCAATGCTTGCAGAGAAAGCGGCAGAGGCAGAGCGTACCGCAGCAGAGGAAAAGGCTTATTCCGAAAAGCTGAAGGCTGAAAAAGCGGCAGCAAAGGAAGCAAAGAAAAACAGGAAATAATTGATATAAGATAACCGCAGGGGATTGCTCCTCTGCGGTTTGTTTTTTTCTGTATTAATGCTTATCGCAGATATAGACGTTGCACTTTACGCTTTCACCCCTGCGTCTGTTGGTGAAAACGGCGTGAATCCTGACCTTTTTGCCCTGCATATTTTCAGGAATTTCAATGAAGAAGGTGTTGTTGCGGTCGGTTGAGCAAACGGCGTGCTCCCATTGGTTTGCAACGTAATCGGGGGCCCTTTTCGGAAAGCCTTTGATTTCGCCGTCAAATTCAGCGGTGCAGTAGACTCCTTCCTCACCGTGTACGCCTTCAACTGCAACGGCAATTTTTGAGCCCTGCTTATAATCGGGCAGGGTGAATTCCTGCCATGCGGTATGCTGAATTTTTTTGCGGCGGTAGTGAGCCTGCATATTGTTTGCAAAGGCATCCTTCGTTTCGATTGCCTTGCCGTCTTTGATGGGTCTTACGGCATAGATTCTGTCTACGGGGCTGTCGATACGCAGGTAACGGATTTTATCCTTGATTTCATATTGCGATACCATCTTTTTGCCGTGAAGGTCATAAAGCGTGTGAGCCGTGAATCGAATGATTTTTGCGGTGAAATCGTCATCCGAAACACTCAGTTTAACGGGAGAGGAGCTTTTCCAGGCGGTAAGGTTAGAGGAATATTCCGCAACGAGAGGCACTTTCTGGGTTTCGACCTCTCTTGTTGCGCAGTCACCCGAGAAAAACTCGATTTCAACGGCATCGCATTCAATTTCTTTTCCGAAATCAACCCGCAGACAGCCGCCGCAGATTCGCCTGCTTTCATCAAGATAGGTTTTGCTCTGCGAATCGAAGAAGGTTTCGGGGTCGCCGTCAAACATATTCTTCGCTTCGCATCCGCGGAGCTTGTAGTGAAGCTGACCGAAAAAAGCGTCCCTTGCGGCTTTGACCTGCGGAATTGAAGTTTCGCCTGAGCGTGCAAGGCTTCTGCTTTCAAGTGAATCGTTACTGATTGCAAACATTGCGGTTTCATAAAGGAATTCTCCGTCTGACGGATTGTTTTCTCTGTTATCGAGCGAGCCTAGGAAAAGGGGAGCCCTTTCTTTTGTTTCATCGGTCAGATATTTAACCTCGACGGGATAGCCGTTTTCATCCTCCCTGATGATTTCATATTCGCCGTCAAGCATCGGCTCGGCTTCCGAAACTGCGGCGAGCTCAACGAGCGTTGCCCTGAAGGGCATCAGCTCAATTTCAACCTCGTCACCGACCCTGAAAATGCCGATATGCTTTTCATATGGATGATGAAGATTAACTGCAATCGGCTCATCGGTACAGATGCCCGTTTCTTCACCGATTCTGACGGTAACGGTTTTTGTTTCCCAGGAATTATTGCCCGTTGAGATGAATCTTTTTGAGCTACTGCCTCTTGAAACGGCATTGTCGCCGTAGCCTTCGGGCAAAATTTTGCCGTCAACGAGAATTGCGGCATTCCTGCGGTGAAGATTATAGACTCTTGCAAGCTTGGGCAGTTCATCGTCACGCATCAGCCAGGGGTTGCCGTACATTTCGGGCGCAAGAATGAGTGAACGGTTGAATGCCTGATAGACAAGCTCATCCTCAAAGTAATCGATTGACGATGAAATGCACACACCGTGGTCCTCGGCGAGACGGTCGAGATTATCGGTGTGACCTCTTGTGAACATAAACGCTCTGTTATGCATTGCGGTGTTTTTGTTGCAGGAGAGAACGTCAACGTAGGTTTCGTCGCCGTTCCACAGATATGTTGTGACAAATTCCTCTGCTTCATAAAATTCAAGGCGGTGGTTGAGCACGATGAGGTCGGGCGAATATTTTCTGCATTCCCTGAGCATATCGGCAAAAACTCCTGCCTTTTCAGGTCGGAGATGACCGCATACGCCGTCAAGCTTGAAAAGAGCAAAGTTATGGTCACGGCACAGATGAACGAAGAAATCGAAGCGTTCCTTCTGCGATTCTTCGGTATCGCCGTAGCCGTCGGGACTGCCCCAGAGTCCCATTCTGATACCGAGTGACTTGGCCTTTTCGACAACCTTGTTATATTCATCGGGATACTGACTGCGGAATTTCGGGCTTTCAAGACTGCCGTAGCCTTCGCTTGCGCCGTCGAAATTTCCTGCATCCCAGGCGTATATTTTTATCTGCATTCCGTAGGTGTCCTGCAGATATTTAAAAAAATCGAGGTTAATGAGGGTGTGCTCCTCGGTTGCTCCCTCGTTGGTGTTGTTAATCCACGAAAAATATTGCGGCACGGAGGGAGTGAGGTTATCCGCACCTGCGTTTTTTGCCGTTTTGTTCAAAGCTGACCCTCCTTGAGGATTTTATAATGAAATCATAGCATATTGATCTGAATTCATCAATAAGGATAATGAAAAAACCGCAGAAATACGTTTGTATCTCTGCGGTGGATATTATTCAGCGTTGAATGCGTTCGTTTCCATCTTCATTCTGCAGATATCGTAAACGCAAAGACGCATTGCTTTGCCCATACCGATGGGGTCTTTTCTGTAGGCAAGCTTGAGGGAAAGAATTGTCTGAGGAGCGGATATAACGTAAAGCATCGTGAGTATGCCGCTGTTTCTTGCGTAAACTGCAAGTACGGGGTCGAGGTAGCCGTCGCCCGTCAGGTCGATGCTTGCATCAGTGATTACGAAGCCGTCGAAGCCCCATTCGTTGCGAAGCAGGTCTGTTATAAGAGCTTTACTGCCGCCGCACCACTGTGCGCCGATTCTGTTGTAAGCGGACATAATGCCCTTTGCTCCGCCTTCCTTGACGGAGATT
>JAZNUD010000028.1:0-47066 GCA_045592085.1 Acutalibacteraceae bacterium | reverse complement strand
ACTCTGGGGTGCATAAGGATATCAGCGTCAACCTCATAGCTGTTTTTGCGTTCCTGGATGAATCTCTTTCTCCAGGCGTCCTTAACGTTGTTTTTCAGTCTTGCGCCGAGGGGGCCGTAGTCCCATGTGTTGGCAAGACCGCCGTAGATTTCGCTGCCTGCAAAAATGAAGCCTCTGCCTTTGCAAAGAGCAACGATTTTTTCCATTGTCTTTTCCTGATTGTTCATCATATCCAAAACTCCCGCCATTATAATAATTTTGATAATATGATACCTTAAATATGCATTAAAGTCAATGAATGAAAGGCTAAAAAAAGACCGCCCGAGGCAGTCTTTTTTGGTTATTTATACTTATTAAATATTTTTTACTGATAATTCGGCATTATCCGACGATTTCGGGCAGGTTTTTATTTAATCATCCTGCGGAGTATATCAGTAAGAAGCTCGCTGTTTTTCTGATTCAGAATGCCTATGCTGAATTCCTCTTGTGTTTTGGTCAGAATTGTTACGGTATAGGATTTCGTGCCTTTTCCCCCTCTGACAACGCTCAAATCTACGTATTCGATTTCGTCATAATATAATTCGAAATGTTTCGGCATTGCCTTTTTCTTTTGGGTAATAACACCGTGAATGCCTTTTTCGCATACACAGATATAGCTTTTTAAACATATTATGCACAAATATACCGAAACAGCGCAGAGGAAAACGCCTGAAATGAGCAGCATAACGTTACGGGGAGAGAGCATATGCGTATCACCGTATTCAGAAGCGACTATCACAAATGCGGCGATTGCCACAACAATGATAAACCCGAAAATGGGGATTCTATCGTTGCAGTTAAATTTTTTAAGGCATTCGCCCATATCGGCGGATGATTCTTGAGAAAGTAAATATTTTCCGCATTCGGGACAGATTTCTTCCGTTTTGCCAACCTTTGCGCCGCAGAATTTGCATTTCATAATCAACACCTCACCATTATTATATCACAAAATGTGATTTCCGTCAACAAAAAACGCCCGACAGCACAGAAGCCGTCGGGTGTGTTTTTATATCAAAAATGCCTTTGCAAGAGCAAAATAGATAACGAGAGTAACGATATCAACGAGCGTTGCAATCATTGGGCCCGCCATAAGTGCAGGGTCGAGCTTGATGATTTTTGCAAAAATCGGGAGCGAGCAGCCGATGAGTTTTGCAACAACAATTGCAATAAACATTGCAAGGGAAACGACGAGGAAAACCTCAATCGTACCTTCGCTGAAGAAATACATCCTCACAATATTCGCCGCACCGAGCACAAGTCCGCAGACCGTTGCAACACGCAGCTCCTTGAGCACGATTTTGAAATAATCCTTGATTTCGATTTCGCCGACTGCGAGACCGCGGATGATAAGCGTTGAAACCTGGCTGCCTGCGTTACCGCCCGTACCCATAAGCATCGGCATCGATGCTGTCAGAGCAACGAATCCCGAAAGCAGAGTTTCGTAGCCTTCGATAATCATACCCGTAAACGTGCCCGAAATCATAAGGATGAGAAGCCAGAGAATTCGGTTTTTTGCGAGCTTGAAAACGCCCGTCTTGAGATATTCGTCATCCGAGGGGGTCATAGCCGCCATCTTTTCAAAGTCCTCGGTGACCTCTTCTTCGATAACGTCAACAACGTCGTCAACGGTGATGATGCCGACAAGGCGACCCTCGTTATCGACAACGGGTACGCTCAGAAGGTCGTATTTACTTACGATATCGGCAACGTATTCTCGGTCGTCAAGAGTGTTGACGGAAATAAGCTGCGGCTCCTCCTCCATAATATCGCCAACAAGGGTGTCCTTGTCGCAAAGAAGAAGCGAAAGCAGGGGAATGCTGCCCAGAAGATGACGGTGCTTGTCGGTGCAGTAGCAGGTGTAGACGGTTTCCTTGTCAACACCCGTTTTTCTGATTTGTTCAATTGCCTGCGCGGCGGTGAAGCTCGTGTGAAGCTGCACCATCTCGATTGTCATAATGCTGCCTGCGCTGTCCTCGGGATATTTGAGGAAACGGTTAATCAGCTTTCGTGTTTCGCTGTCTGAATGAGCAAGCACTCGGGTAACGACGTTTGCGGGCACCTCCTCAAGGAAGTCAACAACGTCATCGAGGAACATTTCGTCAAGCAGTCTTTCAAGCTCGGCATCGTTAATCATTCTGACAAGCTCTTCCTGCGATTCGGGCTCAAGATAAGCAAAAACGTCAGCAGAATTATCCTTGGGGAGCACACGGAAAACGAAAAGTCTTTCCTTAGCCTCAAGCTCGTCCATAAGCAGAGCCGTATCAACGGGATTCATCTCCGAGAAAAGCTCTCGCAGGGACGAAATTGCTCCGTTGGAAATTAGCTCTGTTACTTTTTCAATGAGTATTTCAAGTTCTTCCATTAAAAAAAAGCATCTCCTTTCATCGGTATTTTCATACCTGCGCAAAGGCGATGCAGTCAAAACAAAACAAGAGCGAAACCGACGTCATTTCTGACACGGCTCACTTCGGTGGCTGACAGACAGCTCCGCCATTGCGGCTGATTCGGTTGAAAATCTACTTCGGGGTTTAGGGTTATCGGAACTGCCCAAAAATCTCACCACACTTCTGAAAATTTTTTATCAAACTAATGTTACACCCTTTGCCGCTTCAAGTCAAGCTAATTTGCAAAAAAATACAAAAAATAAAAATATTCAACAAAATTGGCGAAAAACGGAGCTTTACGGGGTAAAACGGGTGAAATCGGGCGAAAACGAGAGGAGAATTAAACCGAATTTCAAAAAAGTGTTAACACAAACGTGTTAGCAAAAAGGCGTTTTTAAACTTAGGTTGAGAGGAGTTTGAACATAATCCTCCCTCGGAAAGGATGATAGCTTGAAAAAAGGTCTTACCGAAAAAGAAAAGCTTTTCTGCAGCTATTATGCAGGCTTCGGGGATGCCAGAGGCTGCGCCGCAAGAGCAGGCTACTGCATTTCTCCTGCAAAAAGTGCCGAAAGGCTGCTCGCAAGGGCGGATATCAGGGCGGAAATTGACCGCCTTGAAAAGGAAAGACGCCCGTTTTCCGCTCAGGCTGAAAAGGGTCTTTACAGACTTGCATTCGGGTCGGTTACGGATGCGCTCAGGCTGATGCTCTGCGAGGAAACAATGAGTGCCGAGGAAATCGAAAAGCTGGATTTATTCAACGTTTCCGATATCAAACGTCCCAAGGGCGGCGGAATCGAAATTAAGTTTTTCGACAGACTCAAGGCTCTCGAAAAGCTTGCCTCTATGGGCGGCGGTGAGAATTCGGAAAGCAGTTTCATCAAGGCTCTTTCTGAGGGCGCAAGGCTTCTCTCGGAGGAGGAAGATATTTGAATCCGACAGCGAAAAAAACCGCCTTCACACCTTTTTCAAAGAAGCAGATGAAGGTGCTTTGCTGGTGGCTTCCCGAAAGCCCATTCAGCAGCCGTGACGCCGTAATCTGCGACGGTGCGGTGCGCTCGGGCAAAACGCTCTGTATGTCGGTTTCCTTTGTAACGTGGGCGTTTTCGGCTTTTTCCGATTCCTCTTTCGCTCTTTGCGGCAAAACAATCGCATCCCTGCGCAGAAACGTTGTGACGGTTATTCTGCCGATTCTGCGTGAGCTCGGTTTCGAATGCAACGAAAAATATTCACGCAATCTGATTGAAATCACACGCTCGGGAAGGACGAACAGATTTTATCTTTTCGGCGGCAAGGACGAAGGCTCGGCAGCGCTGATTCAGGGAATGACCCTCGCAGGGGTTTTGCTCGATGAGGTAACGCTTATGCCACGCTCGTTTGTTGAGCAGGCGCTTGCGAGATGCTCCGTCGACGGCTCGAAAATGTGGTTCAACTGCAACCCCGAGCACCCGATGCATTGGTTTCACGAGGAATGGATAAAAAAGAAGGATGAAAAGAACTGTTTTTATCTTCACTTCACGATGAAGGATAATCCTTCGCTTACCCAGGCTATTATCCGCCGCTACGAGAGACTTTATTCGGGTGCGTTTTATGACAGATTCGTGCTCGGCAGATGGGTTGCGGCGCAGGGTAGCGTTTACCCGATGTTTTCGCAGGAAAAGCACGTTGAAAATCCGCCCGATAATCTGACGGATTTCCATATTTCCTGCGACTACGGCACCGTAAATCCTTCTTCATTCGGTCTGTGGGGGAGGAAAGACGGCGTATGGTACAGAGTGAGCGAATATTATTTCGATTCACGTGCCGAAGGCAGACAGCGTACCGACAGCGAGCATTTTGAAGAGCTTTGCAATCTTGCTGACGGCAGGAAAATTACGGCGGTTATTGTTGACCCGTCTGCCGCAAGCTTTATCGAATGCATCAGGCGTGACGGCAGATTCAGGGTTATTCCCGCAAAAAACGACGTTATTGACGGAATCCGCAGGGTATCGGACTGCCTGAAGGAAGGAGTGCTGAAATTCTCGCCCTCCTGCAGGGACAGCATCAGGGAATTCGGACTTTACAGATGGGAGGAAAACTCTGCAAAGGATTCGGTCAGGAAGGAAAATGACCACGCTATGGACGATATCCGTTATTTCGTTTCAACGGTAATTTCAGGCGGAAGTGACGACGGATTTTTCGCCGTAGCGGCGGCAAGAAGATAGGAAAGGAGGAATCGGATGGGTTTATTCAAAAACAGAAAAACGGAAAGAATTTCCGTGCCCGTAACACAGAACGCGAACAGACATCCCTTCGGCGTGATTGACGGCTACGTGCCTCTGGGCGCACCGCAGATGAGACTTTATAAGGCTTTGCGTGAGGCGGTGCCCGTTATTGATGCGGCGGTTTTCAAGCTGGTGCGTCTGACGGGCGGCTTCAGAATCGAATGCTCCGACGGCGGTGCGCAGGAGGCGATCGATGAGTTTACCGAAACCGTACCCGTCGGCGGCAACAGATACGGCCTGGCGGCATTCGTATCAAGCTATTTCGAGCAGCTTCTGACCTACGGCACCGCAATCGGCGAGATTGTGACCGATACCGAGGGTACGCCCTGTGCACTTTTCAATGCTCCCCTTGATGGAATCGAGCTTCGCAGAGCCCGTAACGGCTTTGATATCGATATTTACGTGCGCAAGGGCTGCGAGCTGAAAAAAGCACCTGCACAGGAGCTTTGCCTGCTCAGTGTACTCAATCCCGATGCAGGTGCACTGACGGGCAATTCTCTGCTCAAGGGAATGCCTTTCGTCAGCGGGATTCTGCTCAGGATTTTCGAAAGCATAGGTGCGAATTGGGACAGAGTCGGCAATCTGCGCTTCGCCGTAACATATAATCCGCGCAACGACCCCATGGACAGAGCGTATGCCAAGGACAGGGCAATTCAGGTTGCAAAGGAATGGGGCGAGGCGATGCAGACAGGCGGCGAAATCAAGGATTTTGTTGCCGTGGGTGACGTGCAGATAAAGGTTATCGGTGCGGAGAATCAGATTCTTGACAGTGAGGTGCCCGTCAGGCAGATGCTTGAGCAGATTGTTGGAAAAACGGGTCTGCCGCCCTTTATGCTCGGTCTTTCGTGGTCGAGCACGGAGCGTATGAGCACCCAGCAGGCAGATGTGCTTACGAGCGAGCTTGAGGCGTACAGACGCATTCTGACGCCCGTTATCAGAAAAATCTGCAAAGCGTATCTGTGCAGCAGGGGCTTCGGATGCAACCCCTCGGTTGTGTGGGATAACATCACGCTTCAGGATGAGGTCGAGCTCGGCAGAGCAAGACTTTATAACGCCCAGGCTGAAAAGCTTGAGGCGGAAAATGAAAAGAGAGGTGAATGATTATTAACAGCGAAAACACAGTTTCCGCAATTTCTTCCGAGGAGCTTGCTCTTATAGGAAAATTTGCGAGAAAAGAACTTAAAGAAGAAGAAATCTATACCTTTTCGATTATTCTCTGCGATAACGAAATCGACAGAGACGGTGAAAAATTCACTGTCACTGCACTCAAAACCCTTGCAGAGCTTTTTGTGGGCAAAACGGGTATTTTTGACCACAATATGAGCAGCAAGGACCAGACGGCGAGAATTTATGCCACGGAATTTTTGACGGATGAAGCCGTTAAAACAAGCGACGGCGAGCCTTATTCTTACGTTAAAGCAAAGGCGTATATGTTGAGGACGGAGAAAAACAGGGACCTCATTGCCGAAATTGACGCAGGCATCAAAAAGGAAACGAGCGTCGGCTGCAGCGTTAAGAAAATCAGCTGCTCAATCTGCGGCAAAAACATCAGGGAGGACGGTTGCAATCATAAAAAGGGCAAGGTCTACGGCGGTAAACTCTGCTGCTACCTGCTTGAAGAGCCTGCCGATGCATATGAATGGTCGTTTGTTGCCGTGCCTGCACAGAGAAATGCGGGCGTGACAAAGGCTTTCACACCTGCAGATTCCGAGGAAAAGGTTGCCGTTTGGGTGCAGGAATACAGAGACGAGCTCAAAACGGCTCTTATCAGGGATGCCGCAGCGGTTATTCCCGAGATGAAAAGCTCCGTGCTTGAGGAAGTCTGCAACTCAATGAGCATCGGAATGCTCAGGGAAATGCGTGACGCTTTCAGACACAGGACGGAAAAGAATCTGCCCTTTGTCAGACAACTTGAAAGCGAAACCGAAAACAATTCAGAGTCATATTCTGAATACAAAATTTAAGGAGGAAACAATATGTCAGTATCATTCGGCGGCTTCCACAACGAAACCGCAACGTTCAAAACAGAAAACGAAATCGCATCGGGCACTCCCGTTAAAATCACCGATAACGGTACGGTCAGCGCCTGTGCGGACGGCGATACCTTCTGCGGTATCCTTGCAAACGGTGACGGCTCATATGCCGCAGTTCAGATTTACGGCGAGGTAACCGCAAAATACAGCGGCTCTGCTCCCGCTCTCGGTTATACGAAGCTTGCCGCAGGCACAGACGGCGTAAAATCAGGCTCGGGCAGAGAGTATCTCGTTCTCTCCGTTGACGTAAGCAACGGCACCGTAACGTTTCTGATGTAAAGAAAGGAGAATTAAATAATGGCTGATTTTGACAATATCAAACTTGAAAAAGGGCTTTATGCCACAGGTAATTTCACAAAGGCTCTTGAAAGCCTCGACCCCAGCGAAAACTATATCGGCACTCCCCTTGAGGGACTCGATGCTTATCAGCGCCAGCTCAAGCGCTTCGGCATCAAGGTAGGCGGTCAGGGAAGCGACGTTGTTGACAAGTTTTTCAAAACTTCCGACAGTGCGGTCCTTTTCCCCGAATATATCTCAAGAGCCGTAAGACAGGGCCTCGAACAGGCGGATATCCTGCCCACGGTCGTTGCTTCAACAACCGTTTTCGACGGTCTTGATTACCGCTCAATCACTTCTCTTCCTACCGATGAGGAGAAGGAGCTTAAAATCGTCAGCGAGGGTGCGTTCATTCCCGAAACAAATATCCGCACAAAGGAAAACCTTGTCAAGCTCCGCAAGAGAGGCCGTTCACTTGTTGCTTCCTATGAGGCAATCAGATTCCAGCGCCTCGACCTTTTCACCGTAACTCTCCGCCAGATCGGCGCATATATTGCGAGAACCCTTCTCAAGGATGCAATTGAGGTTATCGAAAACGGCGACGGCAACGGCAATCCTGCCGAGGTTATGAGCTGTGCATCTGCAGGGAATCTCACTTACGCCGACCTCGTTGATTTCTGGAACGGCTTCGACCCCTATGAGCTCAACACCATCATCGCAGAGCCTGCCGTTATGGCAAAGCTCCTCAAGATGGAGGAATTCAGAGACGCTTCGGCAGGTCTCAACTTCCACGGCAAGGGCAAGGAAATCACCCCCCTCGGCGCAAGACTTCTCAAGTCAAACGCCGTGAACACGGGCACTCTCATCGGTCTTGACAAGAGTGCGGCTCTTGAAATGGTCAAGACTGGCGATATTATGACCGAATACGACAAGCTCATCGACCGTCAGCTTGAAAGAGCGGTTATCAGCTGCACCGCAGGCTTTGCAAAGATTTTTGACGGAGCATCAAGGGTGCTTTCCGTTTAAGGGGTGAATTACTTGATTGATTGCTGGAGAGTTCTCTCAACGCTGAGAGAGTTTTATTCCTACAGCGAAACGGATGCCGAGCTGATTCCGATTTGCGATGCAACGGCAAGGGAGCTTTCCGCAAGAGTTAAACCGAATGCGGATTGCTCCGATATAAGGCTCGTAAATGCCGCGGCGGCAATGGCGAATTACAGGCTGTGCTTTAAAAAGATGCACACCGACGAGGGCGTTACCTCCTTTAAAGCGGGCGACGTTACCGTCAGCATTTCCCCTGCGGCTCTTGCAGAGCAGGCGGAAAAGGAAAAAACAAAAGCGATTCTTGCTGCGGCACCGCTTCTCAGGGATGACGATTTCCTTTTCAGGCAGGTGAGCATATGAGGCTGAAGCCGATTTTTGATTCCTACGGCAGACCGTCCTCGCTCATTTCAAAAGACGGCGAAACCCTTGCCGAAATGAACGCTTTTATAAGTCCGCTGAGATACAAAAACAAAATGTATCTTTACGGTGTCAACACCGAAATCGGTTATAATTCGCAGGGACACTATCTTTATATCGGTCCGCCCGACCCCGATATCACAAACCTTGAAAACGGTGAATACGTGAGCTGCGGCGGCGAAAGATACAGAATTGACCGAGCCGAAAAGGTCTATAAAGGCAACAGCGTATTCTACATATGGGCGGTAATCAGGGTTATCGTTGAGAATTAAGAGGTGAAATATGAGTGCAATCAGTTCAATGCCCGCCAATATTGTGGCGTGGCTTAAAGAAAGAGAGGAGCTTGGATATATCAGGTTTCTCACCGAATACCCCGCAATCAAAAAAGAGGTGCCGCTTCGCAACACCACGGTTGCCGTCGGCATCGACGGAATGACGATTGTTGATTCGTTTGTTGAAAACGATGAGGGTGTTCTTGTTGAAAACGAAAACTGCAGGCAGGTAAACATAAAACTGCGTTTTTCGATTCACGCACCGTTTTCTTCGGGCGGTGCGGCGTGCCACGATGCTTTCACCGATATCATCGACTGCCTGACTTTCGATTCATCGCTCAACATCGATTCATCAGGCTGTGACAGCATCGTTTCCGACAGAGATACGGATGCATTCGTGCTTACCGCATGGGCAACGGTTATCGCCTCGCTCTGCCCTGCGGACACCTCGTCCGTTGATTTACCTTCATTTCTCGGCAAGGAGCTGTTTTGCGGCTCTCACATCAGAAATGAGGAAATTCATCTTTCGGCAGACCAGATCGGATTTCTCGAAAAGCCTTACAAATCAGGCTCTTATACAGGCAGAGGCAGTGCAAGCTTTTCGGTTGACGTCGGCTTCAAGCCGAGGGTTGTTATCGTTGCGGCGCTTAACTGTCCGCCTATGAGCATCGATTTCAGTGCGCAGGTCGGATATATTTATTCTGGCATTGCGTGCGAATCTGGCAACTCATACGGCATAGAGCTGACAGATACAGGCTTCAAGGTTATGAGCCAGAGGACAACGCCGTCAAGAGGCTGTTATCCTGCTCTTAACGAGTCGGTTGTGCCGTACAGATATATAGCGTTTAAATAAAAAAAGAGCAGTCCGTTTTCGGGCTGCTCCGACTTTTTATTGAAGAATGAATAGTGAAAAGTGAATAGTTAAGGGTGGGCGTTGCCCACACCCGGTTGTATTCGTAGGGGCGATTCACGGAATGCCCGTTACGAGTGATTTAAATGAATTCCGTTATTTTTTTGCCGCTGCCGAGCTCGAAATGATATTCTGCAATTCCGAGGTCGATTTTGTTGAAGGAAAAGCCGCCGCTGACCGTTGCCGTTGCTGTGCCGTCGGAGAATTCAAAAACGACGGGCTGTTTGTTGCGTGCGGACGGTGCTTTGACGGCGCATTCAACGCCTTTTTTAAACCATTCGGGCGCGGAATCATAGCCGATGCTCATTTCCTGCGGCGATTTTCTTTTCGTTTTGATGATTCCCGAAAGGAATTTCTCCTTGAGGTTTTCCGATTCCTTGATTTCACCGACGGAAATTACGCAGGCAAGCGCCTCTTTTTCGCCGAGTGATAACGCAACCGAGCCTTTATCGTAGCTGCCTGCAACCCAGCAGGTGCCGAGCCCGAGACGGGTTGCCTCAAGCACAAGCTCCTCGCCGTAATAGCCGATTTTCTCGTGCATTTTCGGGTCGTCGGAGTTGCCGATGAGTGCAAAATAGCTTTTAACTCCGCTGAACATTCCGTAGCTTTTGATGAGGGAGAAGCAATTTTCGCCGTCCTCCATAAGCTCGATGCGCAGACCTGAGCGTGAGCAGATATCTGCGATTATCCTCTGCAATTCCGTCTTTTTTTCATCGCTTATAAGTTCGGGAATATAGGCTCTTCTTGAGATTCTGATATCGGAAGCTTCGAGAAGGGTCATTTTTATTTCCTCATTTCCGCAAGGTCACGGTAGTTGATGAGCTTGATGCCGTGAGCCTCGATATGCTGTTTTGTGGCGGGGTCCTTGAGAAGTCTGTATTCCCATACTCTGCGCTCCCAGCAGCCCGATGCGCCCTTGAGGTCATCGGTCTCATATGAGGGATGCATATATGTTTCGGTGATTCCCTCGGGCATACTTGCATAGAGGTCGTAAACGTATTCGCGGAAATTCTCATAGCTCAGGGTCTGGGGCTCATTCCACTCGTTGGGGATGAGGTGGTCGGGCACTGCAACGCCGAGCTGATGAATAAAGCCGACAAGCTGACCGAGCATAGCGTGAATCATTTCCTTATCGATATTGATATCAAGCATTGTGTTGGAAAGCTGTGCGTCAGAGAAGGATGCGGGGAAGCGGAAGGGCAGACCGTATTCTGCGGCGGTCTGGAGTGTCATCTGAAGAAGCTCGAATCTGCCTGTTTCGATGCCGTAGAGAGAGCCCATATGGTTGTCGAGATGTGAGGGGTTGACGAGACCGAGCCTTCTGCAGCGCTCAATCTGTGCCTTGATTTCCGCTCTGGCTTCTTCAAGGTCAACGTGCTTTTCAACCTGATCGCTTTCGTGCCACATAAAGCCTTCCTCGTCACGGAGAGAATCCGTGTTTGAGGTGTTGACGGGTGCCCAGCGGTAATTTGACCACTCGCTTGTGAGAGTGAGGTGCACGCCGATTGCAAACTGCGGATTCTCTGCGGCGAATTTACAGGCCTCGGGTGCCCATGCGCAGGGAGCCATAATCGTTGCTGATGTGAGTGCGCTTGCAGGGTCCTTGAAAAGGTCTGCAACTGCGAGGTTTGAACCTCTGCACATACCGAAATCGTCTGCGTTGATAATGAGATATCTGTCCATAATTTTTCCTCTTTTCCGTTATTTATATTAAATCTTTATATTCAATGATATTGCCGTCGAATTTGTCGGCGTCAATTTCTTTGTTGCCGATGAATGCCTTGATAACCTGCTTCTTGCCCTTGACGTATTCGGGCTTGCCGGGGCAGAAGGGATAGAAGCCGAGCACACCGAAGATATACCAGATAGCGGTTGTGCCGTTATCCTCGTCGCCGGGGAAGCCGTCATTCTCATAGGAAAACGCTTCCTTGCAGAGCCTTTCAACCCAGTATGCGCTCTTTTCGACGCAGCCGAGTGCCGAATAGATATAGGGGATATGGAAGCTGGGCTGGTTTGAGATTGCACACTGACCGAAATCGATTGCGGCAAGCTCTGTGATTTCGTGGATTTCGCAGTCATAGCCCCTGATGATGTAATCGGGCTCGGTTGCGAAAAGCTCATCGATTTTGGCAATCAGCTTATCCTTGCCGCCGTAAAGCTCTGCAAGCCCCTCAATATCGTGAGGCACTGCGAAGGAATTCTGCCATGCGCTGCCCTCGGTGTAGTCTCTGCCCCACATAATGGGTGAGAATTCGGGGCGGAAATTCCCTTTTTTATCCTTGGGACGCATAAAGCCCGTCTTCGGGTCGAAGATGTTTTTATAATACGTTGCACGCTTGCGGTATTCTTTTTCAATTTCCTTTTCGCCGAGGATTTTTGCAACCTCTGCGATGCACCAGTCGCCGTAAGCTGCATCGAGCGTGAGGTTGACGGATTCTTTCTGCTCATCGTAGGGCACGTAGCCGTATTTGCAGTAGCTTTCCGCACCGTTCCTGCCGAATCTTCTTTCGGGAGGATTGGTTACGGAGTGCTTTATCATACCTTCGAGAGCAATGCGGAGAGTGGGCTCGTCGATGAAGCCTTTGACCGCACCGTCAGCAATAACTGCGTCAACGAGCGTGCTGGGCATACAGCCGCATTCACCGATGGAGAGCCATCTGGGAAGCCATCCGCTCTCTTTATATTCATAAATAAATGCGGTGAGCATTTCACGAAGCTCGTCCTTTGCAACGAGTGCAAAGAAGGGATAAACCGTCCTGTAGGTATCCCAGAAGCCGTTGTCCGTATATCTCACGCCGCCGTAGGTTTTTCCGTCGTGGGGACAGTAGTGGATTGCCTTGCCGTTTTTATCGTATTCATAGCATTTGTGGGGGTAGAGGAATGCTCTGTACATACAGGAATAGAAGGTGCGGAGCTGTTTTTCGTCGGCGGCTTCAATTCTGATTCTTGAAAGATATTCCTCCCAGATGCTTTCGGCATCAGTCTTGACGGCTGCAAAATCCTTGCCGTAAAGCTCGGATTTGAGGTTATAAGCCGCCTGCTCAAAGCTGATATATGAAATTGCAAGCTTTATTTCGGTGACTTTATTTTTCAGGCAGATATGGATACCTGCGTTTTTGCCTCTTGTTTTTTTGCCGCTTCTGAAATTATTTTTGCTGCTGATGAGAGTTTCAGCCGCATCAACCGAATTTTCGGGGAATTCAACAACGAGATATGTCTTGAAATTAACCGCTTCGCCGCTCATATGCATATCTGTTGAAGCATAGAGGGTATTTGTCTTTTCGTCGAAGCGGAAGGAATAGTTGCCCGTAACGGGGAGGACGGAGAGATAATTTTTGCCTTCGTCGGAGAAACTTATGACCGCCGACGCACCTCTTTCGGTGGGGGCAAGCTCAAAATCGCATCTTGAGCGGAGAAAGCGTGTCCTGAGGTAATAAGGTGAGAGAATTGCATCCTCGGGTCTGAAGCCCGACCAGCGTTCTTCACCCATACCGCCCATTCTGTCATTCTGCGGAATGAAGATGAATGCGCCGTAATCGGCAATCCAGGGGGAGGGCTGATGGGTCAGACGGATGCCCTCAAGGCTGCGGCTGTCGGGGTGGTAATACCAGCGGATGCTGTGCTCCTCGGTCTGCGGAGCAAACGCCGCCATGCCGAAGGGTCGCTGGACAAGCGGAAGTGTGTTTCCGTTGGAATATCTGTGAGTTGATTTGCTGCCTTGCTTTGTGTTGACGAGGTCACAGTATTTCATTTTTATTTCTCCTTATGCGGTATATATTTACTGCTGAGAATATTGATTAAATTATCAGGGCCGAAATGACGGCTCTTTTTCATTTTGAGGAAAAGCGTATCCATATTTTCGGCGGAATGCTCGGCTTCCTTGGAGTATTTACGCATAGCTTCGATACGGCAGCTTCTGTCGGAAAAATCGGGGCGTAAAGCCGCAAGAAGAATGCACGCAATAACCGAGAAAACGGTGAATTTTGCTTTTGAAAGCAGGTCGCCGTCGAATGCGGCGGTCATAAAATAACGGAATGCGAAATATACCGAAAGATGCTCGGATTCCCATTCGTTTTCGCAGAATACGTCGGAAAAATCCGCACTGCATTCAAACGCCGTTTTCCTTGCGGTGTCAAGGGTTTCCGACCATTCTGGGTCGAGCTTTTCAAGGCTTTCAAGGAGCTTGAAGATGCCGCCGAGATTGCGTTTCGCCTGAGAATCCGAGGCTGTAACGAGGCTGAAAAATTCGTCGGAAACGTCAATTTTATCGCATATTCCGAGACGGATATTTTTCTGCACCGCTTCGCAGTAACGCAGAAAAGCGACGAGCCTTTGCTCAATCGGAAATTTTCTGTTTTTCAGGATATTTATCGCCGTTTTTTGCGCTCCGATGAGAGTAAAATAGAGCGTCGGGTCAATGCAGTTGGGCTGAATGGGAGATTCCTCCTCGACCGTTTCAAATCCAATCGGCTCGGACGAAGCGAAAATCAGCCTTGCCGCCTCAGGGCAGGAGAGGGAGATTCCCGTCTCTTTTCTTGAGCCGAGGTCGGTGATGAATCTCGGAAAAAGAGTGCAGGTTTTGCAAAGGCTTTCTTTTCCGAGCTCAATATAAATCTCACAGAGATTGCTTTCAAGCAGAAACGGACAGCGTCGGTTTTTGCAGATGAAAACAGTGTCGCCGTCACTGTCAACCGTCATTGAGCGACGGAGTTTTTCTCCGATCGCACCCTTTGCAAGTGAATATTTTTCTACACTGTCGGAATCAACAACGATTCCCCAGCCTGCACAGCAGGTGTCGGGACATCTGTCTGCTATGCACCTGAAATTTTTATAATACAGAGGATAGGTATTCTTCATATTAATCTGCTTTCATAATCTTATAGATTGAATATAAAACAAAAACGCATTAAAGTCAACAAAAAAGAGCCGGAATAATTCCGACTCTTGATTATAAGGCTTTATTCTTCGGGGATTTCGGCAAACGGATCGTCAAACGACATATCAGTTTCTTCCTCGGGCTCACTCGTGGGAACCTCGTAAATGTGGTTGCCGTTTGTGTCGGTCACCTTTTCGCCGAAGATATCCGTAACGGGCTCACCTTCGGGAATATAAACCCTGAGGGTGACTTCCGTGCCCTTGGCGTATTCCTTGTTTTCCTGCAGGCCGATTGCAACAACCTTTTCGGCGTCGCTGTTGCTGAAGCCCTTGTGGATTTCGAGTTTTTTGCAGACGAAGCCGATTTCGGTCAGACGTTTCTCTGCTTCTTCATATTTCATACCGACGATGTTATCGGGCAGAATAATCATTTCAATGCCGTCGCTGATTGTGAAAACAATTTCCGTACCCGAAGCGTAATCTCCGGGGTTGAGGCTCTGCGCAACAATCATACCCTTGCTGAATTCGTCGCTGTAGGCATACTGCTTGGTTACCTTGAGCTTCTTGATGTTGGGGAAATTCTCAACCTCATAGAAGTTTCTGCCGACGTAGCTGTCAATGCTTATCAGTGCGGAATCGCTTGCGTTTGTGCCGATATCGCTTGTGCCGGGCTTATCCGAAATAACAAGGAAAAGAGTCAGGCAGAGAATACCGACAATGAAGGTTGCCGCTGCGCTGAGAAGCATAAGCGGAATGCTTGTGAGCTGAACTTTTTTCTTTTTTCTGCCGGACGATTTGCCACCCTCGGATTCAGGCTGTTCGTCGGGATTCTTTTTGTCTACTCTGGGTATGTGGGGAGGGGGCACGGGACGCTGATACTGGTCGCTTGCCGCCGTTGCAACGGGTGAAGCGGAAAGCTCTGCACGAAGCTGCTCAACGGTTCTCGTTCTGTCCTCGGGAAGAATCTGGAGAGCGTTGATAAGACCGTTGATGACGTATGCGGGGAGTGCTTCGGCAAACTTACCGGGCACCATAAGTCTGTCATTCGTCATTCTTTCGGGGGCAGGAATGGGGTCGCTGCCGATAAGTGTTCTGTAAAGCACTGCGGCGAAGGCGTAAACGTCCGTCCAGGTACCCTGCTGACCGTCAAAGCCGTACTGCTCGTATGCCGAGTAGCCGTCGTAAAGCTGGCTGTTGATATCGCTTCTTGCGCTTCTTGTTGCGCCGATGCAGAAGCCCGTGATTTTTATCTTGCCGTCGGTTCCGATAACGAGAGTTGAGGGGGAAATTCCTCTGTGGATAATCGCCGCCTGATGGAGTGCGCCGATTGCGGAAAGAACGGGCATAAGTAACTGCCTTGCACGCTCCCAGGTGATGTAGCCCGTGTTGCTCCTGAGCAGGAAATCACGCAGGCTGATGCCCTCGAAATGGTCATAGATTGCATATGAAGTCCCGTAGTCATCAACAACTTCATTAACGCTGATGAGTGCGGTGTGACCCTTGAAGCGGATGAGCTTTGTCCACATTTCAACAAAGCTTCTGCGCAGGTCGTTGAAAACGTTTTCACTGCCTCTCATAACCTGAAGGGTCAGGTTTGAGGTGGAGCGGATGGTGAACGAATCGGGGATGAACTCGCGGATTTTGATTGCCTTTTTCTCAACGAGGTCCCATCCGATATACGTTGCGCCTTCGCCGTTATATTCGAGCATTTTGCCGACCATATAGCGGTTTGCAATGACTGTTCTGACGGGAAGATAGGGCGAAATCTGAGTTGAATCAGCATAATATCCGCAGTGCGGACATTTTTTTGCATCGCCGATTTCACGCATACAGCTCATGCACAGATTGTCTGAACTAATCATACGGTATCTCCTTGCCAAGCGGAATGAATATGAAAAAACCGCTTTGTATTTACAATAAATCACTGTAATAATAGCAAATCCTGCTGTTTTTGTCAATGAAGATGACATTATTGTAATCTTTATTGTCATTTTGCTTAATATTTAAATAAATATTTTGTAACTAATAATATATAAGACACTCTTGAAAAGAAGTGTCCGAATTGTTATAATAAAATTACTTATAATGACGGAGGTGCGTGCAATGGCAAGACCGAAGAAAATTGCAGCCAAAGACAATAATATTCCGTTATATCTTTTTCACGAGGGCACAAATGCCAAGGCGTATGAATTTCTCGGAGCACACGCCGACGGTGATGCGTGGGTTTTCAGAGTCTGGGCACCGAATGCCGCAAGCGTTTCGGTTTGCGGTGAATTCAACGGCTGGCAGGCATACGCAAATCCTATGCAGAAAATCAGCCACGGAGTCTGGGAATGCCGCATTGAAGGCGTGAAAAAATTCGATATGTATAAATTCCGCATCGAAACGAAGGACGGCAGAGAGCTTTATAAAATCGACCCCTTCGCATTCCACGCCCAGACAAGACCCGAATCCGCTTCAAAAGTTTATGATATTCACAGCTATGCGTGGACTGATAAAAAATGGCTGGCAAAGAGAAAGAAAACCCGGCCTTATTCTTCACCGATAAATATTTATGAATTGCACGCAGGCTCGTGGCAGGCGTATGACGACGGCAATCCGCTTTCCTACAGAGAGCTTGCCGACAGACTCATACCCTACGTCAAGGAGATGAATTACACTCACATCGAGCTGCTCCCGATAACGGAGCATCCCTTCGACGGCTCGTGGGGATATCAGGTTACGGGCTATTTCGCACCGACCTCGCGCTACGGCACGCCCGATGATTTTGCATATTTTGTCGATAAGGCCCACAGCGAAGGAATCGGTGTTATTCTCGATTGGGTGCCTGCCCATTTTCCGAAGGATGCCTTCGGTCTTTATGAATTCGACGGCGGACCGTGCTATGAATATTCCGATATCCGCAAGGGTGAGCATCTGGAATGGGGCACAAAGGTTTTTGATTACGGCAAGCCCGAGGTGCAGAGCTTCCTTGTTTCAAGCGCAATGTTCTGGATTGATAAATTTCATATCGACGGCTTGCGTGTTGACGCCGTTGCTTCTATGCTTTATCTCGACTACGGCAGGACTGAATGGGTACGCAATTCCTACGGCGGCAACGAGCATCTGGAAGCGGTTGCCTTCCTCAAAAAGCTCAATGAATCCGTTTTCAGGGAATACGGCGATATTATGATGCTTGCAGAGGAAAGTACGATGTGGCCGGGAGTTTCGAAACCGACCTACGCAGGCGGTCTCGGCTTCAATTTCAAATGGAATATGGGCTGGATGAACGATTGCCTTAAATATTTTGCTCTTGACCCTATTTACAGAAAATCCAATCACAGCAAGCTGACCTATACGTTTTCATATGCGAATGCCGAGAATTACGTTCTTCCGATATCGCACGATGAGGTTGTCCACGGCAAGTGCTCGCTGATCAACAAGATGCCCGGTACTTATGAAGAAAAGTTTGCGGGCGTACGCTCGTTCCTCGGCTTTATGATTTCGTATCCCGGTAAAAAGCTTCTCTTTATGGGCAGCGAATTCGGTCAGTTCATCGAGTGGAATTATAAGCAGCCGCTTGACTGGCTTCTGCTCGAATACGAAACCCACAGGCAGCTTAAGGGCTACGTTTCCGAGCTTAACAAATTCTATCTTGACAACGCTCCCTTCTGGGAAAATGATTACGGCGAGGACGGCTTCGGCTGGATAATCGGTGACGACGGCGACAATTCCGTTATCGCTTACCTGCGAAGAGACAATGCAGGCAATGAAATCATTTCCGTATGCAACTTCACGGGCGTTACAAGGCAGAAATACAGAATCGGCGTACCGAAAGAGGGCACTTACAGAGTTGTTTTCAGCTCCGCAAAGCCTGAGTTCGGCGGCAGAAACGAAAGCACCGTCGGCTCGGTAAAAGCCAAAAAGATTCCCATGCACGGTTATGAATACAGCATTGAGGTCGATATTGAAGGTCTCAGCTGTATGTATATAAAGAATACTTCAAGAAAAATTAAGCCTGAAAAATAAAAGGAGGAACCCCAATATGGCAATGAAACCCGAATGCATAGCTATGCTTCTCGCGGGCGGTCAGGGCAGCCGCCTGGGCATTCTCACAAAGCAAATCGCAAAGCCTGCCGTGCCCTACGGCGGTAAGTACCGCATCATCGATTTTCCTCTTTCGAACTGCGTTAACTCCGGCATCTATACCGTCGGTGTTCTGACACAGTATCAGCCCCTCGAGCTTAACGATTATATCGGCAACGGCCAGCCCTGGGACCTTGACAGAGAAAACGGCGGCGTTCACGTTCTTTCGCCCTATCAGCAGATCAAGGGTACCGAATGGTATAAGGGTACCGCAAACGCAATTTATCAGAATATCACCTTCATTGAGAGATACGACCCCGAATACGTTCTCATTCTTTCGGGTGACCATATCTACAAGATGGATTACTCAAAGATGATTGACTATCACAAGGAAAAGAACGCAGACTGCACCATCGCAATGCTTGAGGTTCCGTGGGACGAGGCAAGCCGCTTCGGTCTGATGATCGTCAATGATGACGGCTCAATCAGCGAATTTGAAGAAAAACCGAAGAATCCCAGAAGCAACAAGGCTTCAATGGGCGTTTACGTATTCAATTGGAAAAAGCTCCGTCAGTATCTTATCGAGGACGAGGCAAAGGAAGGCTCAAGCAACGATTTCGGTCACGACCTTATCCCCGCAATGCACGAAAACGGCGAGAGAATGTTTGCTTATCAGTTTGACGGCTACTGGAAGGACGTCGGAACTATCAACAGCCTCTGGGATGCAAACCTCGACCTTCTCAATCCCAAGGTTGACCTCAATCTTGACGATGACGGCTGGAAGATTTATTCAAGATCGCCTGCCGCACCGCCTCACTATATCGGCGAAAGCGCAGAGATTGAGTCCTCAATGATTACAGAGGGCTGCGATATCGAAGGCAAAATAGATTTCTCCGTTCTCTTTGCAAACGTTACCGTTGAAGAGGGCGCAGAGGTTAAGTATTCAATCGTTATGCCCGGCACAGTAGTCAAAAAGGGTGCGGTTGTTCAGTATTCGATAGTTGCTGAAAATGCGGTTATCGAAGAGGGCGCAGTAGTCGGCGAAAGCCCCGAAAATATGGCTGACGTCAACGATTGGGGCGTTGCCGTTATCGGTAACGGCGTAACAATCGGCAAGGGTGCAAAGGTTGCGCCCAAGGCAATGGTTGATGAAGATATGGGAGGTGCTCAGTAATGGCAGCAAAGAACGTTCTCGGTATTATTTTCTCAAATGCATATGATGAGGTGCTCCCCGAGCTTACCGCTTTCAGAACAATGGGCTCGGTACCCTTCGCAGGCCGCTACCGCCTTATCGATTTCCAGCTTTCCAATATGGTCAATGCAGGTATTCCTCAGGTCGGTATCATCACAAAGGGCAACTATCGCTCGCTGATGGACCACGTCGGCAACGGCAAGCCCTGGGATCTTTCAAGAAAAAGAGGCGGTATGACGATTCTGCCTCCGTTCAATACGCCCGAAACAGGTATGTTCAAGGGCAAGGCTGATTCGCTTTTCGGCTCAATCGGCTATATCAGCGATTCCGATAAGGATTACGTTATCCTTGCAGACTGCAACGTTATCTGCAACATAGATTATGACAGCCTGCTCAAGGCTCATATCGCAAAGAATGCGGATATCACGATTGCTTATGCAAACGGTATTCCTCCCTCGGTGCATTCCGCAACCGAGCTTACTATGGATGAAAACGGCAGAATCACCGATGACAGATACGTTGATTGCCGCAGCAGCAGTGTCAGCTATTCTCTCAAGATTATGGTTATCGGCAGAACACTGCTTGAACGCCTTCTTCACGAGGCACACAGCGCAAGAATTGATGATTTTGAAACAATCGTCATTAAGAATCTCGGCTTGCTCGGCATTTACGGCTACGAGGTCAAGGGCTTTGTAAGAACGCTCGAATCGCTTCGCAGCTATTACGAAGTAAGTATGGATCTTCTCAAGCCCGAAAACAGAAAGGCTCTTTTCGCAAGCCCCGTCTATACAAAGGTCAGAGACCAGTTTCCCGCAGTTTACGGCATCAGCGCAAAGGTGAAGAATTCGCTTATTGCCGACGGCTGTAAGATTGACGGCGAGGTTGAAAACTGCATTCTCTTCAGAGGCGTTACCGTTGCAAAGGGAGCAAAGCTCAGAAACTGCATCATTATGCAGGACAGCTATATCGGTGACAATTCCGAAATCGAATGCGTTATCGCAGATAAGCAGGTTGTGGTCAAGCCCAACAAGAAGCTCTGCGGTGCATCCAACTATCCCGTTTATATCGGAAAGGGCATTGTTATTTAAAGAAAGTGTGAGTTTTTAAGTCATGTCTACCAAGAATATTTTCACAGGTCTTATAGTTCTTCTGGCACTGCTGATGGTTGTTGCGGTGTTGATTGCAACGGGCGTTATCGGTGACAAGGAGGATGAACAGCCGACTGTTATCGAAACGGCCATCATAAACGTCAGCGAAACCAATCAGTACGGCGATATAACGTTCTACACGATGGTTTCGGAATACGTAAGACCCGGCGTTTCATCCGACCATACCTACAAAAGAACAACAAGGGCTGAAACCGATTCACCCTATGCTGAGGTTGACAGCGCAGTTTACGTCACGAATGAGGACGGCAGTCCCGTTTACGGCGAGGACGGCAAGCCCGTGACCGAGGTTGTAAAGGTTACCGTTGATAAAAACAGTCTTACCACAGAGGCTGTTGTTCCCGAAACGGCATATCAGCAGGTGACGGATGAAAACGGCAATCCCGTTTTTGATGAAAACGGCAATCCCGTAACCGAGGCGGTAACGGTTATTGTTACAGCCGCGCCCACAACCGACAGATGGGCGGAGGAATCGCGCTCCGATAACGGCTTTTTGCCCGATATCGATATTCAGGTTGGCAGAGACGATGCACTCGCAAACAATATAATCGACCAGATTAACGCCGACCGCTCAAGCATCGGCGGAAGAGCCCCCCTTGCCGCCGAGCTCAGCGCCGCTGCAAGGCAGGACAGTGCATTCAGCTCGATGCCCGTTTATAAAGACAGGGTTTCGGGCAGAGGAATGACCTTTGTCACAACCTACGGCGGCTCCCAGCTTTATGCCGATATCGCAAGAGCAATGAGCGGAAAAATCCACAGTGATTCCGTAACGCAAATCGGCGTCGGAGTTACAAAAACCGGCGGTAAATACTATACAACAGTTATTATTGAATAAAGAAAGGTAGTGAAAATATGAAGGTTTTATATGCAGCCAGCGAAGCTCTGCCTTTCGCGGCAAGCGGCGGTCTTGCAGACGTTGCGGGCTCTCTGCCTCAGGCGCTCAAAAGACGCAGAGTTGATTGCAGAGTCGTTATGCCTCTTTACGGCACAATCAAGGATGAATTCCGTGCTTCAATGAAATTCATCACCAGCATTATGGTGCCCGTTTCGTGGCGCAGGCAGTATTGCGGCGTTTTTGAAGCAAAAGCAGGCGGAGTAACCTATTACCTTATCGATAACGAATACTATTTCAAGAGAAACACTCTCTACGGTCATTACGATGACGGCGAGCGTTATGCTTTCTTTTCGAGAGCAGTTCTTGAAATCCTTCCTCATATCGGCTTCAAGCCCGATATCATCCATTGCAACGACTGGCAGACCTCTCTTGTCCCCGTTTATTACACAACCCATTACGGCTCAAGAGAAGGCTATACAGGCATCAAGACAATCGTTACAATTCATAACATTCAGTATCAGGGCAAATACGGCAAGGATATCCTCGGCGACGTTTTCGGCCTCGGTGAGGAAACAACCTCGCTCGTTGAATTCGGTGACTGCATCAACCTGATGAAGGGTGCAATCGAATGCTCAAACAAGGTAACAACCGTCAGCAATACCTATGCCGAGGAGATTCTCGACCCCTGGTTCAGCCACGGTCTCGACCCCATCCTCAAGGAGAGAAGCTACAAGCTCAGCGGTATTCTCAACGGCATTGACACCAAGAATTACGACCCTGAAACCGATAAGGATATCTTCTTCAATTTCTCGGCAAAGGAGCCCGAAAACAAGGCGAAGAACAAGGCTGCGCTTCAGGAGCTTTTCTCTCTTCCCGTCAATGCGGATACTCCCGTTATCGGCATAGTTTCCAGACTCGTTTCCCACAAGGGCTTCGACCTCATCAAGCGTGTAATGTGGGAGATTCTCGAAACAACCGATGTTCAGCTTGCCGTTCTCGGCTCGGGAGATTGGGAATATGAATCCTTCTTCAAGGAGCTTGCCGCCGCATTCCCCGAAAAGGTCGGTCTGCGTCTCGGCTTCGTTCCCGATATGGCAAGAAAAATCTATGCAGGCAGTGACATCTTCCTGATGCCTTCAAAGAGCGAGCCCTGCGGACTTTCGCAGATGGTTGCTCTGCGCTACGGCTCAATCCCCATCGTCAGAGAGACGGGCGGTCTGAAGGATACCATTACCGACAGCGGCGACGGCAAGGGCAACGGCTTCACCTTCAAAAGCTACGATGCCTACGATATGCTCGATGCAATCAAAAGAGCACTCGCAGCATATTCGGATAAGAAGCAGTGGGCGGTGCTCGTCAAGAGAGCGCTCAAGTGCGATAACAGTTGGGGCAAATCCGCAAGGGAATATATCGCCCTTTACGAAGAGCTTCTTGCTGACTGATAAGTATGATATAAGTTTAAAAGCCGTCGGGAAACCGACGGCTCTTGAATGTTTTTACTTAATAAATCTTGCAGGCACGGGCGGAGTGTTGCTTGTGCAATGATTGACAACGTAATCCTCTACAACGGATACAAGAGTCCTGACCGACTCGGGAATCGGCGCATCGGGCATGGGATTCTTGTTTTTGGCAGGTTTTCTTGCCGCATCCGCAGAGCCTTCGATGATAGCCTTGTATACGGGGGTGCAGCAGATTTCACCGTTGAAATACGCTCTGCCTGCCCAGTTTTTTGGCAGATTTCCTGCGGCGGCCTGCTCCAGAATGAGCTTATAAACCTCGATTGCCATAATCAGATCGAGCTTCATACCGCCGACGGTGTGGTTTTTGCTCATATAATCGCTTATGGTCAGACCTGCCTTGATGAAGGTGCCGATTGACGGCGTCTCATCGTTTTTGTTTGCTTCGGCGATATCGTCAAGACCGCCGCGGTAGTTTTTGGTGGCTGTCCTTCCGAGAAGATAGTCGCAGGTAACGCCGTAAAAATCCGCAACCTTTATCAAAAAGCTCTGGCCGCATTCCCTGATTCCCTTTTCGTAATGGGAAAGCAGAGCCTGTGAAACGCCGAGCTTTGCGGCGGCTTCCTTCTGGCTCAAGCCACGTTCTTTTCTCAATTCGCAAAGAATAACGGGAAAGCTTCTTTCCATTCTTTCAACCCCTGAACAGTTTGTTGAATATATTATACTCCCGATTATACAGTTTGTATATTAGCAAAATTTCACAGAAATTCTTTTCTTTTTTTGGAGGAAAAATGAAATCCTATACCATCCATTTTATAAGAAATGCACTTACCGATGAAAACCTTGAGGGCAGATATATCGGTCATACCGACGTTGAAATCAGCGAGGAAGGCTGCGAGCAGCTTCTTGAAATGAAGAAAGAGCTTGTTTTCCCGCCTGTTGACACTGTTTTCTCAAGCCCGCTCAAGCGTTGCGTCAAGACCGCACAGATACTTTATCCCGACAACAAGCCGTTGATTATCGACGGCTTCATCGAATATAACTTCGGCGAGTTTGAAAACAAGACCGCCGAGGAGCTTGAAAAAAACGAATTCTTCCCCAAATGGCTTGCAGGCGAAAAGGGAGTTGCACCGCCTTACGGTGAGAGCAACGAGGCATTTGCCAAAAGAGTCTGCGAAACGTTCGAAAAGGTTGCGGAGGGTCTGATGAAAACGGGCACAACCTCTGTGGCAATCGTTACTCACGGCGGAGTTATTATGACGATTCTCGCCGCCTACGGAATTCCCGAATATCCGATGCACGAATGGCTCACTCCCAACGGCTGCGGCTTTACCGTCAAGGTGAACCCCTCACTCTGGATGCGTGCAAAAAAATTCGAGGTATTCAGCGAGTTTCCCTATGAAAGAGAAGAATTGCCAGATTGAGAGGTGCAGATATGAGAAAATTTACTATTGAAAAAGACGGCTTTTACCTTGACGGTGAGCCTTTCAGAATTATTGCAGGTGCAATTCATTATTTCAGAGTGCCCTCCGAATATTGGCGAGACAGACTTCTGAAGCTCAAGGCCTGCGGCTTCAACACTGTCGAAACCTACGTTGCGTGGAATCTTCACGAAATGCAGGAGGGAGTTTTCGATTATTCGGATATGCTCGATATCGAAAAATTCCTCGATATCGCTGCAGAGCTCGGTCTTTATGCAATTGTCAGACCCGGTCCGTATATCTGTTCCGAATGGGATTTCGGCGGTTTGCCCTGGTGGCTCCTCAAAAACAGCGACGTTCAGCTTCGCTGTATGGAAGAGAGCTATATTGCGGCGGTTGACCGTTTCTTTGACGATTTCATTCCCAGAATCGCAAAGCATCAGCTTACCGAAGGCGGCAACGTGATTCTCGTTCAGGTTGAGAATGAATACGGAAGCTACGGTGATGACAGCGAGTATATCCGTTACGTCGCAAAGGGCTTGAAGGACAGGGGAATCAACGTGCCTCTCTTTACCTCTGACGGTGCGGAATATCAGATGCTTACGGGTGGCACAGTCCCCGAAATCCACAAGACCGCTAACTTCGGCTCAAGAGCAAAGGAGCAGTTTGCACGCCTGAGGGAGTATCAGCCCGACGGACCGCTTATGTGCACCGAATTCTGGAACGGTTGGTTTGACCACTGGACAGAGGAGCACCACAGCCGCGACCCCGAGGATGCGGCAAAGGCACTCGATGAAATTCTTGAGCTCGGCGGAAGTGTTTCGGCATATATGTTCCACGGCGGAACGAATTTCGGCTATATGAACGGCGCAAACTGCTATGATTTTTATGAGCCGACGGTTTCAAGCTATGATGACGACGCTCCCGTTAACGAATACGGTGACCCGACGGAAAAATATTATAAAATCCGTGAGGTCATTTCAAAATACGCACCCATTCCCGACGTTGAATTGCCTGCTCCCGTAAAGAGAATGAATTACGGTGAGGTCAGATTCACAAAGTCGGCAAGGTTGTTTGACGTGCTTGATTCAATCAGCACACCCGTTGAAAGCGTAACTCCCAAAACGATGGAGAAGCTCGGTCAGGGCTACGGCTACGTGCTTTATAAGGCATTTGTCAGAGGTCCGCGCGATGAGCAGGATGTCAGACTTCAGGAGGTACACGACAGAGGCTACGTCTATCTTGACGGCAAATTTGTCGGCATTCAGTACAGAAACGATGAAAAGCCGATGACGAGAGTTGCAATTCCTGCAGAGGGTGCGGAGCTTGCGGTGCTTGTTGAGAATATGGGCAGAGTCAATTACGGTGCACGCCTCAAGGACTGCAAGGGAATCACCGAGGGAATCGGCTTTGGCAACAACTTTGTTTACCATTGGCAGAATTATACTCTGCCCTTCGACGATATTTCCAAAGTGCCCTTCAAAGACGGCGTAGATGCTTTTGACGGCACACCCGTACTTCTTAAAGGCGAGTTTGAAATCAGCGAAAAATGCGATACCTTCGTGAAGCTCCCGACGTTTAAAAAAGGTATCATCATCGTTAACGGCAGAGTCCTCTCAAGGCACTGGGAGGTCGGACCGCAGAGGTCGGCATATCTGCCTGCACCCTTCCTCAAAGAGGGCAAAAACGAAATCGTTGTCTTTGAGACTGAGGGCTTTGAAACACCCGTTGCGCTCCTTGACAGCGAGCCCGATATCGGATAATAATTATTCACATAGCAAAAGACCGCAGGCGAAAACCTGCGGTCTTTTGCTTCATCCTTCTATAATCTGCGCTGTAAAAACAGCAAAAGCGGATTGCGCCGTTAAACGCAATCCGCCAAAATAACACCTTCTGCCCGAAAAATCGGGTAAAAATCTTTGTCCTTTTGCCTGAGAGATTAACGCTTTTGCGCTTTGCACCTTCGGCACTCAATTAAATGAGCTTCTCCAAAGTTCTGTCAGCTTGCAGTCCTCATCCGATGCGGATACCTGAGAGTGTTACTCCTTCGGTTGTTGAAAACATTTCCTGCAAACATCGTTCAGATTATTCATTTTTATAAATTATATCACGCGATTATCCGTTTTGCAACAGAAAAATTAATAATTTTCTGCGTGGAGCTCGAAATAAGCCTTGGGATGGTCGCAAACGGGGCATACCTCGGGAGCCTTTGTGCCAACCATAATGTGACCGCAGTTACGGCATTCCCAGACCTTAACCTCACTCTTTTCAAATACCTGAGCAGTTTCAACGTTGCTCAGAAGAGCACGGTAACGCTCCTCGTGAGACTTTTCGATTGCAGCTACCATACGGAATTTCTCTGCGAGCTCGTGGAAGCCTTCTTCATCTGCTGTTTCGGCAAAGCCTGCGTACATATCAGTCCACTCGTAGTTTTCGCCGTTTGCGGCTTCAACGAGGTTTTCAGCTGTGTCACCGATACCGCCGAGCTCCTTGAACCACATCTTTGCGTGTTCCTTTTCATTGTCGGCAGTCTTGAGGAAGAGAGCTGCAATCTGCTCAAAGCCTTCCTTCTTTGCCTTGGATGCAAAATAGGTGTATTTGTTTCTTGCCATTGATTCGCCTGCAAAGGCGGCCTCAAGGTTCTTTTCGGTCTGTGTGCCTGCGTATTTTGAAGCCTTTGCTTCTGCGATGATTTCGAGCTTATCGCCGCTTACACCGCACTTGGGGCAGATTGCAACCGCACCCTTGGGAGCTTCAAAAATTTCACCGCAAACCTTGCACTTGTACTTAATCATATTAGTTTCCTCCTTGACTTTTTCTTTTTTATTTTCTATTTCAATCGGTTCAAAGTCCGATGCGGGGTGCTTGCAAATGGGACAAATAAAATCCTCGGGGAGAGTGTCGCCCTCATAAACGTAACCGCAGATTTTGCAAACGAAGCCCTTCTTTTTGGGAGCCTGAGGCTTCGGCTTGATGTTGGCGTGGTAGAAAGCATAGGTAACGCTTTCTCCGCTGCCGAGAACCTCTGCGTCGGTTACGCCGCAGATGAACATTCCGTGTGAATCAAGGTCAAGATACTGCTCAACCTTAAGAGAAATATATGCGTTGACGTTATCGTCAAGAACGGCAAGACCGTTTGCGCTTCGTCTGAAGGAAACGCCCTCCAGCTTATCGGCATCCCTGCCGCTTCTGAAGCCGTAATTCTGAAAAACAGAGAAGGGGGTGCCTTCTGTCAGACAGTTGACGTTCATTATGCCGCTGTTTTTGATTATGTCGTGGGAATAGTTTGCCTTGTTGATTGTTACGGCAACTCTTGCCGGCGTGCTTGTTAACTGCATAACCGTGTTGCAGATGAAGCCGTTATCCTTTGCGCCGTCGTTTGAGGTTATGACGTAAAGACCGTAGCCGATTTTAAAAAGGGCTGTCATATCGGGCATAAGCAATCTCCTTTCGCGTGGTAATAATTAGTATGTCACAATTATATTCCAAAATTCATACTTTGTCAAGTTGATAATAATAATTATTATTGATTTATTTTACTAATAAAAGCGCACCGATTTTCACCGATGCGCTTGATTTTTTGTATTATTAGTTTAGATGAGACCTTGTGCCATCATAGCGTCTGCAACCTTGATGAAGCCTGCGATGTTTGCGCCTGCACCAAGGTCGTAGCCGAGGCCGTAGCTTTCGGCAGCCTTTGCAGAGTTATCGTGGATATCCTTCATAATCTGCTTGAGCTTAGCGTCAACCTCTTCTGCTGTCCAGCTGTATCTCATTGAGTTCTGGCTCATTTCAAGAGCTGAAACTGCAACGCCGCCTGCGTTAACTGCCTTTGAAGGAGCAACTGCCTTGCAGTTAGCCTTAAGGTAAGCAAGAGCTTCGTTGGTGGTGGGCATATTTGCAACCTCAATGTAATAGGGAACACCGTTGGCAACGAGCTTTTCAGCCTGAGCCATATCGATTTCGTTCTGGGTTGCGCAGGGCATAGCAACGTCAACCTTAACTCCCCAGGGCTTCTCGCCTGCGTGGAATTCAACGCCGAACTTATCTGCATAGTCCTGAACCTTGTCTCTGCCTGATGCTCTCATTTCAAGCATATAATCAATCTTCTCGGGAGTGCTGATGCCGTCAGCATCGTAAACGTAGCCGTCGGGACCGGAGATTGTAACAACCTTACCGCCGAGCTCTGTAATCTTCTTTACAGCACCCCAGGCAACGTTGCCGAAGCCTGAAATCGCAAAGGTCTTGCCCTTGATTTCTTCGCCGAAATGCTTGAGCATTTCAACTGCGTAATATGTTGCACCAAAGCCTGTTGCTTCAGGTCTGATGAGTGAGCCGCCGTAGGAGAGACCCTTGCCGGTAAGAACGCCGTTTTCAAATGCGCCTCTGATGCGCTTGTACTGACCGTAAAGGTAGCCGATTTCTCTGCCGCCAACGCCGATGTCGCCTGCGGGAACGTCGATGTCGGGACCGATGTGTCTGTAAAGCTCTGTCATAAATGCCTGGCAGAAACGCATAATTTCAGCATCGCTCTTGCCTCTGGGGTCGAAGTCGGAGCCGCCCTTTGCGCCGCCCATGGGGAGACCTGTAAGGCTGTTCTTGAAGGTCTGCTCAAAGCCGAGGAATTTCATAATACCTGAATAAACTGAGGGGTGGAAACGCAGACCGCCCTTGTAGGGACCGATTGCGCCGTTGAACTGAACTCTGTAGCCTCTGTTAACGTTTACCTTACCTTCGTCATCAACCCAGGTAACTCTGAAGGAAATCTGTCTTTCGGGTTCAACGATTCTCTCAAGAAGAGAAAACTTTTCGTATTCGGGATGCTGGTTGATAACGGGTTCGAGGGATTCAAGAACCTCTGTAACGGTCTGCACGAACTCGGGCTCGTTTGCATTTTTCTTTGCAACCTCTTCGATTACTCTTTTAACGTAGCTCATAAAAATATACTCCTTCTGTGCCGCAATAACGGGAACGCTTTTGCGCTCAGGCAAAGCGGATAATTTACAAAAAAGATTATGTTCTTGCGGATGATAATATACCGCAAAGCCATATCAAATCGGATATATCTCCGAATTGTTAACTATTTTAAACTATTAAAGCGAGAAATGCAACCCCAAAGATTAAAAATTTCATTTTTTGTTGCAATTTTGTCAAAATGACAAAAGAAAACGGTATAATTGAAACTGAAATTATAAAAAATTTCATAAAAGACATCAAAAGCAGATATATAATATATTAAATGTATAGAAAAAGGTTAAGAAAAACAAAAACCCACCCCGAAACGGAGTGGGTTCGATTTGTTTTAAGGCAAATTATTCAGCCTTGGGTGCCTCAACGGGGCATGCGTCTGCACAAGCGCCGCACTCGATGCAAGCGTCAGCGTCGATAACGTACTTGCCGTCGCCCTCGGAGATAGCCTCAACGGGGCATTCTGCTGCACAAGCGCCGCAGGAGATGCAGTTGTCATCAATAATGTATGCCATAGGTGTCAACCTCCTTATAATAAGTTCAAATTCATTGTATCACAATATTTCAAAAAAGCAAGAGCTTTTTTATGAATTTATCAGCCTTCAATATCTTTTAATGCTTCAATCTCGGCTTTATCAACCCTGATTCGCGAATCGCGAACGATTTTGACGTCCTTGCGGTGGAAAACCTTGGGCGGAGCATCGGGGTTATTGTGAAGCTTGATTTTGAGCCAGCCCGTGAGAAGGCTCATTTCGGTAACAGTACCCGCGCCCTCTGCGGTTTCAACGATTGCGCCGGGCTTGGGAGTGATTTTGAGAAGGTGCTCGTATGCAACCTGCTCATATTTGAGGCAGCACATAAGTCTGCCGCAGGCACCGCTGATTTTTGCAGGGTTGAGTGAAAGTCCCTGCTCCTTTGCCATTTTGATTGAAACGGGATGAAATTCGCCGAGGAAGCTGCCGCAGCAGAAGGGTCTGCCGCATATGCCGAGACCGCCGAGCATTTTCGATTCGTCACGCACACCAATCTGGCGAAGCTCGATTCTTGTTCTGAAAACGCCAGCAAGGTCCTTGACGAGGTCTCTGAAGTCAACTCTGCCGTCAGCGGTGAAATAGAAAAGGATTTTGCCGCCGTCGAAGGTATATTCAACGTCAACGAGCTTCATATCGAGACCGTGAGCCATAATCTTCTTCTGGCAAATATCGAAGGCTTCCTTTTCCTTCTTTTTGTTTTCAGTAACGGTTGCGATATCCTCGGGAGTAGCGATGCGGATGAGCTTCTTGAGGGGTTTTACGATTTCTTCATCGCTGATTTCACGGTTATCCATCGCAACCTCGCCGCATTCAATGCCGCGTACGGTTTCGACGATAACTTTTTCGCCTTTTTTGAGAGTAAGACCGTCGGGGTCGAAATAATAAACTTTGCCCACTTCCTTGAAGCGGACGCCGATAACAGTAGCCATAAGTTACCTCCAATTTATTTAGAAACTGCTTTACGCAGGGTAGTGCATAATGAAGTGAGCATCAGATTGTGGTTCGCATTCATACGAAGCGATGCCATAAGTCTGTCGCATCCTTCGATGAGGTCGGGCAGAGCCCTTCTGCTGAGCTTTCTTGCCAGTTCTTCGGGCAGTGCACCGAATTCTCCGCTGTTTTCCGCTGCACCGAATTTCTCGCGCAATGCGGCGGCGAAGATTTCCTGAATAACGGGAATGGTATTTTTGAGGAGCTTTGCATCTTTTTCAAAAACAGCCGCAGCCTTTACGATTTCGTAATCGTCAACCGATGCAGCCGCCTTTGCGATTGCCATTGCCGCTTCAACAGAGGCGGCACGGTTTTCCGCATCGTCGTCGTTTTTTGCTTCTCCGATTGTGAAAACGGTTGCCCTTGAAAGCACCGTCGGAAGGAAGCCCGATTTCGATGAGCAGAGCATAATGAAATTGACGTAGGTCGGCGGCTCTTCAAGAATCTTGAGAATCGCATTCTGACCCTCGTTGCCCATAGTATGAGCATTTTCAAGGATGAATACCTTTTTGTCCGCTTCATTCGGAATTATATAAGCATTGTTTCGGATTTCTCTGACGAAATCAACCTTGAACGCTCTCGGCTTGTCCTCTGCGGTGAAAAACGGAATATCGGGGTGTGAATCCGCAAAAGCCTTTTTGCAATGGGAGCAGCTTCCGCAGGGAGCCTCGGCTTTTATTTCCGAGCAGACAAGTGCGGCGGCGATTTTTTTTGCAAGGGAAAGCCTTTCCGTTGCGGTGCCGCCCTCAAGGATAACTGCGTGGGGAAATCTTCCCGAAACAAGCATTGCCGCGAGAGTTTTTTCAAGAGAGTTATTCATATCAAAGGCGGTTGTGCTCATTGGCTCATTCTCCTTGAGTGAAAATGGAAAGATTGCGTGCGATAACCTTTTTGCCCCTCCAGGCATACGCCCTGCCTTCAAGCGGAGTTTTGTCGGAAAGCACGGGGACGGGGTCTGAAAGGAATTCTTCAATCTGCGTTGTGGCGGCATCTTTATTCATTGGGCAGATATCCTGGCAGATATCGCAGCCCCAGACGCAGCCGCAGTTTATCATAAGCTCCGTTTCTTTTTCGGTGAGGATGCCTTTTTTCTGCGTTATCGCAGAGAGACATCTTTCGCTCTCGATACCGTTTTCGCCGATTGCAAGGGCAGGGCAGACTGAAACGCATTTGCCGCAGCCGATGCAGTGCGTGAGTGTTGCGTTTACCGCATCAAGCTCAAGGTCGGTAACGATTTCGCCGATAAAGACGTAGGAGCCGTATTTTTTTGTTATGAGAAGTGAATTTTTGCCGAGCACACCGAGGTTTGCGGCAAGAGCCGCCCTGACTTCGGGTATCGGTGAATTATCGGCAAAGGGTGCGAAGGAATTGTCGGGAAAAAGCTTTTTCAGCTCTGTGCAGGCTTTTTCGAGCCTTGCCGATGCAATGTCGTGATAATCCGTTACAACGGCGTATTTTGATAAGTTTGAATTGACGTAGTTTTCTTCGGGGAGAAGATATGGGAAGCAGGCAACGATGATGCTTTTCGGCTTTTCGGGAAGCCTGCCGATTGCTCTGCACTGAATAAGATGCTCTTCGACGCATCCGAAGCTGCAGATACCCCAGAGAGGTGAAACGGAATTCATTATTCTCTTGATATCCGTAAAATCACCCCGTTTCGGTTAAAATGCCATCTGTGAAACGGCAATCATTATCGGCATTGTTACGATTGAAATGAAGCTGACAACCGCAACCGTCTGCGATGCAAGACCCGTATCTCTGCCGTATTTTGCGGCGAAGAGGCTGGTATTTGTTGCGCTCGGAGCGCTTGCGGGAATCATTACCGAGCCGAGAAGCACGCCGCCGATGCCGAGCAATTTGAAAAGAAGCAGAAGAATGGCGGGAGTTATAATCAGCTTGATGACCGCAACGCCTGCGATTCGCCATTCCTTGAAGATTGATTTGAAGCTGGTGTTGGCTATGTACGTGCCGAATATCAGCATCGCAAGAGGACTGTTGAGGCTTGCAACGTAGCCAATCGGTGAGAGAATTACATTTGGCACTTCAACAGAAAGCAGGAAAAGCGGCATTCCGATTGCAACCGAAATGATTCCGGGATTCAGAAGGAGCTTTTTGAGGTCGAATTTCTGATTTTCCTCCGAATCCTTCGTCATAACGTAGATGCCGTGGGTGAAGCTGAAAATCTGAAATGCTATTACGACTGCCGAGCAGTAGAAAACGCCTTCCGTGCCAAAAAGAGCCTTTGCAAGGGGAAGACCCATATAGCCGCAGTTACCGTAGCAGCTTGCATATTTGAATATTGCCGCTCTGTCCTTCGGGCATTTTCTGAAAACCAGAGGGGCAACAATAACCGCAAGACCGTGAATCAGGAAACCGCATCCGAGTGCAACGAAAAGACCCTTGATGGTTTCCCTGCTGTATTCAAGGTTGAGAAAGCTCTCGATAATAACTGCAGGAGTTACGATATAGAAAAGAAGGTCGGTGCATTTTTTTGCGGTTTTCTCAGGGAAGAAGCCCACTTTATCTGCAACGAATCCGACCGCGGCAATCAGATAAAGGATTATTACCTGCTCGCCTGCGAGAAGCATATTTTTAACAAACATTGATTATTCCTCGGTGATGACGGTTGATTCTTCGGTTACCGCTTTTTCTTCGGCATCTTCGGATTCCTCGGAGGCTTCTTCCTCTTCGGTCTCGTCGGATTCCGTTTTTGTAATAACCTTTGTCAGCACAACTGCGATGATGAAAAGTGCAATGCCGAGGTCGGCAAATTCCACTGATGACTGTGAATAAATCAGGTCTGCGCTTCCGATGAGTGAGAGAATGATTCTCGGTACGGAGCAGACGAGAGCAAGAAGTGCGGCAGGCAGACCGTAAGCGGCAACCTTCCAGATGCAGTCCTTTTCGTTGACCTTTGAGTTGCACTGCGCAAAAGCCATAAAGAACATTATCATAAATACAAGCATAACCATCTCAAAGAGAAGCTCGGAAACGCGCACGTAGCTGATTGTTCTCATAAATCTGCCGACCATTCTGATGATGCTCCAGAAAACAGGAGTCAGAGAAAGAATTCTGTATTCCGTGCCCGAGGTCTTGCCTGAGAATGAGCCGATGGTAAGAATTACGAAAAACAGCGCAGTAACGAGCGAAACGATTATCTGAATAAGGAGAATGTTATGAGAGGGGAGACCTGCGGGAGCAGTGTCCGCATAAAGGCTCGGTTGCGATGTTCTGAGAACGGTGAGATGCGTGAAAGCGTCGATGACAAGTCCTGCGGCAGAAAGTGCCGAGAAGATGCCTATAAGAGGATTCCTGGTTGCCTCGCTTGAAAAACCGAGAGTTTTTTTCTTGATTATTCCGATAACAACCGATGCGGCAACCGCTACAATAATAACGGCGTAAAGAGCGTAAATGCTCCAGCTGTTTTCGGCATAGAAGCCTGTTCCGGGTTCGAGAATGCCTGCAACATACTGATAGATTCTCAGCGGCAGAGCAAGAATGACTGCGGCGATGAAAACGATGTTTCCGATGCCGAAGCCGCTATTCAGAAGTTTATTTTTCATGGTTTCGGATTACCTCTTTCAGCGTTCGTCAATGGGAGTATAGTTGTGGATGATGTTGGTGTTTTTGTAAGCGGGACGGATAATCTTGCCGCCCGTGAGAAGCTCTTCGATTCTGTGAGCCGACCAGCCTGCAACTCTTGCGGCAGTGAAAATGGGGGTGAAAAGGTCAGCGGGAATGTCGAGCATCTTATAAACGAGACCCGAATAAAGGTCAACGTTTGCGCACATAGTCTTTGAAATGCCCTTGATTTCCGCAAAAATTTCGGGAGTGAGCTTTTCGATAAGGTTGAGAAGACGGAACTCGTCCTCAAATTTTGTATCCATTGCGAATTCCTCTGCCTTTGCTCGCAGAATCTTTGCTCTCGGGTCGGAAAGGGTGTAAACTGCGTGACCCATACCGTAAATCAGACCCGAGCCGTCGCCAGCTTCCTTGCGGATGATTTTGCGGATGAAATCGGCAACCTGACCCTCGTCTGTGATATCCGAAACGCCCTCGCGGAAATGCTCAAGCATCTGTGAAACCTTGATGTTGGCACCGCCGTGCTTGGGACCCTTGAGTGAGCCGACGCTTGCGGCGATTGAAGCGTATGTATCGGTGCCGCTTGAGGTAAGAACTCTTGTTGCAAAGGTGGAGTTGTTACCGCCGCCGTGCTCTGCGTGCACCATAAGGCAGGTGTCAAGGAGCTTTGCCTCCCTATCCGTGAAGGTCTTGTCAGCACGGATAGAGTGAAGAATTGTTTCAGCCGTTCTGTGCTCGGGCTTTATCTGGTGCAGATACATACTCTTACGGTAATAGTGTCTGCGCTTGACCTGATATGAATAAACCATAATCGAGGGAATCTGTGCAATCAGGCTGATGCACTGGCGAAGAACGTTTTCAACCGAAGTATCGTCGGGATTGTCGTCGTATGAATAAAGAGCAAGAACGGAACGGGAAATCTTGTTCATAATATCGGGTGAGGGAGCTTTCATAATCATATCCTCGATGAAATCCTCGGGAAGCTCTCTGCAGGATGAAAGAATATCGCAGAAATTATCAAGCTGCTCTCTGGTCGGCAGTGAGCCGAAAAGCAGAAGCCACACAACCTCCTCGAAGCCGAAACGGTCCTCAGCGATAACGTTGCCTACGATTTCGCTCATATCGTAGCCTCTGAAAAGAAGGCGGCCTTCGCAGGGGATTCTTTCACCGTCATCGATAAGATAACCGCCGACGGAGCATACTCTTGAAATACCTGCCATAACGCCTGTGCCGTCTGAATTTCTCAGACCTCTTTTGACGTTGAAACGGTCAAAATCAGCAGGGTCTATATAGTTATATTTGCGAATCTGTTCGCATAACATTCTAATGTTTGAGTCAGAAACTCTTGATTCGATCTGTGCCATAATTCCGGCAACCTCTCTTTCCGGGGAATACTACTATCTCCATTATATCAAATAATTAGAATCATTATACACCCTTATAATAATAAAAGTCAAGTATTTAAAGGAGACCGATAAGGATGAAAAAATATGCCGTTATTGCTGCATTTTTGTTGCTTTCGATGGCTCTGTGTCCTCTTGCGGCGATTGGCTCGGGCAAGAAGGAAACACAGAAGGAGAATCTGCCCGTTATTTCTTATGACGTTGAAAACGAAACCGAGTACATAACCGTTATGTCCTCGTCAACGGGCGGAATGCAGAAAATTGAGATGCGGGAATATCTCGTCGGATGCGTTGCGGCGGAGATGCCTGCAAACTATCATCCCGAAGCGCTCAAGGCTCAGGCTGTTGCAAGCTACAGCTACGCAAAAAGGCTGACGGAAAAGTCAGCGTCTTATATCACCGACAGTCCGCTTACCCATCAGGGCTACGTCAGCAGGCAGGCGAGAATACGGAATTGGGGAGATAAATTCGAGGAAAACGAAAAGAAAATTTCTGAAGCGGTCGATGCGGTTATGGGCTGCAGGCTGATTTACGGCGGCGAAACGGTGCTTGCGGTTTATCATTCGATAAGTGCGGGGCAGACACGCTCGGCAGAGAGTATGTGGGGCGAAGAAATACCGTATCTGCAGGCGGTTGCGAGCGCAGGTGACAGACTTTCGCCCGAATTCGTTCAGTCGCAGAGCTTTACGGAGGATGAATTTGCAGAGAAGCTCGGTCTTGAAGCAGACGGCGATGCGTCGGAATGGATTGAAAAGCTTGAAAGGGAAGGCGGATACGTAACGAAGGCGGTAATCTGCGGCAAAACTTTAAGCGGCAATGAAATCAGGGATGCACTCGGACTGCGCAGCAGCAGCTTTGAGATTGAATATGACGGGGAATTCACCGTTACCTGCGAGGGTCACGGTCACGGTGTCGGAATGAGTCAGTACGGCGCAGATTATATGGCGCGGCAGGGCAGCACCTGGCAGGAAATCCTTGCTCATTATTATCCCGGTGCGGAGCTTGACGGATAAAAATAACGGGTATGCGTGCGTGCATACCCGTTTTCTGATATGATTATACGTTTGCTTCTTCCTTTTCGGATTTTTCGTTTGATTCTTCCGTCTTTTCGTCCTCAGGAAGCTCAACCTTCTGGAGTGAAACGCAGAGGTTGATGATTGCCGATGCGAGGAAAAGACCTGCCGAAACGTAAACGCCCCAGGAGGGGGAGCTTTGCCATGCGGCGGCGAGCGAGCCGCCCGCAACAAGCTCGGAGAATTTGCCGAAGGTGAAGGAGCTTGCAAGCATCATACCGCTTGCGATAAGATTTGTGATAAAAAGTCCCTTGCTGTTGAATTTTTTGAAATTAAGGAGCAGGAATACAAGGCTCACAAGCAGCGAAAGCACGCTGAGCACAACGAGAATCAGCGTTGCGGCGAGCATTTTGAAGGAATCGCCGACCAGAGCCGACTTCATACCGCTGAAAATTCCCATAATATCAACACCGCCGATGATTTCCATAACAATCGTGATGGCGTTGAGAGTGAATTCTTTGCTGAAAAACGGGAATGAAACCGCAAGCGTGCCGAGCGGAAGCAGGAATGAAAACAGAGGAAGCACGCTGACGGGGATTCTTGCGATTCTCAGCTTCGTGCCGACGAATGAATATTTGAAGCGTTTGAGGGTTTCGCGCAGCTTTGCGAAAGCGATTTCCGCTTCGATTGCATCCTGCTCAAGGCGGTTTTCCCAATCGTAGTTAGCGATGTTGACACCGCATTTGGGGCATTCCGCTTTGATATCCCATATATGGAGCTTGACGCCGCATTTTGGACATTTAGCCATATTATCACCTTTATTCCGATATTTATTTAAGAGAATTATGTTTTTATTCTATAATGAAAACGAAGATGTGTCAAGGGCTGATTGACTGATTATTTCTGACCGTAATATGCGTTTGCACCGTGTTTCCTGAAATAATGCTTGTGCTGAATGTGCTCGTTTGCAGGCTCTGCATCCATCGTTCTGCTCAGATATGCCATTTTTGCAACCTCTTCGAGGATAGCGGAATTCTTTGCGGCATCAAAGCCGTCCTTGCCCCATGTGAAGGGACCGTGTGAGCGGACAAGCACTGCAGGCACCGCGTTATAGTCAATGCCCCTTGTCTCAAAGCATTCTGCGATGACCTTGCCCGTATTCAGCTCGTATTCACCCTCGATTTCCTCTTTTGTGAGGTCTCTTGTGCAGGGGATGCTTCCGAATGCGAAGTCTGCGTGGGTTGTGCCGTAGGCAGGGATATCGGATGCTGCCTGAGCAAACGAAACCGCAAAGGTTGAATGTGTGTGTGCAACGCCGCCGATTTCGGGGAAGCGGCGGTAAAGCTCAAGGTGAGTGGGTGTATCCGATGAGGGATTGAGTTTGCCCTCAACCTTTTCGCCGTCAAGATTCATAACGACCATATCGTCAGCGGTGAGCTTTGCGTAGTCAACGCCCGAGGGCTTGATGACAACGAGTCCGCTTTCACGGTCGATTGCCGAAACGTTGCCCCAGGTAAAAAGTACGAGATTATATTCAACGAGCTTAAGATTGGCTTCGTAAACCTGCTGTTTGAGTTGTTCGAGCATAAATTTTACCTCTTTCAGATGAATAATGAAGTGATGACGGTTGAATAAACCCTTGAGGGCTCTTTGAGAAAGTTATGCTTGATGAGCTGTGCCTGCTCAAGGTCGGCGGCATAGACCGTCAGCGACATAAGGTTATTCCCCTTGTGAGTAACCTTGAAGGTAACGTTGAAGCCGTTTGAGCAGGGCTCGATTTCAACGGTGTTTTCGCCTTCACGCTTCTCCATAAGCTGAAGATTGATTGCATCGGCAAGCGCCGTTTCCTTGACGGTGCGGGGCACGTCGTCGGAAAGCTCGGCAACTGCGAGAGTGCCCTTGGGTGTGATGTGAAGCCTGCCCTCGGATTCTATGAGACTGCCGTTTTCAAGAAGCTCGTCAAGAGCCTGGGTTGCTTCGAAATAGTTTGCAAGTCCGTGCATCTGAAGTGCCTCAAGGAGCATATCGGAGGTGATTGCCTCCTTCAGACGGCCTGCGATGAAAGTGATAAGAACCTTTATCTGCGTGGTGTTTCTCAATCCGCCCGGCTCGATGCCTGCGGAGAAAGCGTCGAATTCACCGTTCTCGCTGAAAGGATTGATTGCGTTGTTATCCATTGTTAGCCTCCCTGCGTTCATTGAGCTCGCGGATGATTTCGTCCTTTTTCTTTCCCGTATAATCGTTGAAGAACATCGGCACTGCACACAGTGCAAGGCTGATTGCAGGGAGAAGGGTTACCATAAAGAACATTCCCTTGAAAACGGGTTCGGGCTGATCAAGAACGGGAACGTCATTGATGGGCTGAACGAAATGAACAGCCTCAAGCACGAAGCTGGTGATGAGTGTTGAAATACCTGCGGTAAGCTTGCTGATAAAGGTCTGTGAAGCGAAGCATACACCCTCAGAGCGTCTGCCTGTTTTCCATTCAAGGTAGTCAACGCTGTCAGCAACCATTGCGTAGGTGATAACGTTGAAGATACCCAGAGGCAGACCTGCAACGGCAAGGATTGCAAGGAAAACATAGAAATTCGTGTAGCCGACGAAATACATTATGAGGTGAACGAGTGCACCGAAAAGAGCCGAGGAAATGTATATTGCCTTGAGCGACATCTTTTTGCGCAGAACAGGCATAAGCACCATTGCAACCATCATTCCTGCGCCGATTGCAACCGTCATTGCGGTCTGAACCGTACCCTTGGGAATAACACCGGAATTTTTGATAAGATACGTTGCAAGGTAGCTGCCCGAGGTCTGTGCCATAAGCATTGCCGAACCGAGAATGCTTGCGGCGATGAGCAGAAGCAGGGGCTTGTTCTTGACGTAAGCGGAAACGATTTCGCCTGCGGTAACCTTTTCTTTTTCTTCAACAACTCTTTCTTTTGTGCCGAAGAATGCGAGGAGGGAAACCATTGAGCCGAAAACCGCAAAAATAAGTCCGCTGATAAAATATCCCTTTGTGTTACCCATACTGTTGCGGAGAACGGGAACGAGGAGGGTCGGAACAATGCCGCCGATTGTGCTGAAGATTCTGGCGGTTGAAATGAAGCGGTTTCTTTCGTTTTCAAGCGGAGAAACAACCGCACTCAGGCCCCAGAAAGGAACGTCCTGAATTGTGAAGCAGATTCCCCAGATAATATATGTAACCGCAGCGTAAGCAAGCCTTCCGCTGTATCCGAAATCGGGCACATAGAAAAGCGCGGCGGTTGAAATCATAATCAGGAAGGGCGAAAACAGAAGATAGGGGCGGAGCTTGCCGAATTTTGTTTTTGTTTTGTCGGCAATGATGCCCATAAGGGGGTCGTTTGCTGCGTCAAAGATTCTTGCCGCAACAATAATTGCTCCTGCGTGAACAGGACGCAGATTCATTGCGTCCGTGTAGAAAATAAGCAGGAAGGTTGACATCAGGGTGTAAATCATACTTCTTCCGAAAGCGGAAAATGAGAATGAGAGGGTTTCGCTTGTTTTCAGGTATTTCTTTTCGTTCATTTGTTTCTCCTTCTTCCTTTTATATCTTTTCTCTTATTTCTGTTGGGATTGATGGGCTTGCCGTATCTGCCTCTGTTGATGTATTCGGGGGTGAGGAAACGGTCTTTCGTTGCCCACAGACCGCAGAGGTTTGACCAACCCTCGCAGTAAAGCCAATAATATGAGATATCCTTTTCTTTTCTCATTCTGACAAGAGCAGGCACGCCGCACCAGATGAATGACGGCACCGCAATCACGAGCAGCCAAAGCGGACCGAGCAGCATCGTCTGCACCGTGTGGCCGTATTCATGGATTTTCAAATCGTGCAGGTCGTCACCCGTTCTTTTTGCGTTGACGAAAATGAACATACCGAGCGAAACGCCGCCGAAATTCTTTTTGTCGATATAAGTAATGAGTGCATTGTGGTACCATTCGCTTTTTGCGCCCTTTGCCTTATAGATTGCGAGCATACACAGCCCGATAAGATTCTGGGCAAGACCGAAGGTGAATTGCCACAGATAAAACAACACCGATTTTATGATTTTCATAAAAACACCGCCAAAATTTTAATCAATATATAATAACATAATTTTCTCTTTTATGCAATGGCAGAGAAAATAAAAAAATTGGGTATATTAAAAATAATGCTTGTAAATTTGCGGCGGATATGCGATAATAAACCACTGATGCCTTTCGGGCATAAATCAAATATCAATCAAGGAGAGTTTTCTATGACAGAAAAAAGAAGCAGCTTTACGGGCAAAATCGGTTTTGTCCTTGCGGCTGCAGGCTCTGCCGTAGGTCTTGGTAACATCTGGCGTTTCCCTTATCTTGCGGCTAAATACGGCGGCGGAATTTTCCTGCTTGTCTATCTTGTTCTTGCGGTAACCTTCGGCTTTGCGCTTATGTGCGCTGAAATCGCAATCGGCAGAAAAACGGGTCAGAGTGCAATCAACGCCTTTAAAACGCTTGACAAGCGTTTCGGTTTTGTCGGTGTTATTGCAGCGATCATTCCTGCAATCATTCTGCCTTATTATTCCGTTATCGGCGGCTGGGTTACAAAATATCTCTATGCTTTTGTCAGCGGAGATGCAGCGGCATCGGCGGCGGACGATTATTTCACCGGTTTTATTTCAAAACCCTTTGAGCCTATCGGCTGGTTTTTGATTTTTATGGGTCTGACGGCTCTGATTGTTCTTTTGGGTGTTGAAAAGGGCGTTGAAAAGGTCAGCAAAATTATGATGCCCGTGCTCGTAGTGCTTACCATGGGCATCGCAGTCTATTCCTTAACCATCGACGGTGCAATGGAAGGTGTCAAATATTATCTGATGCCCGATTTCAGCAGATTCTCGGCAACAACCGTCCTTGCGGCGATGGGACAGCTTTTCTATTCAATGTCACTTGCTATGGGCATTATGATTACTTACGGCTCATATATGAAAAAGGACGTTTCGATTGAAAAATCCGTCCGTCAGATTGAGATTTTTGATACGGGTATCGCATTCCTTGCAGGCCTTATGATTATCCCTGCAGTTTTCGCTTTTTCGGGCGGAGACGAAGCAGCCCTCGGCAAGGGTCCGAGCCTTATGTTTATCACCCTTCCCAAGGTTTTCAACAGTATGCCCGGCGGCGCAATTATTGGTGCAGCATTCTTCCTGCTCGTTCTTTTTGCTGCGCTCACTTCTTCGATTTCTCTTATGGAAACGGTAGTGTCAATCGTAAGAGATAAACTCGGATGGGGCAGAAAGGTTGCTTGCCTTGCAGTTTTTGTTTTCTGCATCGTGCTCGGAATTCCCTCATCACTCGGCTTCGGAATCTGGGATTTCATTACCGTTGCAGGTCTTTCGATTCTTGATATGTTCGACTTTGTCAGCAACAGCGTGCTTATGCCGATTGTTGCGCTCCTCACCTGCATTTTTGTCGGATATATCCTCAAGCCTCAGGCTCTTATTGAGGAAATTGAAATCGGAGCACCCTTCAAGGCAAAAACACTTTTCACCGTTATCATCAAATACGTTGCACCCGTATGCATCGTGCTGATTCTCATCTCCTCAATTCTTGACGTGCTGGGAATTATGAAAATATAATTAAAAAATTCAGGGCTGTCCGTCAGACGGGCAGCCCGATTTTTATGCTATGATATGGATTCCGAATGCCTTCGGTGCACTGTGAAGGCTGATGATACTGCCGTTTTCGGCGGTGATTATTTTTCCGAATCCGGCATTGCGGAGTTTTTCGGCTGCATATTCAAGCACATCTCCATCAACGCCCGAGTGGTAAATGAATGCGGCGAATCTGTCGGCAGACGGATATTTTGCGAGAATATCGTCGGTATATTTTCTTCTTGCCGCATCGGATTTTCCTTTGTATTTTGCGAGAATATCGATTTTTCCGTCAACCATTCCTGCGCAGGGACGGATTGAAAAAAGACCTGCGCCCAGAGCGGTTGCGGCGGAGCATCTGCCGCCCAGACGGAGAAATTCAACGCTGTCCAGCAGATATGAAACTCTTGTTTTCGGAATAAGTGAAACGAGCTTTGCGACGGCTTCGTCAAGCGGAAATCCACTGTCACGCATTTCACAAGCCTTTATTGCAAGCAGACCGATTCCGCCGCCGAGATTCTTTGTGTCGAGCACACAGACGTTTTTTACCTGCGATGTAGCAATGACGGCATTGCGGTGAGTTGACGAGAGGAGCGAGCAGAAGGAAAGATGGATAACCGATTCGCCGTTTGCGGTAAGTGTAGCGAAATATTCCTCATATTCCGAGGGCGAAACCGCAGAGGTTTTCGGGATTTTTCCTGTTTTTTCAACGATATCAAAAATACCCCTGCCGCTTATATCGACGCCGTCACGGAACTGTTTTCTTTCCGCAATAACGGTCATCGGCATTATCTCAATCCCGTTTTCCCTTGCAAAATCCTTCGGCAAATCCGCCGCACTGTCAACGCTTATAATAAAATTCTTCAAAAAAATCCCTCCGCAGTTATTTTAACCGCAGAGGGATATAATATTATCTTTCCAGCAAAGCTATGAAATCAAACAGCTTGACGTAGAAATTTTTTGTTTTCTGATTTGCGTTTGAATCAAAGGGTGCAAGGCCGATGACCGTGCCGTGATGTCCCTTTTTGGTTGCGGAGATATTCCATATGCCCTTTTCAACGTCCTTGGGCACGGTGTCGGTAACGTCACCGTCGAGATAAACGCCTTCCTCGTCGTCGGGCTTCTGCGCCGAAACAACGCTGACGAGACCGTCGTTTGCCTGCCACGATTCATCGATAACGATTCCGTCCTTGGTGGTTCCCTTGAAGGTGCCCATACCCAAGGCAGGCAGCTGAAGGATAAACAGCATATCGAGCGAGGGAATCTGACCGCCGACAATCGGAGCTTTGGTTGTTGCACTGTAAGCGTAGGAGAAATAATAGACCCCGTCAACCGTCTGAATTTTATCGTTGAGCTTTTTTGCACCGTCGGGTGAAAGGTCATAGCCTGCGTGGTCGTTGCCCGATGCAATGACCTTCTCTATCGACGTTTTCATCGAATTGTCGAGAATGGAGTTGATTCCGAAGTGGTCAAGCATAAGGTCGTACGTTCCGCTTATCGGTTCTGTCAGGTTGTTTGCAAGCAGACAGAATGAAATCAGAAGATCGGTTGTGTTGAAAATATCGGGACGGGAAAGAAGATTGTTCATACCTGCCGATGAGAGAACGGAATTCAGAAGCGAATTGCCCGAACCGGATTTGGTGATGCTTGAAAGCAGCGAGTCGGAGCCGTTGAGAATTTCGGTGAGAGACGATCCGTTGTGCGGAGCGCACAGTGCGGTAACGCTGAATACCCAGTCACCCTTGCCGCCTTCAAAAAGCGGAGAAACATTTTCGCCCGATGCGGCTTTTTCCGCTTCGTCTCCGTATTCAAGCAGAGAGGTGAGAAGTCTTACCGTTGCACCGCCGAAGCTGTGACCGATAAGGTTGATTTTCTTTACCTGACCGCCGTTGAGCTCCTGACCCCAATTTTCGACGATGGGGATTGTGTAAGTTCTGCCGTAGCGCTCGTGGTTATGCTCTTTTGAATGTGCCTCACCGTAGTCAACCCGAGTGCCCGTAAGCTGGGCATAGAGTTCGCAGGCTCTGTCCCACGCACTTGAAACGGGACCGATGCTCGGGGTATAGACCTCAAAGCCTTCATTTCGGAGCAGAGTTGCAAGGTCGCCCGAGGTTGAGCCCCAGTAGGGAGCAATATCATTGATTCCCGAGCCCTCGCCCCAGCCGCCGAGACCGTGAACGAGTACGTAGGGATATTCAACCTTACCGCCGTTGAGTTCCCACCAGACGTTCTTTATTTTGCTCCAGAAAAGAGGAACAAGTACCGCCGTAAGCATAATGCAGATAACAAGAATCCACGCAATAATTGCTTTGGGAGAAATCTTTTTTTCTTCATTATTTTCGGTGCTTGCGTCATCCGTTGCGGGTGAGGCGGTATCTGATTCATCGTAAATGTATTCGTCGGTGTCCTCGGGTTCATATTCGGGGATATCGACTTGCGACAAGTCAATTTCTGCCGTGTCATCCATATTCGGAGTGTCGGATTCAACTGCTTCGGGAGTGCTTATCGGATCAGGCTTGAGAAGATAATCCGTTGAAACTCCGAAAAGCTCGCTTAAAAGAAGTATTTTATCAATATCGGGCACAGCGGTGCCTGATTCCCATCTTGAAACGGACTGACGGGAAACGCCGAGCATTTCGGCAAAAGCCTCCTGCGATAAGCCTCTGTCTTTTCTTAAATTCAAAATCTTTTCTGAAATAGCCATAAAAGACCTCCTGTCTGTGAGGTTATTATATCTTAACCGAAGAATAAATTCAATCATCCTGAGTTTACATTTTTAAAAAAGTTCAAATTTTTCACTTTTGTAACCCCTTCTTTACGAAAAAACGGCTGTAAACCGAAGTTTACAGCCGCATTTACACGTACTTTGCGTTATACGTTTTTGTCAAGAAAATCAAGGGTTGCAGTGCAGATTTCGTCTGCTCTGTTTTCGATACACTGGTGTCCGCCGCCTTCGACGAGATACGATGTTGCTTCGGGGAATGCGTTGTTCATTGAGTCCTTCATTTCCTGATTGATGATGATATCCTTGCTTGCCTGGCAGATGAAAACGGGGCAGTCAACCTCGTTTGCCCTGTCAAGCGCAGTTGCCTTGACGTTGAACATCATTTCACACATACCGCCGCCGAAGCCGTCGTACTGGGTGGCATCCGTTACGCCCGAAACGTCATAGTCCATAGCAAACTGCCAGTCCATTGTTGCGGCGTAGATGATGAGCTTGACGAGAATCGGAATGCGTGTGCCGTAGTTGAAGAAGAGATTCATAAATCCCTTCATAAGCTTTGAGGTCATAATGCCTTCCATCGCCTTGGGAAATTCACTCTGCGGTGCGGGGCAATAGAGAAGAAGTGCTTCAACGTCCTCTTCGATTGCTATGTTGACGGAAACGCCGCCGCCCATCGAGTGGCCTGCGATAATCCATTCGTCCGTCGGAGCGATGCTTTCCATAAGGCTGATGATGATTTCCTCACGGTCGATGATTTCCGTATCGCCGTTTTCACGTGTGCTGAAGCCGAAATTCGGCAGGTCGGCAAGCACGCATTCATAGCCCGCCTCGTTGAGAATCGGCACCATATTGCGCCACGCATATGTTGAGCAGAGGAAGCCGTGAAGCATCATTATTCTGCCTTTTCTTTCGCCCTCGGCAGGGAAAACTCTGTAATGAATGCTGTAGTCGCCGATTTCATAATATTGGCTGTTTTCGTAAGGAAGGTCGGAATCCGCCGCAAACGCAAAGGCAGAGCAGGCAGAGAAAACGATTGCAAAAACGCACAAAATGCTGATTAGTTTTTTCATAGGTGTAAACCTCTTTTTATACTTTACCCGTCGAGCCGAAGCCGCCTGCACCTCTTTCCGTTTCGTCAAGGCTCTCCGCTTCAACGGGAGTGATAAGAGAAACGGGCATAATTACAAGCTGTGCTATGCGCTCGTCGGGCTGAATTGTATATTCTTCCTTGAGCTGATTGATGACGCCGACACAGATTTCGCCTCTGTAGTCGCTGTCAATAACTCCGACGGAATTGAGCAGACCGATGCCGTGCTTGATTGCGAGTCCGCTTCTTGCGAAAACGAATGCTGCAAGCTCTGCGCTCGGAAGCTCGATTGCGATACCCGTGGGGATAACCGCTTTGTCGCCGCCGCCAAGGGTAATCGGCTCGTCTATGCAGGCATACAAATCCATACCTGCGCTGCCGGGAGTTGCCCTGAAGGGGATTTTTGCGTTTTCACGCAGTTTTTTTATTTTGAACGTTTCCATTATTTCGCAAGCGCCTCTCTGTATTTTTCTTCGGGGGGAACTCTCTTG